>JAJZSA010000072.1 GCA_021822115.1 Pseudomonadota bacterium
TGGAAAGCTATATCGGTCTGGTGGAGGTCGGCGTCGGCCTGCTGCCCGCCGGTGGTGGCTGCAAGGAGATGGCGCAACGTGCATCCAACGAAGCGCACAACTTCAGCAGCGACAATCGCGTGGACATCTTCCCCTACGTGCGCCGCTACTTCCAGCACATCGCCATGGGCGAGGTCGCCAAGAGCGCCGAGCTGGCAAGAGAGATGGGTTACTTGCGGCCCAGCGACCGCATCGTGATGAACAAGTTCGAACTGCTGCACATCGCCAAGCAGGAAGCCAAAGCGCTCAACGCCACCGCCTACCGCCCACCGCTGCACCAGCGCCAGATCGCCGTCGCCGGCCGCACTGGCATCGCCACGCTGAAGGCCGCCATGGTCAACATGCTGGAAGGCGGCTTCATCTCCGAGCACGACTACAACATCGGCTGCCGCGTCGCCGATACCTTATGCGGCGGCGATGTGGAAGCGGGGAGTCTGGTGGATGAACAATGGTTGCTCGACCTGGAGATCAAACACTTCATGGAACTGCTCGCCACCGACAAGACGCAGGCGCGCATCGAGCATATGTTGAAGAGCGGTAAGCCGTTGAGGAATTAATTATGGCTATCAAAAAATTAATATTTGTTGATACGAATATTTGGCTCGATTTTTACAGAGCAAGAACAGAGGCTGGCTTGACCTTGCTTGATCATTTGGAAAAGGTTTCTGATAGGCTGATTGTGCATTACCAGCTTGAAATGGAATATAAGAGGAATCGTCAAGCTGCAATCATAGAAGGAATGCATGAGTTAAAGCCTCCTACGCATATACCCCGCCCAGGAATGTTTTCCGATGCTAAGACAGCCAAAGCACTTCAGGGTGATATTAAAGCAGCGACAAGTAGGGTAAAGGCATTAAAAGCAAAGTTAGGAAAAGCTCTCGCTGATCCCGTTAATCATGACCCTGTGTATAAAGCATGCCAACGGCTATTCCACGCGGAAACTAATCTTGTTTTGACTAGAAATGATCCGTTCCGGCATGTCATCCGTAGGCGCGCATTCAGGCGCTTTATGCATGGGTGCCCTCCTAGAAAAAAGGGTGATACTTCGATTGGGGATGCTTTGAATTGGGAGTGGATGATTGAGTGCGCTCTTCGTAATGAGGCAGAACTTGTAATAGTTTCTCGTGATTCCGACTACGGTGCTTTATTTGAGGATAAGGCATACATCAATGACCACCTCCGGCAGGAATTTTCCGAACGCGTAAGTCGCAGACGAAAAATATTGCTTTATACGAAGCTGTCTGAAGCACTAAAGCATTTCGAAATTCCTGTTACTGATGAAGAAGCGAAAGAAGAAGAGGCAATTGTGAAATCCTCACCTGTTTCAACACAAATTGATAGCGTGGTTGAACAGAAAAAATCATTTTTTGACTATATAAGAGAGCTTGATGAATTGATAAGGGAGAGGGAAACCCCCAAACCGTTATAGAAAATATGTGTTTTCAAGTCTATTCAATTCCAGGAGGAGAGCCATTGGGGTCAGCATCGGAATTGAATTTACAGTTATCAGTTCGGTGAGATTTGAGCAAGAAAGGTAAGCAACAGATGTTTTCGCAAGATGTGACACAAGCCGATTTCGAGGATAAGGTCATCGCAGCCTCGTTCCGGCAGCCGGTGGTGATCGATTTCTGGGCGCCGTGGTGTGCGCCGTGCAAGGTGTTGAAGCCTTTGCTGGAGAAGTTGGCTGAGGAGTATGCGGGCAAGTTCGTGCTGGCGAAGGTGAACTCGGACGAGAACCCGGATATATCGGCGCAGTTCAAGGTGCGCGGTATCCCGGCGGTGAAGGCGGTGGTGAACGGCCAGGTGGTGGATGAGTTCACCGGGGCGTTGCCGGAAGGGCAGGTGCGCGCGTGGCTGGACAAGATCATTCCCAGCCCGGCGGAGGAGTTGCGCCTGGCGGCTCAGCAGCGTTGGGCGGCGGGCGATGGCGACGGGGCGTTGCAGTTGCTGGCGCAGGCTTCGCAGCTCGATCCCGGCAACGAGTGGGTGCGCGTGGATAGCGCGGAGATTCTGCTGGGGCAGGGCAAGGCGGAGGAGGCGCGTGCCTTGCTGGAGAGTCTGCGCGACTTCGATATCTTGAAGGATGCGCGCGTGTTGCAGTTGCAGGCGCAGGCGCGTTTGTCGCAAGCGGCGGCGGGCGAGGATGAAGCTTCATTGCGCGCGGCCATCGCCAAGGATGAGAACGATCTGGCGGCGCGCCTGCAACTGGCGAACCTGCTGGTGGCGGCGAACCGTGCGGCTGAGGGCATGGACGAGCTGCTGGAGATCGTGCGCCGCGACCGTTCTTTCCAGGACGACATCGGGCGCAAGACCTTGCTGGATGTGTTCAATCTGCTGGGCGGTACGGGCGAGCTGGTGATGAGCTACCGGCGCAAGCTGGCTAGTCTTTTGAATTGACGGATTTCCCTGTTCCCGCGCCCGGTTTTCGGGCTTGTACTTGCATTTTCCTGGCTGCAGATGGGGGCTGTTGCATTGCTGCCACGCAGGCTTTCCGCTAGTTGCAACGGTTCTGGGTTTTGCTTGTAGAATCGCGGGCCGCCATCGCTCTGTTCGGCATATAAAAACCACAATAAGCTGTAATTTTTCCAACGAACTGTGAAGGGTAGAGATATGAAACTCAGGGAGAGTTATGTAGGCCTCGCATTGATCCTGGGCCTGGTTTCCGGCAGCGCGTTCGCGACGACTCATGGTCATGAGCATGAGCATGAGGCACATGGCCAGGAAGTGGCCGGGCCGGCATGTACGGGCTATGGCCCGCAGACTCCGCGCGATATAGACAGCAAGTCCGGCGACAACAAGGTGACATTCAAGATGGCCCCGCCGGCATCCGAGATGCACCTGTGCAACATCCACTTCCATGAGAATGCCGAGCACAAGTCCAAAGACTTCTCCATCTATGCCGGCGATGGCCACGAAGGCTACGGCAGCGGCTATCAGTGCAACATGAGCAAGAAGCTGAGCAAGGCCGAGCTGGCCTGGACGGGCGACGGTGTGTGCAAGAGCGCACACGGCGACCTGAAGCCCGGCGACACCATCGAGGTGCACTATGTGCATACCACCTGCGACGTGCCTGGCGGCAAGGGCCTCGGTTCCTGCGTTTCGCCCAAGTGTTCGAACCCGGAGCTGCGTGTAGAAGCCCAGGTGTACACACTGGTGGCAGAAGGCGGTCTGGATTTCAATGCGATCCAGTCCGCAGCCACATTGCCGACCGATACCGGCAAGCCGGTCGAGTTTCTGGGGTCCACCACCGGCCCCAAGTACAACGAGAGCGCTTGTTCCGAGTACCAGGTGACCTGGAGTGTGCGTCCTTCCTGCGCCAAGCTGAACATCAAGTCAGTCGGCGAATGGTGCAAGGGCAACAAGTATGAAGAAGACCACGCTCACGGCGTGCGCCAACTGGTGAAGACGCCCTCCCTGTTGTCCGAGATCAAGTAATCTACGGTACGTCGACGAACGCCCCTTCCGTGCGAACGGAAGGGGCGTTCGTTTTGGTGCTGTCGATTTACCGGGGGCGGGGGCTGACGTATGATGCAGTTCATCTTTTCCGGCCCACTCGATGCGAAGGAGCAGTCCCATGAGCAGACAGGTACAGGAAGCCTATATCGTCGCCGCCACGCGTACCCCGGTCGGCAAGGCGCCACGCGGCATGTTCCGCAACACCCGGCCGGATGATCTGCTCTCCCATGTGTTGACGCGCGTACTGGCGCAGGCGCCGTCGCTCGATCCCACGGCTATCGGCGATGTGATCGTCGGCTGTGCCATGCCGGAGGCGGAGCAGGGCATGAACGTGGCGCGCATCTCGCTGCTGCTGGCCGGCTTGCCCAAGGAAGTGCCCGGCATGACGGTCAACCGTTTCTGTTCTTCCGGCTTGCAGGCGGTGGCGATGGCGGCGGACCGCATCCGTCTCGGCGAGGCCGATGTGATGCTGGCGGCCGGTACCGAGAGCATGAGCATGGTGCCGATGATGGGCAACAAGGTGGCGTTCAATCCGGCCATCTTCGAACGCGACGAACGTTACGGCATCGCTTACGGCATGGGCCTCACGGCCGAGAAGGTGGCCGAGCGCTGGCAGGTGTCACGCGAGGCGCAGGATGCCTTCGCCTTGCAGAGCCATCAGCGCGCCATCGCGGCCATCGACAACGGCGAGTTCGCCGACGAGATCTCGCCTTATCCGCTCATCGAACATGTGCCGGACCTGGGCAGCCGCGCAGTGCGGGTGCAGGCGCGCGAGGTGGCGCAGGACGAAGGTCCGCGCGCCGATACCAATCTGGAAGCGCTGGCGAAGTTGCGCACGGTGTTCGCCAAGGATGGCTCGGTGACAGCGGGCAACAGTTCGCAGATGTCGGATGGCGCGGCCGCGGTGTTGCTGTGCAGCGAAGCGGCGCTGAAGCGTTACAACCTGACGCCGATCGGCAAGTTCCTGGGGTTCAGCGTGGCCGGCGTGCCGCCGGAGATCATGGGCATCGGGCCCAAGGAGGCCATCCCGCGCGCGTTGAAGCAAGTTGGTCTGCAATTGCATGATATGAGCTGGATCGAACTCAACGAAGCGTTCGCCGCGCAATCGCTGGCGGTGATCAACGATGTCGGCCTCGATCCCGAGCTCGTCAATCCGCTGGGCGGCGCCATCGCGCTCGGCCATCCGCTGGGCGCGACCGGGGCGATCCGCACCGCCACGCTGTTGCATGGGCTGCGTCGCCGCAAGCAGAAGTACGGCATGGTGACCATGTGCATCGGCACCGGCATGGGCGCGGCCGGTATCTTCGAAGCGCTGTAAGCCGCTTTCCCCATGACTACGCCATCTTCTACGCAGCGCATCCCGCGCGGTGTCTGGGTGCTCGGCGTGGTCAGTCTGTTGATGGATGTCTCGTCCGAGATGATCCATAGCCTGTTGCCGATGTTCATGGTGTCGGTGCTCGGTATCAGCGTGTTGTCGGTGGGCATCATCGAAGGCCTGGCCGAAGCGACCGCGCTGATGGTCAAGGTGTTCTCCGGTGTGCTCAGTGACCGCTTGGGCAAGCGCAAGATGCTGGCGGTGCTGGGCTATGGCCTGGGCGCGCTGACCAAACCGATGTTCGCGCTGGCGCAGGGCACTGGCCTGGTGCTCACTGCGCGCCTCACCGATCGTCTCGGCAAGGGCATACGCGGTGCGCCGCGCGATGCGCTGATCGCCGATATCACGCCGCCGGCAGTGCGCGGCGCGGCATTCGGTCTGCGCCAGTCGCTGGATACCGTGGGGGCTTTCCTCGGCCCCTTGCTGGCGGTGGGCTTGATGCTGCTGTGGGCGGACGATTTCCGCGCGGTGTTCTGGGTGGCGGTGATCCCTGGCATGCTGGCAGTGGCCTTGTTGTACTTGGGCGTGCGTGAACCGCCACGCACATCGACGAGCCCGCCGGCGATGCCGCTCCGCCGCGAAAACCTGCGCCGCCTCTCCCGGAGCTATTGGTCGGTGGTCGGATTCGGCGCCCTGTTCACGCTGGCGCGTTTCAGCGAGGCCTTCCTGGTGTTGCGCGCCGAGCAGAGCGGCGTGGCGATGGCGTTCGTGCCGCTGGTGATGGTGGCGATGAACCTGGTCTATGCGGCTACCGCCTATCCTTTCGGCAAACTGTCCGACAGCGTCGACCATCGTCGTCTGCTGGCATGGGGCTTGTTGCTGCTGATCGCGGCCGATCTGGTGCTGGCGTGGGATGGCCACTGGTGGTTCGTGTTGCTCGGGGTGGCTTTGTGGGGCATGCACCTGGGCATCACACAGGGCTTGCTGGCGCGCATGGTGGCGGATAGCGCACCGCCCGAATTGCGCGGCACGGCGTTCGGATTGTTCAACCTGGTGAGCGGTTTGGCCATGTTGCTGGCGAGCGTGTTGGCGGGGGCGTTGTGGCAATTCCTGGGGGCGGCGAGCACTTTTTATTGCGGTGCCGCGATCAGTGTGGGGGCGCTGCTCTGGCTGCTGGGGCGGGATGCTAAACTGCGCGCCGATTTCGATTGAACGGGAGTAGGCATGAAGCGTATCGCGCTGTTGGGGTGGTTGTTGTGTCTGGGGTTGCCGGCGGCGGCGCTGGAAGTGGATGGGGTGAAGCTGGACGATATCCAGCAGGTGGCCGGGCAGTCGCTGGTGTTGAACGGCGCCGGCGTGCGTACCAAATGGTTGTTCAAGGTCTATGTCGGCGCGCTCTATCTGACCGCGCGCCAATCCTCGGCGGACATGGTGATCGCCGACGAGCATCCGCTGCGCATTGAGCTGCACCTGTTGCGCGAGCTGTCGGGCAAGAAGCTGTACGGTGCTTTCAACGAGGCGATCCAGGCCAATCACGATGGACGCGAGCTTTCCGCCATGCATGATGCCTTGCGTCAGATGGCCGCTATTTTCGATGCCGTGGGCAAGACGCAGAAGGGCGACGTGGTGACGCTGGATTACCTGCCCGCCACGGGTACCCAGGTGGCGGTGAACGGCAAGGTCTATGGGGTCATTGCGGGCGCGCAGTTCAAGCGTGCCTTGCTCAAGATATGGCTGGGTGGCAAACCGGCGCAGGAAGATCTGAAAAAGGCGATGCTCGGTGGTTGATGCAATACATCCCGCTGCGGCGCGGGAGCACTTCGACGTGGATCAGGATTTCATCGCGCACCTGAATGGCGAATGCCTGCCGTGGGCGGGCATGGACAGTGCCGCCTTGCAGCAGGCGTTGCGTGCGCAGGGCGAGGCTTGGTATGCGCTGGTGCAGGAACGCTGTCCGCACTTGTTCGCCAACGTGCCGGTATTCGTCAGCGACTTGCAGTGGCAGCAGATGCAGACAGTGATAGGCGCGGCGGAGCTGGCGTTCGGGGCCGCCGCGCCGGATGCGCCGCGCGGTGTGTTCTACGGCTACGACTTCCATCTCAATGCCGAAGGCGCGCACCTGATCGAGATCAACACCAATGCCGGCGGGGCGTTCCTCAATGCACTGCTGATAGATAGCCAGCGCGAGGTGCAGCTCTACGGTGAGGCGGCGAGCGTCCCCGATCTGGAGAGCGTGTTCATCGCCATGTTCCGCGAAGAATGGCGACGTGCACGCGGCGATGCGCCATTGCGCACGGTCGCCATCGTGGATGAACAGCCGCAGGAGCAATACCTGTATCCCGAATTCCTGCTGGCGCAAGCGCTGTTCGAACGGCACGGCATCACTGCCGTGGTGGCCGATCCCGGTCAATTGCTGGCACTGGAAGACGGCCTCTATCTGGACGGTCAGCGTATCGACATGGTCTACAACCGTCTCACCGATTTCGAGCTGGGCGAGGTGCCGTCGTTGCGGCAGGCATGGCAGCGCGGGCAGGTGGTGGTGACGCCGGGGCCGCAGCACCATGCCCGCTATGCGGACAAGCGCAAGCTGGCCTGGTTGAGCGACGGTGAGGCGCTGCGCGCCGCGGGCGTCGCCGATGAGGCGATCGCCGCTTTGCAGCGCGGTTTGCCGCGTACCGAGATCGTGCATGCGCAGGATGCCGCGCGCTGGTGGGGCGAGCGCAAGCAATGGTTCTTCAAGCCAATGAGCGGTTACGGCAGCAAGGGCGCCTATCGCGGCGACAAGATGACCAAGCGCGTGTTCGATGAGGTGATGCAGGCGGATTACGTGGCGCAGCGACTGGCAGCACCCGGCGAACGCAAGGTGTGCCTGGCGGACGGTTCATCACAGATGCTCAAGTTCGATGTGCGTTGCTATGTCTATGCCGGGCAGGTGCAGCTGGTGGCCGCCCGCCTCTATCAAGGCCAGACCACCAATTTCCGTACGCCGGGCGGCGGTTTCGCCCTGGTGCGACGGGTTCCCTGAAGTCCGGTGTATGGCCGGATATATATGCAGGCATAGGCCTTGATATAGGCCTTTCGGCATATTGTGCCGGCGCTTGCCGCACGCGCAGAATCACTCCCCCGTTCTCGAAGCGATGGAGGTTGATCATGTGGGCACTGACCGGTGTGAAGACCCAACCCAACGTGGTGCGCATGGAGCGATTCGATGGCATCCGCGCCATCCAGGCGCACATCGAACAACGCGAGCATGTCGAGGCCTATGTGCATGGCGCCACGACGAGCCGCCCCTGTTTCCACGACGACCATTGTGCGCATTGCCAGTTGCGCAAGTGGCTGCATGGCCCGAGCGGCGGACAGATCAGCGACATGGGGCTGCTGGATGAGTTGCATAGCAGTTGTCATGATTTCCTCGAGGCGGCACAGCATGCCCTGCATCTGGTGGAGAGCGGGCAGCGTCACATCGCACGCACCCTGGTACGCAAGGAAGCCCAATTCAGCCAGGCGTCCGATCGCTATCAATCCAGCCTGGCGCGATTGCATCTCTCTTGCGAGATGGTGTGAGAGCGAGGTGATGCGGTAGCCGGGATGAGCGGCTGCCGGAAAGGGATGCCATGGGCTCCGTATCCAGGTCTGGTCGGCACTGGGAGGCAGTCTCTCCCGCGCTCGGTTTCGCCTTGGACAACGATAGTCTGCCGGTGCGCCGAGAACAGTTGCGCATGCGCATGGAGACGTATCCGGTACTGGTGTTAAGCCAGTTGCTGGTGCAGCCCCTGTTCGTATGGTTGTTGTGGCGCGAGACACTGATCACCGGCCTGCTGCTCTGGCTGGCATCTTCCTTCGCGTTGCATGCGGTAGAGCTAGCTAAATGGGCGCGTCATCGCCATCGCTTGCACAGTCTGGCGGACTGTCGCGACTGGCATCTGCATTTCACGTTCTTCGCACTCGCTTCCGGACTGTTGTGGGGTATGGCGGCGGTCTGGTTCTTTCCGCCCGATCTGATCACCGAAGGTCTGATGATCTGCGTGCTGCTCGGTTTGCTGGCCGGCAGTATCTCGATGAATCCGGTGCATCCGCCTTCTGCTGTCGCTTATGCGCTGGGTATCCTGGTGCCGCTGGTGCTGCGCGTGTGGAGCGCACACGGCGCTTCGCAACAGGTGCTGGCGGGCCTGCTACTGGTTTTCGGTCTGGTCATCCTTTTGGCGGAGCGCATCCTCAGCCGCAATTTCCTGCATTCCATCCTGCAACAGTTCGAGATACGCGAATTGTTGCAACAAGTGGAAGTACAGAAACTGGTGTCGGATGCGGCCAAGGCCAGACTGGAACGCATCAATGCCGAGATGCGCGTGCACGAGGGCAAGCTGGAACGCATGGTGCGCGAGCGCACCGCCCTGCTGAGCCAGCGCTCGCGCGAAGTCGAGCTGACACGCGATGCGGCGATACTGGCACTGACTACGCTAGCGAAGACGCGCGACAACGAGACCGGTAGTCACATCCTGCGCACGCAGAACTTCATGCGCCTGCTGGCGCAGGTGTTGCAGAAGCATCCTCGCTTCCGCGATTTCCTGTCGAATGACAACGTCGAGTTGTTATACAAACTGGCGCCTTTGCACGATGTGGGCAAAGTCGGCATCCCGGACCATATCCTGCACAAGCCGGGCAAGTTGAACAGCGAGGAATTCGAGGTGATGAAGTCGCATGCCATCCTTGGCGGCAACGCCATCTCGGCGGCCGAGCGTGAGTTGTCGCTGAACAACCATTTTTTGCGCGTGGCGCGCCAGATCGCGGTCGGCCATCATGAGAAGTGGGACGGCAGTGGCTATCCCTACGGCCTGCGCGGCGAGGATATCCCCATCCCGGCGCGCCTGATGGCGTTGGCCGATGTCTATGATGCCCTGACCTCGGCGCGCGTCTACAAACCGGCGTTGCCGCATCCGCAGGTGGTGGACATCATCGCGCGCGAGCGCGGGGCGCATTTCGATCCCGATGTGGTGGAAGCGTTCCTGCAGGTGAAGGACCAGTTCGCTGCCATCGCCGAACGTTTCCGCGACCCGCTACAGGCGGCGGCCATATAGCGCACCGATCAGCGCGGACTGATGCGCACCGGGACCTGGCCGAAGGTGGTCTGCGGGGCGAATTTTCCGAAACGGCCGGCCAGGGGTGTGCCGCAATGCCGGCAATGGCCGTGTTCATCCAGCCGATAGTCGCGGATGCGATAGCCGTCGCGCACGATCAGTTTCTCACCGCAGGTCTTGCAGAAGGTGGTCCCGCCTTCGAGGTCGCGCACATTGCCGGTATAGACATGGTGCAGACCATGTTCCTGCGCGATGCGGCGTGCGCTGCTCAGGGTGGAAGGTGGCGTGGGCGGGATGTCGGTCAGCTTGTAATCAGGATGGAACGCGGTGAAATGCACGGGCACTTCGGTGCCCAGATGGTCGGCGATCCAGGCGCACATGTCGGCAATCTCCTGCGGACTGTCGTTCAGGCCGGGGATCAGCAGCGTGGTCAGCTCCACCCAGACATCGGTTTCGCGGCACAGGTATTCCAGGGTTTCCAGCACCGGTTGCAGGTGCGCGCCGGTCTGCTTGAAATAGAACTCCTCGCTGAAGGATTTCAGATCCACGTTGGCGGCATCCATTTTGGCGAAGAATTCCTGGCGCGGTTGCGCATGGATGTAGCCTGCCGTCACCGCCACCGTGCTGATGCCGGCCTCATGGCAAGCGTCGGCCACATCCATGGCATATTCCGCGAAGATCACCGGGTCGTTGTAGGTGAAGGCTACGCTGTGGCAGGACAGGTCGAGCGCGCTGGCGGCGATGGCCTGCGGTGAGGCCTGGTCGGCCAGCTTGTCGAAGCTGCGTGCCTTGGAGATGTCCCAGTTCTGGCAGAACTTGCACGCCAGATTGCAACCGGCGGTGCCGAACGACAGGATGCTGCTGCCTGGAAAGAAGTGATTGAGCGGTTTCTTCTCGATGGGGTCGACGCAGAAACCGGAACTGCGGCCATAGGT
>JAJZSA010000011.1 GCA_021822115.1 Pseudomonadota bacterium
CGTGATACGCATCCAGTGCGCCTGCGGCAGTTTGCGGATGCCGTTGAGCAAGGTGCGCGGCGCGGGCACCGATGAATGCAGCGTGAGCTGGTGGTGCAACGCCACCGGATCGATGCTGGTGTCGATGCCGCCACTGGCCAGCAGCGATTGCGTGGTGGAGGCGAAGCGCAACGAGGCGCCGTCCAGCGCGTAATACAGCGGCTTGATGCCGAAGCGGTCGCGCGCCATGAACAGCGTGTGGTCGCGCAGGTCCCACACGGCGAAGGCGAACATGCCGTAGAAGTGCGCCACGCAATACTCGCCCCAGGCATGGTAGGCCTTGAGGATCACCTCGGTATCACCGTCGGAGAAGAAGTCGTAGCCCATCTCCTGCAACTCGTCGCGCAGCTCGCGGTAGTTGTAGATCGTGCCGTTGAACACCAGCGCCAGATGCAGCGCCTCGTCCACCATGGGCTGGCGGGCGCGCTCGGACAGGTCGATGATGGACAGGCGGCGATGGCCGAACGCCAGCGGTCCGTCGGCATACATGCCCGAGGCGTCCGGTCCGCGCCGTTCCAAGGCTTCGGTCATGCGCAGCAGGCGCGCATGGTCCGGGGTCTGTCCATCGAAACGCAATTCACCGCACAGGCCGCACATGGTCGTTCACTTTCAGAATTCGAGGGAAGGGCGCAACACGAAGGTCAGCTTGTTGCGCGTGCCGGTGCGCAGTATGCCGGAATACTCGTCCGGGCTGGTCCAGATGAAACCGGCGCTGAACGTAGGCGTGTAGCCATTTTCGCGCAGCGGGAATTTCTTGCCGGCGATCAGCTCGCTGCGCACCAGTTTGCCGCCATGTTGCAGGAAGTGCACGCGGAACTCCAGCGAACTGTTGTCCAGCCAGCCCGTGCCCGGGGTGTTCAGTTCGGTGTTATTGCGCGCCAGGCTGAGATAGGTGACGTTGTTGATGTCGTGGTTGCGGTTGAACTTGCCGCCGATGCGGAAGCTCCACGACAGCTTGCGCGCGGCCTGTTCGATCTGGCCCTTGAGCTTCCATTCCAGCTCGCACCAGTCGTCGCTGACCAACTGGTTGTCCTCGATGTGCTTGGTGCCCACGCTGAGCAGATAGCCGGTGTAGCCGTAGTTGTTGGTCTTGCCCCGGTCACCCGGGCGTTGCAGTTTGGCCACGTTGCCGAAGAAGGCGGACACCGCCCACGGCTCCTGGAAGCCGGCGGTGAGCGTCTCGATGATATTGAGATTGTCGCTGACGGCGGCGCTGTCGTAGAAGCCGCGCTGATGGGTCTTGAGCCAGGTGCCCAGCACCGGCATCGGATACACGCTGGCTTCCAGCGTCATATAGCGCGGGACCAGCGCATCCTTGAGCAGTTCGCGATAGATCAGCGTCTCCTGGTCCAGCACGATGGTAGGGATGGGTTTGTCGGTGAGCGGGATGTTGAAGCCGGCGTTGGTGTAGTAGGGATCGACTTCATAGACGAACTCGGCGCGGGCCGTCTCCTCTTGGGCCGATACCGTCGCACAACTCGATGCGAGCAACAGGGCGGACAGCAGGTGGCGTGGGCGCGGGGACATGGCGGGCGATTCTAGCGGGGGATGCCGCAGGCGCAAAGCATAGCCGACTGCCCTGCAGGGTTTCGGTAGAATGCGCGCCTTGCCACAAGGAGGCCATCTTGAAACGACTTACCGCCACCGCGCTCAGCGAACTCAGCCAGCAGGCCCGCCAGGCACCGCGTCTGCGCATGAACAGCAATCTGCACAGCGACCTGACCGACCCCATCCAGCGCCTGGCCATCGCCATGGAACCGGACACCCTCATTTTGCCGCATCGTCATCCGCACACCTGGGAGATCCTGACCGCCTTGCGCGGCCGCTTCACCGTGCTGCTGTTCGATGACGCCGGTGTCGTCACCGAACGTGCCGAGCTGGGCGACGAATGCAGCGTGGTCGAGATCCCGGCCGGTGGCTGGCATGCGGTGCTGTCGCGCGATCCCGGTGCGGTCATCTTCGAGGTCAAGCATGGCCCGTATACCCCCATCGTCGAGGCTGACGTGGCCGCCTGGAGCAATGGGCGCAGCGCGGCCGAACTCAACGCCTGGTATGCCGTGGCGCAAGTGGGCCAGCGTATGTGATCGCCCGGGGACGATTTGCTCCTATACTGTCGGCGCAGCGTGTCACCGGATAGAGGGCAGAGATGAAGATAGGCGTCCCCAAGGAGATCAAGACCAACGAGAACCGCGTCGCGCTGGTGCCGGCCGGTGTCGAGGCACTGGTGGCCGGCGGCCATCAGGTGCTGGTGGAGCGCGGCGCCGGGCTCGGCAGCGGTTTCGACGATGCCGCCTACCAGGCCGCCGGCGCCCAGATCCAGCCGGATGCCGCAATGGTGTGGGCCGACGCCGAGATGATCGTCAAGGTGAAGGAACCCATCGAACGCGAATGGCCGCACATCCGCGCCGGCCAGGTCATCTTCACCTACTTCCATTTCGCCGCCAGTGAACCGTTGACGCGTGCGCTGCTGGCCAGCGGTGCGGTATGCATCGCCTACGAGACGGTGGAACTGCCCACACGCGAGTTGCCGTTGCTCACCCCGATGTCGGAAGTGGCCGGGCGCATGGCGGTGCAGGAAGGCGCCAAATATCTGGAAAAACTGAACGGAGGGCGCGGCATCCTGCTCGGCGGCGTGCCCGGCGTGGCGCCGGCCAAGGTGCTGGTGCTCGGTGCCGGCGTGGTCGGCGTCAATGCGGCGCGCATCGCCGCCGGCATGGGCGCCAGCGTGACCATCCTCGATGTCTCGTTGCAACGCCTGCGCTACCTGAGCGAAGTGATGCCGGGCAACGTGCAACTGCTGTTCTCCGACCGTCACCAGTTGCTGGCGCAGCTCGCCACCGCCGACCTGGTCATCGGCGCCGTGCTCATCCCCGGCGCGGTGGCGCCCAAACTCATCCGCCGCGAAGACCTCAAGCTGATGCGGCCGGGCGCGGTCATCGTCGATGTCGCGGTCGATCAGGGCGGTTGCGTGGAGACCACGCGGCCGACCACGCACGAGCAGCCCACCTTCATCGTGGATGGCGTGGTGCACTACGGTGTGGCCAACATGCCCGGCGGCGTGCCGGTCACGTCCACGCTGGCACTGACCAACGCCACCTTGCCCTATGTGCAGCAACTGGCCGATCTCGGCTACCGCGCTGCGCTGAAGCGCTCCAGCGCGCTGCTCAACGGACTCAACATCGTCGCCGGCAAGGTCACCCATCGCAAGGTGGCGGAAGCCTTCGCCATGGATTACCACCCGGCCGAGAGCCTGCTCGATTAGGACCCCACCCCATGCCGATCTGCAAACTGCCGCCCAACGAACTGCGTCTCACCCTGTTCCCCGATGCACTCGGTTTCGCCGATACCGCGCAACTGCTCGACGAACCCTTGCCGTGGATCGGTCAGGAGCGCGCGGAACAGGCGGCGCGTTTCGGCCTCGCCATGGAGCAGCCGGATTACAACCTGTTCGTGCTGGGCGAGATCGGCAGCGGCCGTTCGACCTTGCTCAAGCAGGCGATGCATGCGGCCGCGGCGGCGCGGCCGGTGCCGCCCGACCTGTGTTACCTGCACAACTTCGATGTGCCGGAACGGCCGCTGGCCTTGCGCCTGCCGGCCGGACAGGGACGCCTGCTGCGCAAGCTGATGCTGCGCCTGTGCAAGACGCTGGCGCACGAGATCCCGCAGCGCCTCAACGGCGAGGACTTCAAGAGCGAGAGTGAACGCATCGAGAAGGAATATAAAGCGGAAGAGGCGAAAGGCTATGCCGCACTCGATGTGTGTGCCGACCAGCGTTCCTTCACCCTGCATCGCGAGAGCGGCCATCTGGTGTTCACCTACCACAATGCCAAGGGCCACACCCTGACCGAGGAAGAGGTGTTGCTGCTGCCCAAGGAGAAACGGGTGGCCATCGAACAGGCCGAGCAGGAGCTGCGCGCCGAGATCAGCGCCTATTTCGACAAGCTCAACGAGCTGGGCAAACGTCGCGACGAAGCGCTCGCCGCATTGCGCCGGCAAGTGGTCAAACCGCTGCTGGAACATGAGTTGCAGGAGATCCGCAACGAGTTGAAGAAGCAGATCAAGGACACGGTCAAGCTCGGCGGCTATCTGGAACAGATCGAGCAGGACGTGCTGGATAAGGTGGAGCTGTTCAAGCCGCTGGACAGCGAGGACGACATCCGCCTGGAAGCACTGCACAAGGCCATGCAGCGCTATCGCGTCAATCTGGTGGTGGATAACGACGGCCTCAGCGGCGCGCCGGTGATCGTGGAGGACAATCCCTTGTTCCGTTCGCTGTTCGGCAGCATCGAATATCAGACCGAGAACGATGCGCTGGTCACCGATTTCTCGCGCATCCGCGCCGGCAGCCTGCACAAGGCGCACGGCGGTTATCTGATGCTGCACCTGCGCGACCTGGCGGTGGACGGACTGGTATGGGAGAAGCTGCGCCGCCTGTTGCGCAGCGGCCGCTTGCAGATCGAGGAGCCGGGCACCGCCTTCAGCCCCATCGCCACCGTGTCGCTGGAACCGGAAGCGGTGGATGTCGAAGTCAAGATCGTGCTGATCGGCTCGCGCGAACAGTATTACGAATTGCAGGAGGAAGACCCGGAGTTCGCGCGCCACTTCCAGGTCAAGGTGGATTTCGCCGACAGCTTCCACGCCAGCGCCGACACGCGCCGCGCTACCGCCATCTTCGTCGCCTATGCCTGCCAGCGCTTGGGCCTGCCGCACTTCTCGGTGGCCGCCGTGGCGCGCCTGCTGGAAGAGACGCATCGCGCAGTGGATGACCAGTCGCGCCAGAGCGCCAACTTCGCGCGCATCGAAGCGCTGGTGATGGAGAGTGCCGCGCTATGCCGAGCGCGCAACGGGCGGCTGGTGGAGGCGGAGGATGTGGAAGCCGCGCAGGCCGCGCGCATCAAGCGCCACGACTATCCCGAGCAGCGCATGCACGAGGCATTCGCCGACGGCGACCTGCTGGTGTGCGTGCATGGCGAGCAGGTCGGCCAGCTCAACGCGCTGACCCAGGTCGATCTGGGCGAATACCGTTTCGGCTTCCCGGTGCGCGTCACCGCGCGCACCTACGCCGGTGAAGATGGCCTGCTCAACATCGAACGCGAGGTCGAGATGTCCGGTCCGATCCACGACAAGGGCGTGCTCATCCTCAACCATTACCTGTCCGGCCTGTTCGCGCAGAACGCGCCGCTCGCCTTCAACGCCTCCATCGTGTTCGAGCAGGAATACAACGGTGTGGAGGGCGACTCGGCCTCGTGTGCCGAACTGTATGTGTTGCTGTCGGCGTTGTCAGGTGTGGCGCTGAAGCAGGGCATCGCGGTCACCGGTGCGCTGAACCAGCATGGCGATGTGCTGCCGGTGGGCGGCATCAACGAGAAGATCGAAGGCTATTTCCGGGTGTGCGAGAGCGCCGGGCTGGATGGCAGTCAGGGCGTGCTGATCCCGCAGCGCAACCGTCGCCACCTGATGTTGTCACGCAAGGTGGTGGAGGCGGTCGATCAGGGGCTGTTCCATCTCTACACGGCGGAACATGTGCGCGAAGGCATGGAATTGCTCACCGGCATGCCGAGTGGTGTCGCCGACGAGGCGGGCCGTTATCCGCAAGGCAGCGTGCTGGGCCATGCCCAGCAGGTGCTGCTCGATTACCGCCGCGCCTGCCAGGAATCGGCGCGTGCGCGGCGCGACGAAAAATGATGCCGCTTCAGCGCATCCAGCTCACGCGCAGCAACATCTGATCCGGGTTGTAGTGGTATTCCAGCGTGCCTTGATAGGCATGGTGCAGCGCGTCGCCGAGTGCGCGCGCCAGATGGATGCCGGTGGTGGTCACTTCCATGCCCTGTGCGTTGCGCGTCACCGCCATGATGCGCTGCAAGGGATGCTCGGCGTTTTCCTTCTCTTCGTGATGGCGCAGCAACTGCGTGATCTCTGCTTCGTGCGCATCGAGGAACGCTCCGCCTAGCAATACATAGCCGGCGGGGAAGCGGTCGTTGATGCGCTGGCAGGCGGGGCAGGTGGTCTTGTGCGATTTGGCCGGCCGCTCCATCCATTGCCAGCGTCCCTGGTGGAACACCGCGCCGCATTCCGGACATACGGTGGGTTCGGGCAGTTTGCCCTTGCTCTGATAACTGTCGTGCACGGACTCCTGCATCAACTGGTCGCGCCGTAAGAGATGGAATCCGGGCGGGTGCTTGGACTGGCTCATGGCTTTCTCCTCAGGTTGGTTTCACTCCTTGCGTGCTGCGTCGAAACAATCTTCGCGCCAGCAGCAATCGGAACGGTCGCAGTCGCCGTTCTTCGCCGTGGCGAAACAGGGATAGTTGCCTTCCGCGATCTGGATGGTGCGCACGAGTTCGATCTTGAACATCTTCTCGGGCTGGATGCCGTGTGCCCGTGCGATCTTGTGAATGTCTTCCAGTTTCATGCCGTCCCCCCGGGGTGGATGAAGAATGAAGCATCGATGGTGCGGGATGTGCCGGGAGCGCCCCGGCAGGAGTGCGCATTCTGTGCCTGTCGCGCGGCCACCGCAAGGGGGGAGGCTGCGTTAACATCCGCAGCGTCCGACTCGGGGGGGAAGACATGCAACGCATCCTCGGCTATCTGTTCATGCTGCTGTCGCTGGCGCCGAGCGCGCAGGCCGCCGACATCGAAGCATTCGTGCGCGCGGGCTGCCCGCATTGCGCGCAAGCCGAGTCGTTCCTGGCGCAACTGCAGCGCGAACAGCCGACGCTGGATATCGTCATCCACGATGTCGGCATCTCGCCCGAGGCCGCCCGTCGCCTGCAAGACATCGCCCAGACGCAGGGCATCCCGCCGCGCGTGCCCACCTTCCTCATCGGCGACCAGGTGCTGGTCGGCTACTCCGCCGCGGCCGGCAGCGACCGCCTGCTGCGCGAACTGCTCGCGCGCGATGCCCAAGCCGCCGATCACCGCGCTGCGCAGCTGCGACTGTTCGGTTTCGACCTCACGCCGGAACAACTCGGCCTGCCGCTGTTCACATTGCTCATGGGCTTGCTCGACGGCGTCAATCCCTGCTCGATGTGGGTGCTCATCCTCATGCTCACCTTGCTTGCGCCGCTCAACGACCGACGGCGCATGCTGGCTATCGCCGGCACCTTCGTCGTGGTGCAAGGTATCGCCTATTACCTGTTCATGGCGGCCTGGCTCAAGCTGTTCCTGTTCATCGGCCTGTCGCGCGCCTCCGAGATCGTCCTCGCCTTGCTCGCGCTGTTCGCCGGCGTGCTCAATCTCAAGGACGCCTGGCATCCCGGTGCCGGTCCGTCGCTTTCCATCCCGTCCGCCGCCAAGCCCGGCATCTACGCGCACATGCGGCGCATCCTGCGCGCGCAAGACCTCGCCGCCGCGCTGGTCGGCACCGTGCTGCTCGGCGTGCTGGTGCAGTTCGTCGAACTGCTGTGCACTTCCGGCTTCCCCGCGCTCTATACGCGCATCCTCACCCAGCACGACCTCACCGGTTTCGGCTATCACGCCTATCTTTTGCTGTACGACCTGGCCTACATGCTGGACGACTTCCTCATCCTGGCCATCGGCGTCTACACGCTCAGCCAGCGCCGTTTGCAGGAACGCGAAGGGCGCGCGCTCAAACTGCTGAGCGCGCTGGTGATGATCGGGCTGGGCCTGTACCTGTTGTGGCCATGAAGCGGAAGGAAACGCGCATGCAAGAACCGCCCCCACAGTCAGGATGTCACGACGGATCGGAACAAGCCTTCGCTGCCGATCGCGCGCGGCTGGTCGCGGCCATCCGGCGCATGACGCAGGACGAGGATGGTTTCGCGCCGCGCGCCGTTTCGGCACAGGTGCTCGCCGTCATCGGCAAAGTACCGCGCCATCGCTTTGTGCCGCGGGAGATCCGCATCGAGGCCTACGGCAACCATCCCTTGCCCATCGGCCATGGGCAGACCATCTCGCAGCCCTACATCGTCGCCCTGATGACCGACCTGTTGCAGCTCGACAAGCGGCAGCGCGTGCTCGAGGTGGGTACCGGCTCGGGTTATCAGACGGCGGTGCTGGCGGAACTGGCGGGCACCGTGTTCAGCATGGAAGTCGTGGCGCCGTTGGCCGAGATGGCGGCGCACACCTTGCACGAATTGGGCTATGGCAACGTGACGGTGCAAGCCGGCGATGGCGCGCAGGGTTGGCCTGAGCATGCACCGTATGACGGCATCCTGGTCACTGCGGCGGCGGAAGAAGTGCCGCCAGCCCTGTTGCAGCAACTGCGGCCGGGTGGCCGTCTGGTGATTCCGGTGGGCGGACGTTTCGAGGTGCAGCGCCTGCTGCGTATCACGCGCCGGGAAGCGGGCGGCTTCGAACGGGAATATATCGAGCCGGTGCGTTTCGTGCCGCTCGTGTGAGGCGTGTTCAGGCGCAGTGCAAGGTCAGCCGGAACAGCGCGCCGCCTTGCGGCGCATCGCGCAGGGTGACCTCGCCGCCGCCGTGCGCCTCGATCACCGCGCGGCACAGTGCCAGCCCTACGCCGGTGGAAGGCGGCATGCCGGCCGGGTGGTGACTCAGGCCGGGGCCGTCGTCCTGCACGCAGAAGCTCACCGCGTCGGCCGTCTGTTCGAACCACAGTTGCACCTTGCTCGCCGCGAAACGCAGGGCATTGTTCAGCGCCGATTCCAGCGCCAGCTCCACCAGGTATTCATCCAGCAGCGCCGTGCCGCGATGTTGCACCTCCGGCGCGCAGCGGATGCGCGCGCTGTCGATGCGCACGTCCAGCGCGTGGCCGTGCTTGCAGTTGGCCGAGGGGCTGGCAGCCAGCACGTCTTCGAGGAATTCTGCCAGTTCGGTCTCGCTGCGGTTGGGTTGCAGCGCGCCCTGTTCCTGTTTGTATAGCGTGAGGAAACCGACCAGGCGCTGCTTCAGGTCGGCGCAGCGCTGGTGCGCCTTGTGCGCCTCGTCCGGTATGTTCGGTTGGCGCGCCAGGATCTCCAGCTCGGCCTCGAGCAGGGCCAATGAGTTCTTGAGGTCGTGTATCACCAGTGCGGCCAGGGACTGATCCATCATGCCTCCGAGATCTGGTCGTAGAAACGGTAGAAGGCCATCACCTTCTCGTTCTGCGGCACCAGCTTGTCCAGGGTCGCCAGATAGGCCTTGGCGCGGGCATCGATCTCGGCATCCCAGCCTTGCTGTTTCAGCCACAGCAGGTGCAACTGCGCGGCGGCCAGCAGCGCCTCGATGTTCTCGTCGTGGATCGTCAGCGCTTCCTGCAACTTGGCATAGGCTTCGGCGAACTGTGCGCTGCGCATCAGTTTCTGCGCTTCATCGACCAGCGCCAGGATGCGTTTCTGGCCGGCGTCGATCACGTCGGCCACCTTGTCTTGCCGGCCGGTGTCGCGCATCGATTTCGCCACGTGGCGCGCGATGCGCTGGCGGTCGTCGCTGCCTTGCACCGCCTGCGTCATCAGCTTCAAGCCGGTGATCTCGTCGCCCAGCTTGAGCGCCGCCTTGCCCACATGGTTCAGCGTCTCGCTGCGACTGTCCTGCGGCATCACGCGCAAGGCGCGCTCCAGCAGGCGTTTCGCTTTGTCGGTGTCGCCGGTGTCGTGATAGGCCTGCGCCAGGATGGCGTTGCGCGCCACGCCGAATTCGCCCTGTTCGCCGAAACGGCGCGCGTGCCACTCCAGCGTGCGGATGGCTTCTTCCGGCTCGCCCACGTCGGTCTGGATCTGCGCCAGCGACAGGTAGTCTTCCTTGCTCTCGGTGATCGAGCCGCTCGACAACTGGATGGCCGACTCGGCATATCGCTTCGCCTCGTCCAGCTTGCCCAGCAGGAAGGCCGATTCCGACGACACGCGGAAACGGCGCGCGCTGGGCAGGATGGCCGAGGCACGTTCGATCATCTCGTAGGCGCCGGCCTGGTCGTTGCGCGCCTTGCGGATCTCGCCCAGCAGCTCGAAGGCCGCCACATAGGAAGGATGCTGCGCGATGATCTCCTGGGCGGTGCGCTCGGCGGCATCCAGGTCGCCGCGCATGCGCTGCGCACGCGCGAAGCCGATCTTCACCCAGGGCGCGTTGTTGTTCAGCGCCAGCGCTTGTTCGTAGGTCTTGAGCATGTTGGCTTCGTCGTGCAGCGCATGCTGCGCTTCGGCCTTCAGGCGCAGCGCAGCCATCTTCCAGCGCTCGTTGTCCACCAGCGTCATCAGGCGGTCGCACTCGCTCACCACCTGGTCATATTGCTGGGCATCCATCGCCAGCAGCGCCGGCATCAGGAAGTTGCGCCGGTCGAACAGGCGCTCCAGGCGCGTGCGCAGCTTCTTCTCGGGGCAGGGCTTGAGGATGTAATCGTCGGGGGCGAACTCCACCGCGTTCGCCACATAAGCGTATTCCGCTTCGGCGGTGACCATCACGAACACGGTCTTGGCGCTGATCAGGTGCTGGGTGCGCAGGAATTCGAGGAAGTGCTGGCCCGAGCTGGAACGGTTCAGGTTGTAGTCGCACAGGATGAGGTCGAACTGGGTGAGCTCCAGTTGGCGCAGCGCCTCTTCCGCATTGGAGACGCTCTTCACCGTATTGATGCCCATCCATTCCAGTTGCGAGCGCAGCGCATGGCGCATCGCCCCCATGTCGTCGATGACCATCGCCTTCATCTGGTCGAAACGCACGAACTCGCTCTCATAGCCCGGCTTCTTGCCGGCGATCATGTTCGCGATCGTGCTTGCGCCTGCCGTTTCCTGCATCGCCCCCCCTTGGTCTCCCCGCGATGTACGTGGCACCGCGCGATGAGGGCGCATCATAAACAAATTCGAGCCGCTTGCAGGGTTTTTCTCGGTGAATCGGGCAAGGCTTTGCGGTAAGCTACGCCACCTTTTTTCGGTTCAACCTCCAGCACAGAAAGCACAAGCACATGGCACAAGGTCAATACGTAATGTCCATGCTCCGCGTGAGCAAGATCGTTCCCCCCAAGCGTCAGATCATCAAGGATATCTCCCTCAGCTTCTTCCCCGGCGCCAAGATCGGCCTGCTCGGTCTGAACGGCTCCGGTAAATCCACCGTGCTGCGCATCATGGCCAAGCAGGACAAGGAATACGACGGCGAAGTGCAGCACTTGCCCGGCATCAAGATCGGCTACCTGCCGCAGGAGCCGGTGCTCGATCCCGAGAAGACCGTGCGCCAGGAAGTGGAGTCTGCGCTGGGCGAAGTGATGGAAGCGCAAGCCAAGCTGGATGCCGTGTATGCCGCCTATGCCGAGCCGGATGCCGACTTCGACGCACTCGCCGCCGAACAGGCACGCCTGGAGAACATCATCGCCGCCAGCGGCAGCGATGCCTCGCACCAGATGGAGATCGCCGCTGACGCGCTGCGCTTGCCCGAGTGGGACGCCAAGATCGGCAACCTCTCCGGTGGTGAGAAGCGCCGCGTCGCGCTGTGCAAGCTGCTGCTGGAAAAACCGGACATGCTGCTGCTGGACGAACCCACCAACCACCTCGATGCCGAATCCGTCGAATGGCTGGAGCAGTTCCTGGTGCGCTTCCCCGGCACCGTGGTCGCCGTCACCCACGACCGCTACTTCCTCGACAACGCCGCCGAGTGGATTCTGGAACTGGACCGCGGCCAAGGCATCCCCTGGAAGGGCAACTACTCTTCATGGCTGGAGCAGAAGGAAGAACGTCTGGAGCAGGAGAACAAACAGATCGACGCCCACATGAAAGCAATGAAGCAGGAACTGGAATGGGTGCGCCAGAACCCCAAGGCGCGCCAGGCCAAGAGCAAGGCGCGTCTGGCCCGCTTCGAAGAACTCTCCAACACCGATTACCAGAAGCGCAACGAAACGCAGGAGATCTTCATCCCCGCCGGTGAGCGCCTCGGCAATGAGGTCATCGAATTCGACGGCGTGAGCAAAGCCTATGGCGACCGCCTGCTGATCGACAACCTCAGCTTCAAGATCCCGCCCGGCGCCATCGTCGGCATCATCGGCCCCAACGGCGCCGGTAAATCCACGCTGTTCCGCATGATCACCGGCAAGGAACAACCGGACAGCGGCAGCGTGAAGATCGGCCAGACCGTGAAGATCGCGCACATCGACCAGTCGCGCGAAGGTCTGGACAACGACAAGACCGTGTTCGACGCCATCTCCGGTGGCCGCGACATCCTGCAAGTGGGCAAATACGAAACCCCGGCGCGCGCCTACATCGGCCGCTTCAACTTCAAGGGCGCCGACCAGGGCAAGATCGTCGGCCAGCTATCCGGCGGTGAACGCGGCCGCCTACACCTGGCGCAAACGCTGATCGCCGGCGGCAACGTGCTGCTGCTCGACGAACCCTCCAACGACCTCGATGTGGAAACCCTGCGCGCGCTGGAAGATGCCCTGCTGGAGTTTGCCGGCTGCGTGATGGTCATCTCCCACGACCGCTGGTTCCTCGACCGTATCGCTACCCACATCCTCGCCTGCGAGGGCGATTCGAAGTGGACGTTCTTCGACGGCAACTATCAGGAGTATGAGGCGGACAAGAAGAAGCGGCTGGGTGAAGAGGGGGCGAAGCCTAAGCGGATTCGGTATAAGCCGATTAGCCGGTAATGTCGGTTGACTTGTGTGCTGGCGGGGCTATGATTTGAATCGTCTCTTCCATTAAGTAAGGCGGCGATCAAATGAAGAACAGTTCCGTGGTCAAAACAAGTCTGGCTCTCGTGTCCTCTCTTGCGTTGCTCGGCTGCACTACTCCCGGCGCGCCGCTTAAATATGGTAGCGAGCCAGTAGTGCACGCGCCTGCGGCGGCGCCCGTGGCAGACCAGCCCCAAGTGTCGGGTACTTTTGTGGGCACCGTTACCGGCGGGAACATGGCGAAAGGTGTCGGCTTCTCCAATCTCAACGTAAGACTCTTTGTCACGCAAGAGAGTGGCGAGGCGGTTGTCTTCTTTGTCCGTTCCGACTCCAAGGTGTTCGATGCGAGCGGTAAAGCGGTGGATTATCTTGAAGCATCTCGGATCAAGGGTAAGCGTGTGTCGATAGAGTATTTCGTAATACAGGATGCGACTGGCGGCGAGCCGGGTCGCACCGATTTTGCCTATGAGATCGGTCAGAGGGGAGTAAGTACCCTGCGCATACTTGCCCCATAACGAGCCGAGCAAGACGGTGGGCAGCATTGCATTTGTTTCATTCATCGCCCGCAAGGGCGATGTTCTTTTCTAACGATAGGCGCCCAAACTTGATCGTGCGTCGTTTCAATATCAGCTACAACAACTAAAAGTACCGGAGTCGAATTCTTTTGAACTGAACGAAAGTGCGTGATGCCCAAGCTCTATGAATACTTCGGTTCGATCATTTTGTTCTATGCCAACGAGCATGAGTCGGTACATGTTCATGGCAAGTTTCAGGATAGGGAGTCGCGCGCCGAGATCATCGTGGTCAATGGCGAGATCGTGGAGATTCGCTATGCGAACGTTTCCGGGCGCGCCCCGCTGGCGAATGCAGAGATGCGCAATTTCGTGGAGTTGGTGTCGGCACGCGCGAGTGATATCGTGAGCAAGTGGATTGATTTTTTCGTGCTGCACAAACCGGTGAAGTCAGAGCGCATTACGAGGAGGCTGAAATGATTCCAGCAACCATTAATATCAAGTCGGTGGAGCAAGTGGGGGATTATCTGCTGCGCCTGTCGTTCGATGACGGTACGGTGCAGACGGTGGATTTCAAGCCCTTTCTCTCATCTTCCCGTCATCCAGATATTCGCGTTTTTCTGGAGCCGGCTCGTTTTGCAGCCTATCGCATCGAGTATGGCGAGCTGGTGTGGGGAGATTACGACTTGTGCTTCCCCATCGCCGATTTGTACCAGAACAGGTTGATGTCGGATTCCGCACTTGAGATGGCTGCCTGAAGTCATGAATGTTCCGGTTTCCAAGTCGAAAGACCCCGACCTGCAAAAAGTCCCGCAGGCATTGATGCGAGCTTCCGAGAAGGCGCGCAAACTGGCCGAGCAGACCGGCACGCCGTTCGTTGTACGCAAATCCGCTGTCATTGGAAAGCCGGGTAAATAAGGTTCTGGTTGCGACTTAAATTCCGATTGGTGAATTAAAGGGGCAGCTTCGCAATATGTTTTCATCCCCCGCAAGGGCGATGTTCGTTTTCTAACGATAGGCGCCCGCACTTGATCGTGCGGCGTTTCAAGATCAGCTACCGTCCCAAAGTCCACCGCAAATGAAAAAAACTGCCCCAAGCAAGGGTGAGATCGCTTTGATGGAGCCCTTCGTGGGTCTTTCGTTGGAACGTATCCATGTGCCGACTAGCCGCGAGGAGTTTGCTGCCGCTACCGCCGAGATCAAAGCGGCGGGCATGGTCGGGTTCGACACTGAATCGAAGCCGACGTTTGCCGTGGGCGAGGTGAGTGACGGTCCGCATCTGGTGCAGTTCGCTTTGTCCGACAAGGCCTTCCTGTTCCAACTGCATCACACGGCGGGGCATCCGTTCCTGGTGGAGTTGTTGCGTTCGGAGGCGCTCATCAAGGCTGGCTTTGGTCTCAAGTCGGATGGCGGGCATATCGTGCGCAAGCTGGGGGTGAAGCCGGGCGGTCTGGTGGATCTCAATACAGTGTTCCATGAGGCCGGTTACCAGCGAGAGATCGGTGTGCGCACGGCGGTGGCATTGATGTTCCGGCAGCGTTTCGCCAAGTCGGGGAAGGCGACCACGTCCAACTGGGCGCAGCCCCGGCTCACCCCGCAGCAATTGCTCTACGCGGCGAACGATGCCTGGGCGGCGCTCAGGGTGTTCCAGGCGCTCGCAAACTAAAGGTGTCGGTGTCGAAGTTTTGAAGGGCTTGTGATCTGAATAGTCATCAATAAAACGGGGCAGCATGGCGATCGTCTCCGCGTTGGGATAAGACGATCACCATGCTGCCCCGTTCGGCCCGATTGCTCAGGCTTTTCGTTCAGCCTTGCTCAGTAACGCGCATCCTTGGGCTTGTCGCCTTTCGGCCAATCCTTGCGCTTGGCGGCGTAGTCCGGTCGCGGCTGCTGGGTGAAGAACGCTGCGACGTCGTAGGCCTCCTGGTCGGTGAGGCTGCCGCCTTGCCCCAGCGGCATGTTGGCTTTGACGAAAGCGGCGGCGGTGTTCAGGCGCGCCATGCCGGCGCCGATGTTGAAGGACTTGGCACCCCACAGCGGCGGGAACATGTACTGACCTTCAGGTCCCTTCATGCCTTGTCCCTCGACGCCATGGCATACCGAGCATTTCTCGGCATAGATGGCCTTGCCCAGGACGGGGTCCGGCGCACGTTCGGCCTTGATGCGCTTGAAGCCGCGCCCTTCCACATCCACGCCCGTCGGTACATCCTTCGACAGCCACCACATGTAGGCCAGTATCCCGCGCATCTCTTTGCTGTCCACCGGCAAAGGCTTGCCGTTCATCGAGCGTTGGAAGCAGTCATTGACGCGGTCTTGCAGCGTGTTGACCTGGGCGTTGCGGGTGCGGTATTCGGGGAACACGCCCCAGATGCCCACCCAGGGCGCCGCGTTGGGGGTGCGGCCGCCATTCAGGTGGCAGCTGGTGCAGTTCAGGTCGTTGCCTACGTACTTTTTGGCGTAGATTTGGGTCTGGGTGGTCAGCTGATGTCCATAACGGATGGCTTCGCCCATGGGCCCGGACGGCATCGATTCTTCGGCCGGCGGATTGAAGGGGGCGGTGGTCTTTACGGCATCTTCTGCCAGTGCGCTGGAACCGTGCATGGCCATGACGCCCGCCATCAGCCAGGCTGACAAGGAAAGGGTGGATCGCATAATTACCTCCTGTGGTTGTTGGACGCTGCTGATAAGGTAATGTGGCGGATTGCGCCTGCATCACGGCCAAACGATGAATATTAAAATATCAGCATTTGCTAATATCATTCAAAAGCTGGGGCGTGTCAATGTTGATTGATTTTGTCGGGATTACCCCTCCCGGCGCAAAGGACTAAGGGGAGCTTTTGTTACAAGCAGCCGTGGTGTGAGCGCGGGAGCGTCGGCCGGGGCTGGGCCGTCTCGCTGCGCAGGGGCCTTGGTGCAATGGGGGAGCCGGGCCGCAGCGGGATGCCGGATCGATGCCGGTAAGCTGAAGTACAATCACCCGCAGTGAGTCGCTTTTCGTCAACAACCAAGGAGCGTGCATCATGGGCAGCAAGGACAAGAAGAAGGAATCCAAGGGCAAGAAACCACAACCCAAGCCGGTACCGGCAGGAAAATGAGAGGCCGGGTTTCGGTATCTCGATGACACTGACACATCGCCCGCAAGGGCGATGCGTTTTTCAAGGGAAGGCGTGGCTTGCAAGAGGGATCGCAAGCGGCCGCTCCACTTTCTTAACTGACCTCCTACGGAGTTTTCGCATGTTGAAAAGATCGTTGTTCTCCGCCGCCTTGCTGCTTGCCTGTGCGCCCCTCGCGCTGGCGCAAGGGCAGGCGAACAATTGCCGGCTCAAGCATGGTTCGATGGTGTCCCTCGATGCCGCAGCTTGCGCGATGGAGGGCGGGGCGGTCGTCAGCCAGGTTGCTGTGCCGGTGGCACCCGCGGCGCCATTGCTGTTGTCCACCGATCCCAGGCTGGCCGCTGCGCAGCAAACCGTGGCGACGTTGTTGATGAAGCCGGTGACGGATAAGGATGCCAACAAGCGGATGCCGGAGTGGATCGCGCGCACGGTGAAGTTCGATGGCTGCCGTTTGCAGGTGGATGAGGAGATGGAGATCGAGCACGGCAATGCCTTCTCTTCGCGCAAACATTTCAAAGTCAGTGCGGTGGTGGATCTGCGCAAGCTCGACGGCACTGCCTTCGGTGAGCTGGGTCGGGTGCGTTCTTATGGCGGCGGCATGGAGACCTACGCGGAATATCTGGAAGAGCCGCTGCGCCGTGGGGAGAATGCCATTTCGATCTCGATGCAGTTGCAGCGCGAGAGCGGCCCGGGCAAGTTCACCGAAGTCATGTCGGGAGTCTATTGGGATGCGCCCGATGACGATCTGTGGATGGTGGACGAGTATGGCTATCCCAAAGACCGCGAAGGCTTCGGGATGGCGACCGACAAGGTGCGCCTGCTGTGGCTGATGAACACGCCGGAGGATGCCGCTGCGCTGCATCGGGCCTTGGGCGAGGTGCGGGCGCTGTGTCAGCGCTGACCCGCGATGCGCGAAGCTGAGCTGCAGTTTCGCGTGAGCCGTAGCCAACCATAGGAGGTGAGCCATGACGACCGGTACCGTCCAACTGCATCGTGTGCTGCGCGCGCAACCGGCGCGTATCTATCAAGCCTTTTTGAATGCGGCGGCGCTGGCGAAGTGGTTGCCGCCTTATGGTTTCACTTGCACGGTACATCATCTGGATGCGCAGGTGGGGGGCACGTTTCGGATGTCGTTCACCAATTTCTCCTCAGGCAACAGTCATTCCTTCGGCGGAATCTATCTCGAGCTGGTGCCGGCCGTGCGCATCAGTTATGCCGACAAGTTCGATGATGCCAAGCTGCCGGGCGAGATGAAGACGACGGTGACGTTGCAGGCGGTGTCGTGCGGCACCGCGCTGACCATCGAGCAGTCTGGCATCCCCGAGATGATCCCGACCGAGATGTGTTATCTCGGCTGGCAGGAATCGCTGGCGCAACTGGCCTTGCTGGTGGAGCCGCAGATCCCTGATTGAGGTGGTGAGCATGATCCGTCTGCCTGACACGCTGGCTGCGTGGGACTCCGCTGATTTCGAAACCGTCTGCCGGCGCGAGGTGGCCGCGCTGGGCGTGTCCGGCCTGCCGCTGCAGCGTTGCCTGGCCGCCGGCAGCCAGGTGTTGCCCAAGCCGGTATCGGTAACGGTGCTGGGCGCGGAAGAGATCGATGGCGTGCTGCGCATCCGCGCCGGCATCTTCTTCACCAGCACCATCGCCGGGTGCAGTTGTGCGGATGACCCGAGCCCTTCCAACGAGCTGAACGAATATGGCGTGTTGCGCTTCGAGATCGACAGGGCGACAGCCGCGACGCGCATCGAGCCGGTGGACGATTGAGTGCGGGGATGGATTGAAGATCGCCCCGTTCCCAGTGACGGCAGGGATGCCTGAGAAGAACATCATCTCCTTCGTGGCGCACGATGCGCAAGTGGAGGTGCACCGGCATCATTGTTTCCAGATCCTGCTGGGGCTTTCCGCACCCTTCAGCAGTCATATCGGCGGCAGCTTGCATGCCGAGCGGCGTGCGCTGGTGATCAATCAGAATGTGCCTCATGCCTGCAACGGGCTGGGGGGCAGTAATCTGATCTTCTTCATCGATGCGGAGAGTCGTACCGGCTGGCAGTTGCGGCAGATGCTGGACGGGCAGCCTATCCTCGATCTGACCGAGATGTGGCTTGAGGCGCGGCCGCATTCATCCTCGATGGAGGAGATGCAGGCCTGGCCGCACGAGCGCCGTCTGGCGGAGGCCGAAGCGTCTCTGGCGCTGGTGACATCGGATAGGCAGCAGGCGAGTACCCGCGACAGCCGCATCGAACAGGCCATCGCGTGGGTGGAGCAGCATCTGCACGAGAAGATCGCCGTGCCGGATGTGGCGGCGCAGATACATCTTTCACCGGAGCGCACGCGTCATCTGTTCGTGCAGGAGGCCGGGGTGTCGTTCTCGCAGTTCCTGATGTGGAAACGCATCAAGGCGGCCATCGTGCATGCGGTGCGCGATGGGGCGAGTCTCACCGAGGCCGCAGCGCGTTCCGGCTTCGCAGATCAGGCGCATTTCTGCCGTTTGTTCAAGCGTACTTTCGGCATTCCAGCCGGTGGCCTGCTGCAGAATAGCCGTTCCATTCAATTCATCCATCCCTCGGTCAGTTAACTTCCTTTCTGCGGGCGATAGGGGCTTGCGCCTATCGCTGCTACGGCCTGCGCATCGCTTGGTGCGCGCAGGGCGTTGTCTCCATCATCCAAAGAAGGGAACCTTTTATGCATCAGATGTTCAGCAGATTCGTTGGCGCGGCTTTCACTGCGTTGCTGTGTGTGGCCCATATCGCTCAGGCACAAGAGTTGCCGAGTTTGACGGGGCATTGGGCCAGTGCCGCGCTGGAAAACTACGGCAGCCATTTTGCGACGCGCACGTTCACGTTCACCGACAAAGAATGGCGCGTGACTTATCGCGCCTATGCCGATGCGCAGGGTAAGCAGCCGCTGTTCCGTCTGGATGTGGGCGGCTTCTATGTGTTGGGGCAGGCTGCCGCTGCGGTGCCCGGCGCCTTCGAGGGGATATTCCCGGCCAATCGTCGTCAGGTGACTGCCGAGACTGCTGCGGGCGTGGCGATGTTCGCGGGCATGGGCTGCGCGCTGGAGCAGGGCAAGGCGTTGTCACTGGTCAGCCAGGGCTGCGGTTTCGTGCCGGCGCTGATGCAGGCGATGGGCGAATATGACCTGGTGGCGTTCAAGGATGGCCGCCTCTATTTCGGCGACCGCGCGGGCGATCTGACCAAGGCGCGTCCTGCGGCGCTGACGACCTATCCCTTGCTGCGCAAGTGAAAGGATGGAGATGATGAACACTCAGAACGTGGTGCGTTCCATCCTGGTGATCGGTGCGACCGGTCCGACGGGGATCGAGATCTGCAGGCAGGCGTTGGCCGCCGGGATGAAGGTGCGTGTGTTGGTGCGCAACCCGTCGCGTTTTCCGGGCGAACTGTTGCCCGCGCTGGAGGTGGTGCAAGGCGATGTGCTGAACGGCGAGGCGATGCTGGCCGCGATGCGCGGGATGGATGCGGTGGTCAGCGCACTGGGTACCCCTTTGCAACGCACGCCGGTGACGCTGTTGTCGCACGGTACGCAGAACATCGTGCAGGCCATGCGCCAGCTCGGTGTGACGCGCCTGCTTTGCATCACCGGCATGGGGGCGGGCGACAGTCGCGGGCATGGCGGTTTCCTGTATGACCGGGTGATCCTGCCGCTGTTGTTGGGGCAGATCTATCTCGATAAAGACCGGCAGGAACAGATCGTGCAGGCGAGCGGGCTGGACTGGACGCTGATCCGTCCTGCGTTCCTGACCACTGGCGCGCAGACCGGCGAATACCGTTGCATCGATCGATTCGTAAAGGGCGAGCGCATGGGGAAGATCTCCCGTGCGGATGTGGCGCACTTCGTGGTGCGTGAGTTGCAGCAGGCAGCGTATTCGCGGCGGGTGGCGAATCTGTCGTATTGAGCGGACTGGCTGACCAGGATTCGGCGCTATCGAATTTCCAGCGCCGTATCGCTATGGCCGGCACATCGCTCGCAAGGGCGATGTGCTTTTCCCGGCGAACAATTACTGGATCAACCCCGCATACATGAAGTAGCCGTAGGCGGCGATGAGCGCACCGCCGACCGCGCGCGGGATGCGGCCGAGGATGGCGATGGCGAGGAAGTGCACCAGCCCGGCGCCGAGGATGAGATAGGTGCCGAGCTGGAAGGTGGCGGGTAGCTGGATCGGGTTGAACAAGGCGAACAGGCCGATGCACATGGGGATGCAGATGTGGCCGTCGCCGATCTGGGAGCTGACGACGATGTCGTGGCGGCCAAGGTGGGCATAGTAGAGCGCGATGAAGGCGTTGGGCAGCACCATCAGGATGCCGCTGATCCAGCCGATCTTGGCGTAGCTGAACACGGGGTTGTCGGCGGTGGAGATCCACGCCACCAGATGGTCGACCGCGTAGTAGATGCCGTAGGCGGCGAGGCCGATGAGGGCCAGGTCGATGACGATGGTCCAGTGGGTGCTGCGGTTCTTGCGGATGTTGTCCTTGAGCACTTCGAACACGTGCAGGATCTGCCAGAACACGAACAGGCCGACCAGGATGAGGCCGTCGTAGAAGTTCAGCTCGCCGTCGTTGCCCAATGCCCACAGGGTGCCGGTGAACAGGAACAGGGCGATCAGGGTGAACAGCAGGTTGAGGCGGTTGATGCGCGCGAATTCGGCTTGTTGCTGCTTCTTCTGTTTGGGGCCTGCCTTGTCCTTGGGCAGGGCGGCCGCGCCGAGCAGGGCGGTGAGGCCGAGGATGAGGGTGAGGTTGGTGACGTTGTTGACCAGGCTGTTCTCGATCACCGCGCCGCCATTGGCGGCGGATTGGCTCATCACCAGCGCGAACATCAGGTTCGCGAAGCCCGAGCAGTAAGGCATGATCAGGGTGCCCAGCACGGTGCCTTCGAAGCCTTTGCTCTCCATGGCATGCAGACGCCAGATCATCAGCGCGTTCGCCAGCGCGAACATGAGCAGCAGGGACAGCGGGTGGTCTAGGTAGGGCAGGGCGCTATCCAGGCCCATCAGTTCGTTTGGCACGTTCGGCAGTCGGAATTTTGCTGCGCGGCATTATCGTTGCGCGCCCCGGTGCGGTCAATTTCCGCCCGCCGCGCGGCAGGTGCTTTGTTTTGGCGCGGCCGTAACGGTTTGGGTACACTGGCAGCCCTTCACGGCAAGGATGGATTTCGATGAACGACAAGGTCTCCCTGGCGCGGCATGACATCGAGGCGGCGAACGCGGCCGCGCAACGCATCGTGCGGCATTTTCAGAGCAACGGTTTCACCCGCATCACGGAGGCGCTCATCCTCCAGTTGCATCACACCGGCGGCACGCGCGCCGAGGTGGAACGCGCGTTCGAAGCGGCGCAGAAACTGGGCCGCATGCCGCCACTGAGCCAGTATTTCGCCATCCATCCCTACGGCCACTATTCCGAGTTCCGCAGTTTCGAGGCAGCCAAGTCGGCGCTGGCCAACGATTTCACCCTGGCGCTCATCTACGACATCCCGCACATGTTCTTCGGACAAGCCCCGGTGCTGGCCGACGATCCGCTGGCCACGGGTACCAAATACGATGTGATCATGAAGGTGTGGGACAACGTCGCCGATTACGCGACCGTGATCCTGTTGAACGATCCCGATGCCTCGTTCATCGATTACATCGGCACCCATCCCGGTGCCGACTGGCATCGCATCATGGGCGATTTCGAGGTGGCATCCACCGCGTTGCGGGACGAGTTCACGCTGGGTTGAGCGGGCGCGCGTGGTTGGTGGGCAGCTAGTTGCATGAGGGGGACGTGGCGTTCAGCATGAGCCGTCGCTGACGGGGCCGGTTGCCGGCATGGCGAGGTGCGGCGGTTGGGAGAGCAAGGGGGGGATTCCGATGTTCGATATCTTGCGGCGCTGGTTCGGCGCTACGCAGCAGCAGCCTTCTGCCTTGGACGATTTCAGGCGGCTGGATGCGGTGGCGCCGTTGCAAGCGGCACAAGAGAAACCGGCCAGTAGCGGCATGCAGAAAGCTACCTCCTTCATCTGCCGTGAGGCGATCCTGGATCGCAATGAGCGTATCGCCGGCTATGAGTTCGCCTTGGGGCAGCGCATGCGCACGCGCATGATGGAGGTGAGTGCGGTGATCCGCCGCGCCTATGACGATGCCGTGCTGTGCAACCTGGCGCCGTTGGGGGTGTCCGCGTTGCTGGGCGGGCGTACCGCGTTCGTGCATCTGTCCGTGGAATCGTTGCAGCATCCGCTGCTGGAAGCCTTCGCGCATACCAATACGGTGTTCATGCTCTCGCCGCGCCCGCTGGCCGAACTGGACCTGGCGGCACTGCGTTCCAGTCTGGAGCGACTGAGCCGGCTCGGCATCAAGGTCGGCTGGTCGATCCGGCAATATCGTCCGGAATTGGCCGCGTTCCTGCGCATGGCGGATTACGTCGAGCTCGATGCCAGTGCCTTCGACGGGATACAACTCAAGAAACTGATCGCCGAACTGCGCGATGCCAATCCCGCCCAGCGCCTGATCGCCAGCCGACTGCAGACGGAGGATGAGTTCCGCTATTGTTTCGAGCGGCGACTCGATTTCTTCAAGGGGCCGTTCGTCTCCAGTCGCGAGAACTGGCGCCCGGTGGCGGGGGAGGTGAACCACCTGCCGTTGTTCCAGGCGCTGGACATGCTGCAAAGCGGCGCCGAGTTCGAGGCCATCGCGGAATGCCTGCGCACCGATCCGGTGCTGACTTACAAGCTGCTGCGCTACATCAATTCGCCCGGCATCGGCCTGTTGCAGCGCATCGATGAGATCCCGCAGGCGTTGATATTGCTGGGGCGGGATCGCTTCTTCCGTTGGCTGTCGTTGCTGTTGTTCGATAGCCGCAAGCCGGGCTATCACGCCAACGTCATCCGCGAGCAGGCGCTGACGCGTTCGCGCTTCATGGAGATGCTTGCGGGGAAAGGGCTGGTTCCGGAGAATCCCGACCCGCTGTTCCTGACCGGGCTGTTCTCGCTGTTGCACGAGATGCTCGGCTTGACCATGCAGCAGGTGTTGCAGCAAGTGGCGTTGCCGGAAGCCGCCGCGTCTGCCCTCCGAGGTGAGGAAGGGCCGCTACGGCATGCCTTGTCGCTGGCGATCGCGCTGGAGTCGATGGATGAAGGTGTCACGCTGGCTGCGCAACGTTGCGGCGTGGAGGCCGTCGAAGTCGCGAACATGATGATCGAGGCGCTGGCATGGGCGCAACAGATCGTGTCGGTCAACGATTGAACGGCGCGCCGATGGCCCGTTCGATCGATGGTTATATTTCTGGGATCACAATGGATAAGCATATCTCTGCAGTTGCACTCGAAAAATCCTACCGCCTGATCAACCACGGCCCCACGGTGCTGGTGTCGGCGCGCCATGACGGCGTGGACGATGTGATGGCGGCGGCGTGGTGCAGTGCGCTGGATTTCGCGCCGCCCAAACTGACGGTGGTGCTGGACAAGGCATCGAAGACGCGCGCGCTGATCGAACGGGGCGGCCTGTTCGTGGTGCAGGTGCCGACGGCGGCGCAGCTCGAGCTGACGCATGCGGTGGGCAATGTGAGCCTGCACGACGATGCCGACAAGCTGGCGCATTGCGGCGTGACGCTGATCGACATCGCCGGTGTCGAGCAGCCTTGCGTGGCGGGTTGCGCCGGCTGGCTGTTGTGCAAGCGCATCCCCGAGCCGCACAACGAACAGGCCTACGACCTGTTCATCGGCGAGGTGGTGGGCGCGTGGGCGGATGGCCGCGTGTTCAGCGACGGGCGCTGGCATTTCGAGGATGCCGATCCGGCATGGCGCAGCTTGCACTATGTGGCGGGTGGGCATTTCTATGCGACGGGCGAGGCGCTGCACGTGCCCGGCGTCGAGTGAGGGGCACTTTCAATTCGGGGATGGGGGCATACATGATGGATCTGGTGAAACTTCCTGCGCTGCTGTTGTGTGCCGCGCTGGCGAGCGGTTGCAGCTCGGTGGTGCCGCTCAATGTGCGCCATGCGCCGCAGATCGATCTGGGCGCGGCGCAGACGCTGACGGTGCAGGATTTCTCGGTGTCGGGACAGGTGGATCTGGCGGTGGGCGGTGAGGGGGATGTGTTGCGCAACCTGCTCACGCGTACCATCGCCAGCAGCCTGGCCGCGCCTGCCGACGTGAACGTGCAGAAACAGCATCACACCGCCTTGGTGGAGGCGCTGCTGCGCAACGGGCATTTCAAGGTGAGCGAAGGCGCGGGCGAGGTGCGGCTGTCCGGCCATGTGGCCTACAAGGTGCAGGATGCGCTGAGCGAGAAGGAATGGAAGGACACGCAGAGCGGCGACAAGAAGGAGCGCTACACCCTGACGCGCACTACCACGGCCGAGGTCAGCTTCCAGGTGGCGGATGCGCAGGGCGTGGTGCTCGGGGCCGCGCGGGTGAGCGAGTCGATGCAGCGCAAGTGGGAAGGCAAGGATGCGCAAGAGGTGCGCAAGGCGGCCGAGAACCAGTCGGTGGCGGATGACGTGCTCAAGGTGGTGTCGGCCACGGCGGCGCCGCTGGTGAACCGCATCGCGCCGTATTTCGTGCTGGAATCGCGCACGCTGGAGGATGGCGACAGCAAGCGGATCGCCGAGGGCAACAAGGCGGCGGAGGCGGGGCGCTGGGACGAGGCGGCACGCGCATGGCAGCCGTTCCTGTCCAGCCATGTGGCGGAGGATCGCAATGCGGCGCTGTACAACCTGTCGGTGTACGACGAATACAACGGCCAGCTGGAGGCGGCGCTGATGAAGCTGGAGCAGTTGTATAACGCCACGCTGCAGGCGCGCTATGCCGCGGCTGCCGACCGCATGCGGCAACGCATCGAGGAGATGCGTCGCCTGCATGCCAGCGAGCAGGCACGCGCGGCGGCGCAGCAGCACTGAGGCACGCGCGGCTTTGCGCGGCAGGCGGCGCCGTATACACTGCGCCGGTCATCCGATCGAAAGCGTCATCCGTTTCACCACAACATCAACGACAGGAGGGAGTGGGTAATGAGCGATACCGCAGACTATAAGGTGGTCCGTAACTCGACCGTGGGCAGCGAACTGACGGAGGAAAAGGCCAAGATACTGGCCGGCCGTCTGGGGGTGCGTCATCTGCAGGATGGCGAGCTGCTGGTGCAGGAAGGCGAAGAGGACCAGACCTTGTTCATCCTGGCGCATGGCTCGCTGACAGTGACCAGCCGCGATGCCAACGGCGTGGACCAGACCGTGTACACCATGAAGGAAGGCGAGTGTGCCGGTACGCGCGCGTTCGTGGAGCAGTCGCCGCGCAAGGCGACCCTGCATGCGGTGGGGGCTACCACGGTGTATACGCTGACCCCGGCCGATTTCGACGAGTTGCTGGAAGACAATCCGCGCCTGGCCTTCCTGGTGATGCGTGCGCTGTTCCGCGTGACCCATGCCAATCTGTCGCGCATGAACCAGGAATCGCGCGAACTCGCCAACTACATCACCAAGACGCAAGGTCGCTACTGAGGCGGCGTCAGCGCGCGGCGCCTCCCGCGCGTTGAGAACTTCGAGGAGCCGGAACGGTCTAGCCGGCTCCCATTTCTGAAGGAGGCGACCATGAGACGCTCCATCCCATTGTTGATGCTGGCCGGGGCTTTGGCGGCCACGCCTGCGGCGGCGGCGCCGCAACACGACATCTCCCTGCTGAAGACGCTGGATGCGCGGCAGTTGAACCATGCGCGTCAGCTCATCGTGTTCGAGGGCGAGCATTGCGACTATTGCCGCCAGTTCGAGGCCGAGGTGTTGCAGCACTGGCAGTCGCCGGTAGCGGTGGTACGCACGCTGTCCACCTTGCCGCCCAAAGGCTGGCTGCTGGAACAACCGTTGTTCGCCACGCCGACCATCGTGCTGTTCGAGAACGGGCGCGAGGTGGCGCGCTATACCGGCTACAACCACGAGTCGCAGCGCTTCTGGCAGTGGCTGGGCTACCGGTTGCTGACGCCGGACCAGCGCCGCATCGCGTTCGAACAGGGTACCGAGCGCGCGTTCACCGGCTCCAACCTGGACGAGAAACGCCCCGGCGTGTTCGTCGATCCGATCTCGGGCGTGCCGTTGTTCCGCAGCGGCAGCAAGTTCGAGAGCGGCACCGGCTGGCCGAGTTTCTTCGAGCCGTTGCCGGGCGCGGTGACGCTGCATGACGACGACAGTCTGGGCATGCATCGCGTCGAGGTGCGCAGCGCCAGTTCCGGCATCCATCTGGGCCATGTGTTCGACGACGGTCCGCCGCCGACGCACAAGCGTTATTGCATCAACGGCAACGTGCTGAAGTTCGTGCCCGATGCACCCTGACGGGCTGCTGCTGAGGGCGTGATAAACTCGCGCGCGCCCCGTTTCCTGTGGGCGGATGGTCGGGAGAAGGAGCATGGAAAGAGCGTTCGAGGTCAATGGTCTGCCAGAAGATGAGGCAGGGGAACCAGCATGTTTCCCGCGCATCGTCGATGAGTTGGCGGCACACGGTTATTGCCTGCTGGACGATGCCATCCCGCCCTCGTTGAGTGGCGCGCTGCATGCGCGCGTCACTTCCCTCAGCCATGCCGAATTCGCCGCCGCCGGCATCGGCCGTGCGCAGGATTTCGGCCAGAACGAACGCATCCGCAGCGACGAGATCCACTGGCTGGGGCTGGACGATGCGGCCGAGCGCGCCTGGCTGGCGTGGATCGAGCAACTGCGCGTATATGTGAACCGTCATCTGTTCCTCGGCCTGTTCTCCTACGAAGGGCATTTCGCCCACTATCCGCCGGGTGCGTTCTACAAGCGGCATGTGGACGCCTTCAGTGGCGAGAGCAACCGTATGCTGACGGTGGTGCTGTACCTGAATCCCGAATGGCATGCCGACGATGGCGGCGAGATGCTGATGTATGCGCCGCAAGGCGAGGAACCGTTCGCGCGGCTGCTGCCGCGGATGGGGCGCATCGCGGTGTTCCTCAGCGAGGAGTTCCCGCACGAGGTGCTGCCGGCCAAACGCGACCGCTACAGTATCGCCGGCTGGTATCGCATCAATACGTCAGTCGCCGGTCGTATCGATCCGCCCGATTGATGCACGGTCGCCACGCCGGGGCATGTGGGTTATCCTCGGCGTCATCTCGATAGACGGGGCGGCATCATGACTCGGGTCTTCGCTGCGCTGGGCGCAGCCTTCAGATCGTTGTTCCATCCACGCATGCTGGCGCTGCTGCTGTGGCCCATGCTGCTGGCGATGGTGTTTTGGGTGGGCGCGGCGGTGTGGTACTGGTCCGATTGGGTGGCCGGATTGAACGGCCTGTTGCAGGCCACGCCGGCGGAGCAGTGGATGGCGACAGGCCTGTGGGCGGCTGCCGCGCATTACCTGGTGAGCATCGTGCTGGTGCTGCTGTTGCTGCCGGCGATCTATGTCACCGCGCTGCTCATCACGGCGGTGTTCGCCATGCCCATCATGGTCGACCATGTGGCTGCGCAGGATTATCCCGAACTGGAACGCAAGCAGGGCGGCAGCAGCGCAGGCAGCGTGCTGAACGCACTGGTGGCGACCACGGTGTATCTGCTGGGTTGGGTGATGAGCCTGCCGTTGTGGCTGTTCGCACCGCTGGCGGTGGTGCTGCCGATCCTGCTGATGGCCTACTTGAACCAGCGCCTGTTCCGTTACGATGCGCTGGCCGAACATGCCAGCCGCGAGGAATATGCACAGGTGATCGCCGCCGCATCATGGCGCTTGTATGCGCTGGGGGCGCTGCTGGGGCTGGTGCAGTTCGTGCCGGTGCTCAACCTGTTCGCACCGGTGTATGTGGCGCTGGCCTTCATCCATCTGGGGCTGGCGGAACTGCGTGCCTTGCGCGCTACAACAATGGAGGTACGGCATGGATGAGTTGCAAACGATGCAGTCCATGGGGCTGACGCTGCCTTCGCCGGCCTACCTGTTCGGCATGCTGCTGTTCAGCGTGATCGGTTTCGCGGCGTATCGCTATGGCAAGAAGGCGGAGCTGCCTGTCCCGCGCCTGATCGGCGTCGCGTTGATGCTCTATTCCTATCTGGTCGACGAGACCTGGTTGCTGTACGCGGTGGGCAGCGCATTGTGCGTCGCGGCCTACGTCTATCGCAGGTAACGGTTGGTGTATCGCGCCGCCGCCACTAGAATCCGTCCCCATCCCATCCACGCAGGAAACACACCATGAACCTGGCCGAATTGTTCCGTCACCAGACCGATCTCAAAGTGCTCGCCGCCGGCGAGACGCTGTTCAAGGAAGGCGATACGCCGGCCGAGCTGATGTATGTGCTGATGTCCGGCAATGCCGAGATCAGCGTGCGCGGCAAGCGTGTGGAGGTGGCGGGCGAGGGCGCCATCCTGGGCGAGATGGCGATGATCGACGACGCACCGCGTTCGGCGACGGTGGTGGCACAGACGGAATGCCGCGTGCTGCCCATCGAGCGCCCGCGCTTCAACTTCCTGATCCAGCAGACACCCAACTTCGCCGTGCACGTGATGCGCGTGCTGGCGGACCGCCTGCGCCGGGTCGATGCCCGTCTGTGAACGTCAGCGGGCGCTGCGGATGGTGCAGAACGACAACAACTCGCCCAGGCTCTCATAGGCCTCGCGCATCGAGGCGAAGATGCCGAGCAGGCGCGATTCGTTGTCGTAGAGCGCGCGCTGCGTCGCTGGATCGGTGGTGAGGTAGATGCGGTACATGATGACCTCCTTTAAGGAGGTTATCGGCCGTAGCGCCTTGGGCTTGAGTGATGTGCCGGCGGATGTGTTTTTGCGGCCGCCGGATTAGAATCCGCGCCGTCCTGTCCCTGGAGTCCTGTGATGTCCTTGCTGCTCAAACAGTTGTTCGGGCTGATCCGCCTGCTCAATTCCGATACCGGCACCAATCAGATCGCTGCCGGTGTGGCGTGTGGCCTGATCCTCGGTTTCGCGCCTCTGCTGTCGTTGCAGGCGCTGCTGGTGTTCATGTGCATGTTCCTGTTGCGCATCCAGATCGGTGCGGCGTTTGCGTCCGCCTTCTTCTTCGCGATGGTGGCCTGGCTGCTCGATCCGCTGTCGCACGCGATCGGTTCCGCCATCCTCGAACTGGAGGCGCTGCGCCCGCTGTTCACGGCGATGTACAACATGCCGCTGCTGCCGCTCACGCGTTTCTACAACAGCATCGTGATGGGGGCGGGCGTACTCAGCATCATGCTGGCACCGCTGGTGTTCCTGGGTAGTCGCAAACTGATCGTGCTCTATCGCGAGCGCGTGGTGACACGCTTCAAATCCAGCCCGCTGTGGAAGCTGTGGAGCGGCACCGTGTTCTTCAAATGGTATGTGACCTATGAGAAATTCCATGGATAAGGCGCCGCAACGGCAAGGACCGATCCGTTTCGAGGCGGTCATCCCGCTGGCCATCGTGGCCGGCCTCATCGTGCTGTATTTCAGTCTGTTCTTCGATACGCACCTGCGGCGCGGTCTGGAATATGCGGCCACCCAGGCGAACGGCGCAGAGGTGGATGTCGGCCAGGTGCGTACCAGCATGTGGGATGCCACGGTCCGTATCGCCGACATCCAGTTGACCGATCCGGCGCAGCCGACGCGCAACCGCGTGCAGATCGGCGAGGTGCGCTTCGGCATGTTGTGGGATGCCTTGCTGCGCGGCAAGGTGGTGATCGAGGAGGCGGTGGTGGAGGAGGTGCAGGTGGATACGCCGCGCCAGCGTCCCGGCCGTGTGTTGCCGCCGTCACCGCCTGCTTCGGGGCCGAGTGCGAGCGACAAGATGCTGGCGCAGCTGCAGGATGAATTCTCCGGCAACGTCATCGGCGACCTGGCGGCCATCGCCGCGGGGACGAGATCATCCGAGCAGTTGCGCCAGATCACCGGTGAACTGAAGAGTGATGCCTATCTCGACGGCTTGCGACAGTCGCTGGACGACACCGAGCAACAATGGCGTGTACGCATGGATGCCTTGCCGGACGGCGAACAGCTCGGTGCCATGCGCACGCGTCTGGCCAAGATCGATCCCAAGGCGATCAAGGATGTCGCGCAGTTGCAGGCTGCGTTGCAGGAGCTGCGCAGCCTGCGCGACGAGTTCGATAATGCGGCGCGCCCGGTGGTCGAAGCCGGTAACCGCTTGGGCAGCGACATGGGGACGTTGCGTAGCGCGTTCGATGGTCTGGAGCAGGTCACGCGTGAGGACGTACGAGGCTTGCAGGCACGCTTGCACCTGCCCACACTGGACACGTCGACCCTGTCGCGCGCGCTGTTCGGTATGGATGTGCTGGGCAAACTACAGCAGGCGCGCGGCTATATGGAACAGGCACGGCAATACATGCCGGCCAAGAGTGCGGCAGCGCAGCCGCAGCCGGAGCAGGTGCGGCGCAGCAAGGGGCGTGATTTCCGTTTCGGCCGGCCCAAGGGTTATCCCGCCTTCTGGTTGCGGCGTGCAGCAATCACTTCCCGAGTGCAAGGCAGCGGCCTCGGTGGCGAGATCCGCGACCTGGCGAGCGATCAGGCGCTGGTCGGCCGGCCGATGGTGGCCACGCTCAAGGGGGATTTCCCGCAGCAGGGTATCGCTGGCGTGCAAGCCGAACTGATGATCGACCATCGCGGCAGCGAGGCGCTGGAGCGCGTGAGCCTGGATGTGGGCGGCTTCCCGGTGGCGGGACGGGTGTTGGCGGACAGCGACAACGTCAAATTGACGCTGGCGGATGCTCGCGCCAGCACGCACATCGCAGCAGAACTGCGCGGCGAGCGCATCGATATGCAGCTTGGCAGCCGCTTCAACGATGCGCGCTTCGAGACCGAGGCGCGATCCCCGGTGGTACGCGAGATGATCGCGGCCTCGGTGGCCGGATTGCGGCAGGTCGGGATGACGGGACATGTGCGCGGGACCTGGGATGACCTCGATGTGCAACTTTCCAGCGATCTTGCCGATGCCTTGGCAAAGGGCATGAGTCGCTATGTCCAGGCACGGATGGAGGAGGCCAGGAAACGGATCGCAGCCATGGTGGAAGCGCGTATCTCCGATAAGAAACGGCAGCTGATGGCGCGCCGCGATGAGATCGAGAACCGTTTGCGGCGCGCCGTGGAGGAACGCCGGGCGCAGGTGGACAAGCTGCGTAGCGAACTGGAAGCGGCTCGCAACGAGCTGGAAAAACGCAAGGATGCCGCGCTGGGGGCGCAACAGCAGAACCTCAAGCAGGAAGCCAACAAGCTGCTGGACAAGTGGCGCAGGTGAGCAGGGATCGCACATGAGGATGATGCAGCGGGCAAGGTGGTGGCTGGCCGGCGTTTTGTTGGCGGCGGTGCTGATCGCGCTACTGTTGCGCGATACCAGCGCCCCCGTGGCGGCGACTGCCGAGGGCGATATCGCCGCACCGGTGGCGCGGGTGTGGGCGCTGCAAACCGACATGGCACACTGGCAAGCCTGGAACCCGGACATCGTCTCGATGCAGATGTCCGGCCCGCTGCAGCCGGGCACGACGTTCGTCTGGGAGGCGGGAGGAATGACCATCCGGTCCACTCTCACCGAAGTGGTTCCACGTCAGCGTATCGCATGGCGCGGCGAGACTTTCGGTATCGAAGCGATCCATGTATGGACGTTCTCCGAGCGTGACGGTGTGACGCATGTGTCCACGAGCGAGACGTTCACCGGTCCGTTGGCCTGGTTGTTCCCGGGCACGTTGCGCGGCGTACTGGCAGATGCCCTGACGCATGGTGTGAAGGTGTTGCAGCAGGCAGCTGAAGGTACGCGTCCGCCTGTGCCGCACGGCTGATGCGGTGCAGGCCGCGATGATCCCGCGTGTTGTGGATGAGTTGCGCCAGACTGCGCTGTACTGGCTGGCGGAATGCGATGCCGTGCGTAAATCCGCCGGGGTGCGCCGCCTGGCCGCGGATTGGCGCGCAGGCAAGCTGGTGCTGGAGACGGCCAGCGTATTGCAAGCGATACCGACCATCCCGGGCCAGCCGGCGCGACCACGTCTGGTCGGGCCGCGCGACGTGCCGCGACGTGCCATGAATACGCCCGAGGGGCGCGCTGCGATGATCCACGCCATGCTGCACATCGAATTCAACGCCATCAATCTGGCGCTGGATGCGCTATGGCGTTTTCCCGGCCTGCCGCCGGCTTTCTATGCGGATTGGTTGCGCGTGGCGGACGAGGAGGCGCTGCATTTCGATCTGCTCGCCGCGCATCTCGCGACGCTGGGCCATGCCTATGGCGATTTCCCCGCCCATAACGGCCTGTGGGACTTGGCGCAGAAGACGCAGCACGACGTGCTGGCACGCATGGCCTTGTTGCCGCGCACCATGGAGGCGCGCGGACTGGATGTGACACCGGGCATGAAAGCGCGGCTGCTCCAGGCGGGCGACCATGCCGTGGGACCGGTGATGGACGTGATCCTGCGCGACGAGATCGGCCATGTCGCCATCGGCAACCATTGGTTCGCCTGGCTGTGCGTGCAACGCGGCCTGGAACCGCAAGCGACCTACCGCGCGCTGGTCGCGCAACATCATGTGCCCGTGCAACGCGGGCCGTTCAATCTGGAGGCGCGGCGCGCAGCCGGTTTCAGCGAGCAGGAGTTGCAGTCGCTCGCCAGCTGAGCGCACTGCGCGGACTCGTCCCTTCCTTCCTTTAATTCACGGCGCGTCAATGATTTCGCGGGAGCGCCTGGCTGGTGTCGCCGGATGAGCGAGCCATGCCGGATGACGAACGGTCGCATTGCGGGCACGAACGGTCGCCGGCTGCGGGATGAACGGTCTTGCCGTGCGCCTTTCGCCGCGGGCAGAGTGGGCACGTCGTTGCGGTGATGTCGTGCCGCGCCGATTCCCTGTCAGTGGCATGGCAGCGGATGGCCCACTTCGATGAATGGAAGGAAAGTCAAAATGAACGACTGGCATGCTTGGTTGTTTTGGCCCGACAGCGTCGCGCTGTCGCTGTTCACTCTGGCGCTGCTCGCGTTGCTGTTCCTGTATGCGGCGCGCAAGGCGATGCATGAGGTGATCCATTCGGCTTGCCATCTGGTGAGTCAATCCAGCCGCTTCCTGGCGCGCTGGCTGTTCCTCGCGGCGGACAGGTTGCATGAGCGCAACCTGGCGGTGTTGCTGGCGCATGGGCAGGAGGGCGCCGCTACGCTGATCGAGCGCGAGTTCGAACGCGTGGGCAACATCGTGCGCAACGATATGCAGGAATACCCCGCCTTGCAGCGCAAGCTGATCGAAGAGGTGACGCGCATCGAGGAGGATTACCGCAAGTGTGGCGAGGTGCCGCCGCCGCCCCCGGAATGGGTGGAGGCGCTGGAGTCGGTATCCAGCATCAAGTCCGGTGGCGACGTGCCGCGCAAGCTGCTGGAGGACATCGGCAAGTCCATCCAGAAGATCCACGACAAGACCGTGGCCGAATATCGCCGCTCGTATGAGGAGCGCCACAAGATACTGAAGGGCATGCAGCCGGCCTGGCGCACCATGGAGCGGGTGATGGGCGAGCTGGACAAGAAGATGGTCACCCTGCACGGCAACGTGCGCCAGATCGACGACAACATGGTCAAATTCGAGGCGCTGCGCGCCAAGGAGAGCAGGGCCGAACATGCGCTGACGGTGTCCGCCTTCGTGCAGCTGGCGATCTCGGCGCTGGTGATGGTGATCGCGATGGGCGGCGCCTTCATTAACTACAAACTGATCGCCTTGCCGATGTCGGAGATGGTGGGCGCCAGCGATTACATCACCGACAGCCTGAAGACGTCCGACGTGGCGGCGCTGGTGATCATCCTGATGGAAGCGTCGATGGGCCTGTTCCTGCTGGAATCGCTGCGCATCACGCAACTGTTCCCGCGCATCGCCAGCATGGAGGATCGCATGCGTCATCGCCTGATGCTGACCGCGCTGGTGTTCCTGGTGATCCTGGCCGGCATCGAATCCTCGCTGGCCTTGATGCGCGACATGCTGGTGGCGGACAAGGCGGCACTGATGCGTGACCTGGCGGCCGGCATGCCGGCGCAGGCCGAGGGCTGGCTCACCAACATCCCGATGGCGGGGCAGATGGTGATGGGTTTCGTGCTGCCGTTCGCGCTGGCCTTCGTGGCCATCCCGCTGGAGAGCGTGGTGTATTCGCTGCGTACGGTGATCGGCGTGCTGCTGGTGCAGGGCATGCGCGGTCTGGGCGTGCTGTTCCGCTTCGCCGGGGTGCTGTTCAAACGCTTCGCGCGCGTGCTGGAACTGGTCTATGACATCCCCATCGTCATCCCGCTGATGATCGAAGGCTGGGTGCGCAGTCTGCGCGCGCAACCTTCGGTCAAGGCGTGAGCAGAGGAGGGCGCATCATGAAAGACTATCTGCGTATCGGGATCGTGCTGGTCGGGGTATTGTTCACCAGCGCCTGCGCCGACAGCCGCGTACACAGCCAGGCCGTGTACATGCTGGTGGACACCTCGGGCACCTATGCCGAGGAGATCGACAAGGCCAAGCACGTCATCAACTATCTGCTGGCGACCTTGAACCCCGGCGATTCGTTGGCGGTGGCCAAGGTGGAGACGCGCAGCTTCTCGGAGAAGGACATCATCGCCAAGGCCACCTTCGACAAGCGTCCGTCGCAGGCCACGGCGCAGAAGCGCGCGTTCAAGGAGAAGATCGAGGCTTTCGCGCGCGGGGTGAAGGGTTCCGCCTATACCGACATCACCGGCGGCCTGATCCAGGGCGCGGAATACCTGAACGAGACGCAAGCCGGCAGCAAGACCATCGTGGTCTTCTCCGACATGCAGGAAGAGCTGGATAAGGGCGCGAAGCGCGACTTCCCCATCAGTCTGGACGGTATCCGCATCGTGGCGCTGAACGTGACCAAGCTGCATACCGACAATGCCGATCCGCGCCTGTACCTGGAGCGGCTGGAGCGCTGGAAGGCGCGCACGCAGAAGGCCGGCGCCACCGATTGGGTGATGGTGAACGACCTGGAGAACAACATGGCGCGCATCCTCGCTGCACACTGATTTTCCGCGTTCTCTCCCTTGGCCCCGCATCGCCCCCTCGGTGCGGGGATTTTTTTGCCTGTCGTTCGGATTGGTTAGAATCCAGCCCTTTCATTGCGGGATGTCAGAGGTCATGGGGTTTTCCATCGAGGTGCGCGAGAAGGACGGCGTACGCTCCTTGCATTTCGAATCGCCCGCCACGCAGGGCGCGATGCGTATCGAGCGGCCGTATGAGCTGGTGCTGGAATACACGCGCGCCATGATGGCGCCGTTGCTGTTGCGCGACGAGGGTTTCCCGCAGCGGGTGCTGCTGATCGGCCTGGGCGCCGGTTCGCAGGCCAAGTTCCTGTACCACCACTATCCGCAGGCGCAGCTCACGGCGGTGGAGATCTCGCCGCGCGTGGTGCAGGTGGCGCGTGAGCAATTCGCCTTGCCAGCGGACGATGAGCGCTTGCAGGTGGTGGTGGCCGATGGCTACGCCTTCATGCATGGCGCGACGGACGGTTATGACCTGATCGTGGTCGATGGTTTCAACGAGCATGCCCATCCCGGTGACTTGAACACCCGGGCGTTCTATGCCGCCTGTCGGGAACGGCTGCGAGCCCACGGCATCCTGGCGGTGAACCTGATCGGCTTGAGCCACAAAGTGAAAGGCGGCTTCGCCTACCTCGAGGCGCTGTTCGGCGAGCGGGCCTGTCTGCTGCCGCGTTGCCACAGTGGCAACACCATCGCATTGGCGGCGCACGGCGCGCGCATCGAACTGGGGGCGGAGGCGTTGCAGGCGCGCGCTGTCGTCCTGCGCGAACGCTGCGGTCTCGATCTGACCGCGCTGGTGGCGCGCTTGCCGGAAGGGCTGCGGCTGTAGGGATCAGTCGTGCGAGATGACGAGGTCGGCGGTGAGCTTCTCATCCGAATGACGGATGACGGTGGGCACGACGACGATCTTCTCGCCGTTGCGCAGGCCGTAATGTTCGCGCAGCAAATGGGCGATCAGGTTGGCATGGTTCTCATCCGGCACCAGCGCCATGGTCATGCTGTCCGCTTCAGTGTGCAGGATGACGCGGTGGAAGCGGGCTGGAACACGGATGAATGTGCGGTGCATGGGGTTTCCTTTGTCGTTTTCCCAGCCTGTGGACGGTTGCCCGGGACATGGCCGGCGCGGTGAGGGCGTAAGCTACTCTGGCTGCCGTGCGATGTAAATATGCCGTTCGGCCTATATCCAGCATCCGGGGGCGGCATACCTCGCAGATTCGGATAAACTGCGCCCACTAGAAAAAAGGCACATGGGGGAGTTCGGTGACAGAAGCAGATATCGTGGACGGCATCCGCCGGGATGAGTTCGTCTTTTACTATCAACCCAAGGTCTCACTGGTCACCGGAAAGGTGATCGGTGCCGAGGCGCTGATCCGCTGGAACAAGCCGGATGGTCGCCTGATCCTGCCGGATGACTTCATCCCGCTGGCCGAGCGTTCGCATCTGATCTCCGACCTGACCCGTCACATGTTCCCCAAGCTGATCAGCGATCTGCTGGTGCTGCTGGATGTGGATGAGCACCTGACCATCTCTTTTAACGCCTCGGCCAAGGACTTCCAGGATGAGGTGTTCGCGCGCATGGTGCTGGCGCAGATCGATGCCATCAAGGTCCCTCCGTCCAGCTTGCAGGTGGAACTGACCGAGACGCAGACGCTGGAAGCGGGCGAGTCGATCCGCGGCAACATCCTGCCGCTGCGCGAGGCCGGGCTGACGCTGGCGATGGATGACTTCGGCATCGGTTATTCCTCGCTGGATACACTGAGCAAATGGCCGTTCACCACCATCAAGCTGGATAAAGGCATCATCGGGCGCATGCTGGATTCCGACAAAAACGCCACCATCGTCGAATCCTCGGTGCGCATGGCGCATGAACTGGGCATGAGCGTGGTGGCTGAGGGAGTGGAGAACAATGCGCAGTACCAGCATCTGCTGGAATCGGGTTGCACCAAGGTGCAGGGCTACTGGATCAGCCGTCCCTTGCCATTGGACCAGTTGATCGCCTTCGTCGAAGCGGATATGCGCTGGTCCGGCTTGCCCATCGGCCTCATCCATATGGCCATCATCGACCACGTGCAGTGGCGCAAGCAGATGGTGAGCGAGATCACCAAGCTGGCCGTGCTGCCGGCGGATGCCTTGCACCGCAAGTACCCCTCGCTGCCGCAACTGTCTTGCGAGGAATGTCGTCTGGGCAAGTGGTACCACGGTGTCGGCCAGGCTTTCATCGATCGTCCCTCGTTCCTGGAACTGGATGCGCCGCACAAGCATCTGCATCGCGTTGGTAAGCAGCTGGTGGACATGGTAGCCGCCGGGGCCAATCTGGAGACGCTGACCCCCAAGCTGCGCGAACTGTCGGAATATTCCATGACGGTGATGAGCAAGTTGCAGACGCTGGAGAACGAAGGCCTGATCGATATGCATCTGGCACATGAGCAGTGGCTGGGTCATGCCATGCATCCTTCGCGCGCGGAGGAAGTGCTGTGAGCCAGGAATTCCTGGTGCGCATGCAGGGGCGTTTCAGCGGCATGTTGCGCTGGAGCGATCTGGATGCGCTGTGGGCCGTGGTGCGTGCGCAGCCGCAAGGCTGGTATGTCAGCCTGGTGGGTACGCCGCCGCCCACGCAGACCGCCAGCACGGAAACGTTGCTCGCCTTCCTCGACGAGGTCGATGCCTTGTTGCGCAGCGACCATGATTGCAATTATTGCGGCATCGTGTTCGCCGACGATGCGCAACAGCCGACCCTCATCAAGATCCACGATCCGCACAATGTCGGCGGCTGCGGTTCCGGCCCGGTGCCGCCGCGCTGGATCTTGAGCCGTATGCCGCCGGCCCTGGTGGAGGACCATGCGCCGCTGCCGGGCAACCGCAAGCGCTGGTGGCAGAAACTGTTCGCCGCCTGAACCCGGGATATCTCAAACATGGACATGCAACGACTCGAACCGCGCGCGGTATGGGCACATTTCGCCGCCATCTGCGCCATCCCGCACCCCTCGTATCGCGAAGCGGCACTCAAACAGCATCTGGCCGCATGGGCCGAGGCGCATGGCATCGATGGGCGCGAGGATGCCGCCGGCAACCTGATCCTGAGCAAGCCGGCGACGCCGGGCTGTGAGGCTGCGCCCGGCGTGATCCTGCAAGGGCATCTGGACATGGTGTGCCAGGCCAATGCCGGCACGCCGCACGATTTCGAGCGCGACCCCATCCGTCCGCTGCTGCGCGACGGCTGGCTGGTGGCCGAGGACACCACGCTGGGGGCCGACAACGGTATCGGCGTGGCGCTGGCCTTGGCCGCGCTGGCAGCCGACGACATCGCGCATCCGGCACTGGAGGTGCTGCTCACGGTGAACGAGGAGAGCGGCATGGATGGCGCGCGAGACCTGGCGCCGGGCACCTTGCGTGGGACGCGGTTGATCAATCTCGACACCGAGGAATGGGGCCATTTCTACCTCGGCTGTGCGGGCGGGGTGGATGTGGAGGTGCGCGATGATTGCGCGCGCGCGACGGTGCCGCCGGAGATGGCGGTGCTGCGCTTCGATGTCAGCGGCCTGCGCGGCGGACATTCCGGCATCGACATCCATCTTGGGCGCGGCAATGCCATCAAACTGTTGGCGGAAGCGCTGCGCGACCTGGCCGCGCATACCGACCTGCGCCTGATCGAGATGCGCGGCGGTTCGGCGCGCAACGCCATCCCGCGCGAGGCCTATGCGGTGTGTGCCTTGCCGGCCGCAGCCGTATCCGGCATCGATGCCTGGGCCACGCACCGGCTGGAGAACTGGCGGCAGCGTTTCGCGGCCAGCGATCCCGGCGTGCATTTCCGCTATGAGCTGGACGAGTTGCCGCTGGGGCAAGCGCTGACGAGCGCTGCACGCGACCGCGTGCTGGCTTTCCTCGATACCGGGCATAACGGGGTGGATCGCATGAGTGCGGATTTCCCCGGCGTGACCGATACCTCGAGCAACCTGGGTGTGCTGGCACTGACGCAAGGCGCGTTGCAGGTGACGTGCAAGGTGCGTTCGCTGAGCGATACGCGCGCCCAGGCCTTGGCCGACAAACTGGTGGCCTATGCGCAGGGCTATGGTTTGCAGGCGCATACCGCGGGCGCTTATCCGGGCTGGACGCCGAACCCGGCGTCGCCCTTGCTGGCCTTGAGCCAGCGCGTGTATGCCGAGCATTTCGGTGCGCCGGCCTCGTTGCAGGTGATCCATGCCGGGCTGGAGTGCGGCTTGCTCGCCGCCAGCCATCCGCATCTGGACATGATCTCGTTCGGTCCCGACATCCGCGGCGCGCATGCCCCGGGCGAGCGTGTGGAAGTGGCCTCCGTGGCGCACTGCTGGGTGTTGCTGCGGGCGCTGTTGCAAGCTCTGGCGCGCGGCTAACCGAACAGGTTGGCCACCATCGAATATTCCTGCATTGCGCTATAGACCTGCTGCCAGCTGAGTTGGCCGCTGGCGGCCGGCGTGGCGAGCAGGCTGAGCAGGTTGTTCTGCACTTGCAGGCTGGGGGTCAGGCTGTTGTCGAGGAAACTGTAGGTGCCGGAGCTTTGCAGCAGCGCGTCGAGCGAGGCGTATTGGCTGCCGGAGCGGCTGATGAAGCCGCCGGCGAGGCTGCTGAACGCACCAGCGACACCGGCCAGCAGGGTACTCGCCCCGGCCGGGTCGGCGGCATACGCCGTTTGCAGCGCCGTCTCGTCCAGCGTCAGGCTGGCGGCCCCACCGGGCAGCGTCGCCGGCTGATAAGCAATCCCCAATTGAGCCAGGCGCGTCAGCGCGGAATCGCCGTTGGCATAACTGGCCGTGGCTTGCACATCGAGCGATGACAGCAGGTTGGCGGCGCTGCTGACGGTGGCGCCGGACAGGGCGCTGCTGCGGTTGAGTTCGGCGATGCCGCTTTGCACGCTATTGAAGGCCTCGACCAGGCTGCCTGCCTGGGCGGCGAAACCGGCATAGTCGCTGGCGACCGTCGTCTGTAGCGGGCGCAGCGTGTTCTGGAAGGTGACGGCGGCAGACAGCATCTGCCCGCGCGAGGAGATCTGCGCCAGCGTCGGTGCATAGCCGTACAACTGCGCGAACGACAGGCCGAGCGAGGCATTCAGCAGGTTATAAGTGGGGCTGACGGCGCTGTTGCCGAGGATGCGGACGATGGAGGCGTCGCTGTTGATGCCGGAGATGATGTCCATAGCTGCCTCCCTGGTGGGGTTCGAACATGGCACGGGGTCGATTCCATGCTACTCCTGTCGCGTGCCGCTGGACAGGTTGTTTTGGACGATGGCCCGACCTTTCGGGCCGGTATTCGGTACAATTGCGCCCGCCTTTAAGACAGACAACTATGGAGTCTCCAGTTATGAAAGCACCGATCCCATTGCGCAACGTCCCCCAGTCCAACATCTTCCGCAAGGGCGATGTGTTCGTGCTGTTCGGCGAACTGTTCGGGCGCGGCTATGCCAACGGACTGGTCAACGAAGCGCGCAATGCGGGCATGACCATCGTCGGCGTGACGGTGGGGCGCCGCGACGAGAACAACGCCTTGCGTCCGCTGAACGCCGAAGAGCTGGCGACCGCCGAGGCCAATCTGGGCGGCCGCATCATCAACGTGCCGCTGATGGCCGGCTTCGATCTGGATGCCCCGGCCGGCACGCCGACCCCGACCGACATGGTCGCCGAGATGACGCTGAAGACCTGGCAGGAAGACAAGCTGGACTGGGCGCATATCGAGAAGTGCCGCGAAGTCGGCGTCAAGCGCTTCAAGGATTCCGTGGCGAAAGTGATGGCCGAGCTGGATGGCATGATCCCGGACGGCGCCAATGCTTTCTTCGCGCATACCATGGCCGGCGGCATCCCCAAGACCAAGGTGTTCCTCGCCATCGCCAACCGCATCTACAAGGGGCGCGGCGAGCGCTTCCAGTCTTCGCGCTCCTTGCTGGACAGCGACTTGGGCAAGCTGATCCTGAAGAACTTCGACGAAGTCACCGCCAACACTTTCCAGTATCTGATCGAAGGCAGCGCTGCCATCCGTGCGCGTCTGGACAAGACCGGTGGCCAGACGCGTTATACCGCCTATGGCTATCACGGCACCGAGATCCTGATCGGCGGCAGTTACCAGTGGCAGACCTATACCAACTACACGCAGGGCTACGCCAAGATGCGCCTGGAACAGCACGCCGAAACGGCCTGGGCGCAGGGCATCAAGGCCACCGTGTACAACTGCCCGGAGATCCGCACCAATTCGTCCGATATCTTCGTCGGCGTCGAGCTGTCGCTGTTCCCGTTGTTGCAGGCGTTGCGTCAGGAAGGCGGCGGCGCCTGGGCCGAGGCACAGTGGCAGGCCTGTCAGGAAGTGTTGCTGGAAGGCGAGTCGGTGGAGAACATCCTCAAGGTGATCGATGCGTACAACCAGAGCGCGACCATGGCGCGCTTCCGCGATTTCGCGGCGTGGCCGATGGATAACACCGCCGAACTGGCCGAGGTGATGATCGGTACCTCGGAAGCCATCACCAAGATGCACAAGACCCGTGACGCGTTGGTCACCGATGTGCTCAGTGCGCTGGTGCTGGAAGGCACTGGGCCGTTGATGTTCCACGAGACCTCCCATCCGGCCGGCCCGGTGCTGTGGCTGAACCACGATGTGATCGCCAAACAGCTCAACCTGCTGCACAAGTGATCCAGCCGTTGTGATGAAAAAGCCGCGAGCATGCTCGCGGCTTTTTTGTTGGACGTTCGCCCGGACTATTCGATGCGGCAGGCCTCGGCGAAATCCAGACGCGGGTTGCGCGGATAGACGCCCTTGGGGTCGCCGTAGCCGAGGTTGCACAGGAAATTGGACTTGATGTGCGTGCCGGCGAAGAACAGTTCATCCACCCTGGCATTGTCGAAGCCGCCCATGGGGCCGCAGTCCAGCCCCAGCGCGCGCGCGGCGATGATGAGGTAAGCGCCTTGCAGCGTGCCGCCGCGGAAAGCATTCAGGAAAGCGGTCTGTTCATCCTTGTTGAACCAGCTCGGTGCATCCGGCGCATGCGGGAACAGTTTGCCCAGCTTGTCGTAGAAGTGCAGGTCGTAACCGATGATGGCGGTGACTGGCGCGGCCAGGGTCTTGGCGCGATTGCCTTCGGACAGGGCGGGGGCCAGTCTCTCCTTGGCCGCCTGCGATTTCACGAACACCACGCGCAGCGGGCAGGAGTTGGCGGCAGTAGGGCCCATGCGCAACAGCTCATACAACTGGTGCAGCAGCGCATCCGGCACGGCGCGTTCGGTCCAGGCGTTGTGCGTGTGCGCGGCGAGGAAGAGTTGCTCCAGTGCGCTGTTCGGTAGTGGTGCGTGTGACATGGTCGACTCCTGATGGTGGTGGGATGGACGCGGTGATTATCGCGCGTGCCGGTGCTGCTGGGTACGTTCCTGTGTGCGGCATGTGAGCGAACGGTTAAATTCAGGCTTTCCTGATTGTCGGGTCCGATGAATTATGTCCTAATGCGCGGCATCGTAGGGATCAGCTCACGACCTCATCGGGCAAACGATCAGGAAAGGAATGCAGCGTATGGATAGCGAGCAGGAGAAGTTGGCGATCAGCCGTCTGGTCTTCGAATTGACCATGTCCAGCGGGATCTCTTCCGACCTGGATGCCTTGCTGGAGCGGCTGTTCTCCTTGATGCGCGAGCTGCAGGACATCCCGGTCGAACCGCGTGGCGCCATCCTGCTGGTCAACCCGCGCGGACGCCTGTTCCAGGTGGCGCAGTTCGGCATGCTGGCAGCGTGGGACAGCCCGTTCAAGTGGGAGCGTTACGACTTGGGCGTGCCCGCGCGCGACGCACAACCGCAGATCCGCACCTTGGGCGGTGACGGCATGACTCCGGGCGTGCGCGTGCTGCTGCTGCCGTTGGCCATCGAGAACGAGAGCGTCGGTTATGCGGTGTTCTTCGTTCCTGTCGATTTCGAACAATCCGACATGCAGCGCCGTTTCTTCAAGGATCTGGCACGCGCGCTGTCCGGGCTGGTGCAGCGCACCTTGTCCAACGAGACCTTGCGCATCCGCGAGCTGGAACTGGAGGAAGCGCGTGCCGATGCCATCCGCAGCCTGGGCGTGGCCTCGGAATACCGCGACAACGAGACGGGCTGGCACATCATGCGCATGACCAACTATGCGCAAGCCATCGCCAAGGCGCTGGAACTGCCCGACGAACAGCGCGACCTGTTGTATATCGCCGCGCCCATGCACGATGTGGGCAAGATCGGTATCGCCGACGCCGTGCTGTTGAAACCGGGCAAGCTGACGCCGGAAGAGTTCGAGGTGATGAAGACGCACACCGAGATCGGCGTCACCATCCTCGAAGGCAAGGACGAACTCATCGCTGCTGCACGCGATATCGCTGGCTCGCATCACGAACGCTGGGATGGCAAAGGTTATCCGCGCGGCCTGCGCGGGGAGGACATCCCCTTGCTGGCACGCATCTGTGCGGTGGCCGACGTGTTCGATGCGCTCACTTCTTCGCGTCCCTACAAGGAACCCTGGTCGGTGGAGCAGGCCCATGACTGGGTGCTGTCGGAATCTGGCAAGCATTTCGATCCGAGCGTGGTGACCGCATTTCGCAGCGCACTGCCGGAGATCTTGCGCATCCGCGAGCTGTATCGCGACGACATCATCGATCCCAAGGAGGTGCTCACGCTGCCGCCGATCCGCCGCCGCGCGGACGAATGGGCACCCTGGGATGACAGCCTCAGCGTGGGCATCGATGTCATCGACGAACATCATCGCTATCTGTTCGATCTGGTGAACGATCTGCACCAGGTGGTGATCCGCAAGCGCGGTGCGCGTGAAGTGGCGCGCCTGATCAAGGCGCTGGATGCCTATGCCAAGATCCATTTCCGTTCCGAAGAACAGATGATGAACCACTACGCCTATGACGGCATCGACCGCCAGTTGCATCAGCATCATGCCTTCGAGGACAAGATCGGCGAGTTCTACGAAGAGCTGCACGCCAATCCGCTGGTCGCGCAGTTCGACGTGCTGACCTATCTGCGTGACTGGCTCATCAACCACATCCGCGTCGAAGATGCCCAACTGGTGCGCCTGGCGCGCGCCTAAATCCCTGCTTGCACAGTAGTTGACTAATTTAGTCTGGCAAGCTCTAATGGCGCCACTCAATCAAGCGAGAAGGGGCTGACCATGCAATTACCGCAACGCGACGGCGACGGCTATCTGGTCGATATGAGCGACTGGACCGAGGAGATCGGCCGTGCCATGGCCGAGGAAGATGGCTATGAGCTGAACGACAAGAAGTGGGAACAGATCATGAAGGCGCGCGAATATTTCGAGGAGTTCGCCTCGGTGCCGCCGATCCGCAAGTTCGCCAAGTACATCAACGAAGACCAGAAGGACGTGTTCGACCTGTGGATGACCGGGCCGATGAAGCCCATCACCAAGTACGGTGGCATGCCCAAGCCGACCGGTTGCGTGTGAGCCGGCGATGGCCCCGCGCACGCTGATCGCGGTGTTGGGGCTGACCCTGCTGGGGCAAGCCTGGGCGGCGCCGGATGAGATCCAGGTGTACACCGAGGAGTTGAATCAGCCGGGCGAATTCGGTCTGGAACAGCACCTGAACTACAGCCTGGATGGGCAGCGCAGCGCGGATTATCCCGGCCAGATGCCGCCGCATCATGTGTTGCAAGCGACGCCGGAGTTCTCCTACGGGCTGAGCGATACGCTGGAAGCGGGGCTGTATGTGCCGTTCGCGTTCACGCCGGGCGGGGATGCCTTCCTCAACGGTCTGCGTCTGCGCCTGAAATACATCGCACCGCGCATGGCAGGACAGCGCAGCTTCTATGGCTTGAATGTCGAGGTGGGGCGCGATACCAACCGCACCTCGGACAGCCTGACGGGCATGGAACTGCGCCCCATCGTGGGTTACCGGGATGCGCGCTGGCTGGTCAGCTTCAATCCCATCCTGAATCTCGGCCTGGCGGACGGCGTCAGTCATCGTCCGCTGTTCGAGCCGGCGCTGAAACTGACCCATCGCGTGAACGAGGCGATGCGCGGCGGGATGGAGTATTACGGCGAATATGGTCCGCTGAACGGCATGCTGCCGGGCGCGCAGCGTGTGCATACGTTGTATGCGGTGCTGGATGTGGAGACGGCGGCGCTGGATCTCAATCTGGGGCTGGGGCGCGGCAATGCCAATGCGACGGACAAGTGGGTGGCCAAGGCGATCATCGCCTTGCCGCTGGAATAAGCAAGCAATAACGAGGTAGGGAATGAAAGTCACACCGGACAACGTCAAGGAATACATCCTGCAAGGCTTGCCTTGCGAACATATCCATGTGGAGGGCGATGGCCGCCACTTCCAGGCGGTGATCGTGAGCCGCGAATTCGAAGGCAAGGGCATGCTGCAACAGCACAAGCTGGTATACCAGGTGCTGGGCGAGCGCATGGAGAAGATCCACGCCCTGTCGATGAAGACCCTGACGCCCGCACAATGGGCACAACAACAGTGAAGGAAAACGCTATGGACGACAAGCAACAGGCATTGGAGATCATTCGCCAGACCGTGACAGAGAATCCCGTGGTGCTCTATATGAAAGGCACGCCGCAATTCCCGCAGTGCGGCTTCTCCGGCCGCGCGGCGCAGGTGCTCAAGGCGGCGGGCGTGAAATTCGCCTTCGTCAACGTGCTGGAAGACCCGGTGTCGTGGAACTACCTGAAGTTCTATGCCGACTTCCCCACCTTCCCGCAGCTGTATATCAAGGGCGAGCTGATCGGCGGTTCCGACATCATGCTGGCCATGTACGAGCAGGGCGAATTGCAGAAATTGCTGGCCGACGCGGTCGCCGAGGCTTGATCCTGAATTAGAATGGGCCGTCCTGCTGACGGCCCTTCTTTACCTATGCTGAATCCCCAACAATCCGCGCAGTTGGTGCGTCTGCGCTGGACCGCGTTCGTCATCGTCGGTCTGGCTTACGTATTGTCCTTCTTCCATCGTTTCGCGCCGGCGGCCATCGCCCCCGACCTGCAGCAGGCATTCGACGCCAGCGCCGTCCAGCTCGGCGGACTCGCTGCCACCTATTTCTACGTGTACACCTTGATGCAGATCCCCACCGGCATCCTCGCCGACACCCTGGGGCCACGCCGCGTGGTGGCCATCGGCGGGGTGATCGCCGGGCTCGGCTCCATCCTGTTCGGTATGGCGGATAGCCTGCTGCTCGCTTCCATCGGTCGTCTGCTGGTCGGTCTGGGCGTGTCGGTGGCCTTCATCTGCATGCTCAAGCTGAATGCCGTGTGGTTCCATGACCGTCATTTCGGCACCGCCACCGGCGCCACCATCCTCATCGGCAACCTTGGTTCCGTGCTCGCGGCGGCACCGCTGGCGTGGGCGCTCGGCTTCGTCTCCTGGCGCACGGTGTTCATCGTGCTCGGCATCGTCTCGCTGCTGCTGGCCTTGCTGGCCTGGTGGTACGTGCGCAACCATCCCGGCGAAGCCGGTCTGCCCAGCTTGCGCGAACTGGATGGCAAAGCCGCGCATCGCGCGCATGAGGGCCACTGGTACGACGGCCTGCTGGTGGTGATGAACAACCGCGCGACCTGGCCTGGACTGTTCGTGAATATGGGCATCGCCGGTACGCTGTTCGCCTTCGGCGGCCTGTGGGCCGTGCCTTTCCTGCGCGATGTGTACGGCATGGACCGCGCCATCGCCACCGACCACACCACCTTGCTGCTCAGCGGTTTCGCCATCGGCGCCTTTTTCATCGGTACCTTGTCCGACCGTCTGGGCCGACGCAAACCGGTGATGCTGGTCGGCGCGGCGCTGTATGTGCTGTGCTGGTTGCCGTTGCTGTCCGGCATGCCGATGGACAGCCTGACCAGCCACGCGTTGTTCTTCGTGATGGGGCTGGCGGCGCCCAGCTTCACCCTGAGCTGGGCCTGCGCCAAGGAAGTGAACCCGCCGGCGCTGTCCGGCATGGCGACCAGCGTGGTCAACGTGGGCGCGTTCCTCGGTACCGCCATCCTGCAACCGCTGGTCGGCTGGGCCATCGACCGCGCACATGCAGGCAGCAGTGCTCCCCTTGGGCTGGCCGACTATCAGGTCGGCATGGGGATGATGTTCGGCTTCGCCGTGATCGGTCTGCTCGCCATCCTGTTCGTGCGCGAGACGTATTGCCGCTACGCCGATTGAGGCGCCGGCCCAGCGTGGGCTAGAACGTCTTGTGCCAGGTGATCGAAGTGTTATCGCCCCGCACGGCGACCTTCAGATGATCGGTCTCTATCACGGCGGAACCGGACTGCAAGGAGAGCAGTACCTGTTCGTTGTGCAAGGTCATCCTTTGATCCCGCAATGCACGCAATACCACGACCAAGCGTTGCTGGGCCTGATCGCGTCCGGTCGCAGGCTGGTCGGCGACGGCGGGCTGTGGCGCCAGCAGAACGGCAGGCGCCGAGCTGCGCTCGAGATCGGGGTGATAAGGGGTGTAATGCATCGCTGTCGGGGCATGCTTGGCGGCATGCGCATGCTTATGCACCTCACCGGCATGTGCACCGCAAGAGGC
>JAJZSA010000073.1 GCA_021822115.1 Pseudomonadota bacterium
GATAGTGTGGATTACCCATGTGAAAGTAGGTCATCGTCAGACTCCTTACAAATCAACCTAGCCCTCCTCGTGAGGGCTTCGTTGTTTATAAATCACCCCACCTCTCATAGGTGGGGTTTTTTATTGCGCACCATTTGATGTCAACAACGAATAGGCCTTTTCACTCTTTGCGTTACGTTTTGAGAGTAAAAGCGAATTAAGATACAATTGCGGGCCATGACAAAATACATCTTTATTACCGGCGGCGTTGTCTCTTCCTTGGGAAAAGGCATCGCCGCCGCTTCACTTGCGGCTATCTTGGAGTCGCGCGGTCTTAAAGTTACCATGCTCAAGCTGGATCCCTATATCAACGTGGATCCCGGCACGATGAGTCCTTTTCAGCATGGAGAGGTGTTCGTCACCGAAGATGGTGCCGAGACTGATCTGGATCTGGGGCATTACGAGCGGTTCATTTCGGCCAAGATGCGCAAGGCCAACAACTTCACGACTGGTCAGATCTACGAGAGCGTGATCCGCAAGGAGCGTCGCGGCGAATATCTGGGCAAGACGGTGCAGGTGATTCCGCATATCACCAACGAGATTCAGGCATTCGTTGAGCGCGGTGCTGCTGCATCGCACGATGGCAAGGCGGATGTGGCGATCGTCGAGATCGGCGGTACGGTAGGTGACATTGAATCCTTGCCGTTCCTGGAAGCAGCTCGTCAGATGGGATTGCGTCTGGGGCGCAATCAGGTGGCATATGTCCATCTCACTTTGGTGCCCTATATTGCGACGGCCGGCGAACTGAAGACCAAACCGACTCAGCATAGCGTACAGAAGCTGCGCGAGATCGGCATCTTCCCGACCGCACTGTTGTGTCGTGCGGATCGTCGTATCCCGGACGATGAGCGCGCAAAGATCTCGTTGTTCGCCAATGTGCGCGAAGAAGGTGTCATCTCGATGTGGGATGTAGATAGCATCTACAAGATCCCGCAGGTATTGCATGAGCAGGGCCTGGATCGCATCGTCTGTGATGAACTCGCGTTACAGGCGGCACCGGCCGATCTTTCTGTCTGGCAGAAGCTGGTCGCTGCACAAGAAAGCCCGCGCCACGAGATTACCATCGGTATGGTCGGCAAATATGTCGAACTGACCGAATCGTACAAATCACTGATTGAGGCCTTGAAGCACGCCGGTATCCATACCTCGACTCGCGTGAACATCCAATATCTCGACTCCGAGGATATCGAAGCGACAGGTACCGGATGCTTGCAGCAGCTGGATGCGATTCTGGTGCCGGGCGGTTTCGGCAAGCGCGGTACGGAAGGAAAGATCGCTGCGATCAAATTTGCGCGCGAGCACAAGATTCCGTATCTGGGCATTTGCTTGGGTATGCAGTTGGCTGTGATCGAATACGCACGCCATGTGGCGGGCATGCAGGATGCCAACAGTACCGAATTCGACCTCGAGACAGAACATCCGGTCGTCGCCTTGATCACCGAGTGGCTGGACCGCGATGGCAAGGTCGCCAAGCGTAGCGCCGATTCGGACTTGGGCGGCACCATGCGTCTGGGTTCCCAGCGCTGTCCTATCAAGTCCGGCACGATGGCACAAGGTATCTATGGCAATGAGGTGAACGAGCGCCATCGTCATCGCTATGAAGTGAATAATCATTATGTGCCTGTTTTGGAACAGGCTGGCCTGATCATCTCCGCGCGTACCCCCTCGGAGGATTTGCCGGAGATGATGGAGTTGCCGCAGAGCATGCATCCGTGGTTCGTGGGGGTGCAGTTCCATCCCGAATTCACCTCCACGCCGCGCGATGGGCATCCGTTGTTCAAGGCGTATGTCGAGGCTGCTGTGAAACATAAGGAAGCGATATGAAGCTTTGTGGCTTCGAGGCAGGCCTCGATAAACCGCTGTTCCTGATCGCCGGTCCTTGTGTGATCGAGTCCGAACAGATGGCGCTCGATACCGCGGGCAAGCTGAAAGAGATCTGCAATGAATTGCAGATAAACTTCATCTACAAATCTTCGTACGACAAGGCGAATCGCAGTTCCGGAAAGTCCTTCCGAGGTTTTGGCATGGAGGCGGGTCTTAAGATCCTGCAGAAGGTCAAGGAGCAGATTGGTGTGCCGGTGTTGACCGATGTGCATACCGAAGATGAGATCGCTCCGGTCGCTGCGGTGGTCGATGTGTTGCAGACCCCGGCCTTCCTGTGCCGCCAGACCGACTTCATCCATGCAGTGGCCAAGTCCGGCAAGCCGGTGAACATCAAGAAGGGGCAATTCTTGTCGCCGTGGGATATGAAGAACGTGGTGGACAAGGCGCGCGAGGTGAGCGGTGCCGACAACATCATGGTGTGCGAGCGCGGTGCTTCGTTCGGCTACAACAACCTGGTATCGGATATGCGCTCGCTGGCGGTGATGCGCAACACGGGTTGTCCGGTCGTGTTCGATGCCACGCATTCCGTGCAACTGCCGGGGGGGCAAGGTACGGCGAGTGGTGGTCAGCGTGAGTTCGTTCCTGTGTTGGCGCGTGCAGCGGTGGCAGCCGGTGTGGCTGGGGTGTTCATGGAAACGCATCCCGACCCGGCCAAGGCTTTGTCGGATGGTCCCAATGCGTTTCCCTTGGGGCATCTGAAAGAATTGTTGCAGACGCTGAAGGCGATCGACGCCTTGGTGAAGCAGCAGGGGTTCATCGAAGAGAACGTTAATCTGAAAAGTGTGTGAGAGAGAAGAGAGAGAAGAATGAGTGCAATCGTTGATGTCGTAGCGCGTGAGATCCTGGATTCCCGCGGGAACCCGACTGTAGAAGCGGATGTGTTGCTGGAATCCGGTGTGATGGGCCGTGCGGCCGTGCCGTCCGGCGCTTCCACCGGAGAGAAGGAGGCTATCGAACTGCGCGATGGTGACAAACAGCGTTATCTGGGCAAGGGCGTATTGAAAGCAGTCGAGAACGTGAACACCGAGATCGCTGAAGCGATCATCGGCCTGGATGCGGAGAACCAGGCTTTCATCGACCAGACCATGATCGAACTGGACGGTACCGACACCAAGTCCCGTCTCGGTGCCAACGCCATCCTCGCCGTTTCCATGGCGGTGGCGCGTGCTGCAGCGGAAGAGAGCGGATTGCCGCTATATCGCTATCTCGGCGGTGCCGCCCGCATGGAGATGCCGGTGCCGATGATGAACATCATCAACGGCGGCGCGCATGCCACCGGCGGTGCCGATATCCAGGAATTCATGATCATTCCCGTTGGCGCACAGAGCTTCCGCGAAGCACTGCGTTGCGGCGCGGAAGTGTTCCACGCGCTGAAGAAGATCCTGCATGACCGTGGCTATACCACCACCGTCGGTGATGAAGGCGGTTTCGCGCCGTCCCTGGGTTCCAACGAAGGTGCGTTGAAAGTCATCGTCGAAGCCATCGAAGCCGCCGGTTATGTGCCGGGTGCCGATGTGGCCATCGGTATCGATGCTGCCGCTTCCGAGTTCTACAAGGATGGCATGTATTACCTGAAAGCCGATGGTCTGACCCTGACCGCTGCGCAAATGATCGATATGTATGCTGCCTGGGTGGACAAGTATCCGGTCATCACGCTGGAAGACGGCATGAGCGAGCATGACTGGGACGGCTGGAAGGCGTTGACCGACCGCCTCGGCAAGCAGATCCAGCTGGTGGGTGATGACGTGTTCGTGACCAACACGAAGATCCTGAAAGAGGGCATCAAGCGCGGCATCGCCAACTCCATCCTGATCAAGGTCAACCAGATCGGGACTCTGACCGAGACCTTTGCCGCCATCGAGATGGCCAAGCGCGCTGGTTACACTGCAGTGATCTCGCACCGTTCCGGCGAGACTGAAGATTCGACCATCGCCGACCTGGCAGTGGCGACCAATGCCTTGCAGATCAAGACCGGTTCGCTGTCGCGCTCCGATCGCATGGCGAAATACAACCAGCTGCTGCGCATCGAAGAAGACCTCGGTGACAGCGCTTCCTACCCAGGTCGCGAGGCTTATTACCAGTTAGGCTGATGCGTCCGGTCACCTACATCCTGCTTGCCCTTCTCCTGCTGCTGCAATATCCGCTCTGGCTGGGGAAGGGGAGCTGGCTGAAGGTGTGGGACAACAATCACCAGCTCGAAGCACAGAAAGCCGCCAACGAAGTGCTACGTCAGCGCAATGCTGTGGTGGAGGCGGATGTGCGCGATCTGAAAGCTGGCAGTGACTCGCTCGAAGAGCGCGCGCGCAGCGAGCTCGGTATGGTCAAGCAGGGCGAGGTGTTCTTCCAGGTCATCGGCGAGACGGCCACCGCGACTTCTGCTGTGCCCGCCACACCAGCTGAACCGATCAAGTGATGACCGTCGGACGCTCGCGTCCGGTTCTGTCCTGCAATTCCGAAATCTGTAAGGCGATGCTGATCAGCGGAGCCAGGGCTTCCTGTGCATCCAGATGGTGGCGTGCCGCATTGGCTTCGAACGCTTCCAGATACACGCGCAAGGTCGCACCTTCAGTGCCGGTGCCGGACAGGCGATAGATGATGCGTGAGCCATCCGCGAACAGGATGCGGATACCTTGGCCTTTGCTGAGGCTGCCATCCACTGGATCGGTGTAGCTGAAGTCGTCGCAAGTCTGCACCGTATAGTGGCTGAAGCTGCTGCCCGACAGACGGGCGAAGCTGTCGCGCAGATGTTGCATCACGCCGTTGGCTGCCTCGGTCGGCAAGCCTTCATAGTCGTAGCGCGAATAGAAATTGCGGCCATATTTCGCCCAGTGTTCGCGCACGATTTCTTCCACCGCTTGTTTGCGCACCGCAAGGATGTTCAGCCAGAACAGCACTGCCCACAGACCGTCCTTCTCGCGTACATGGCTAGAGCCGGTGCCGAAGCTCTCTTCGCCGCATAACGTCACTTTGCCGGCATCCATCAGGTTGCCGAAGAACTTCCAGCCGGTCGGCGTCTCGTAACAATGGATGTGCAGTGCCTGGGCTACGCGATCCACGGCGGCGCTGGTCGGCATCGAACGAGCCACGCCTGCCAGGCCTTTAGCATAACCGGGTACCAGTGTGGCATTGGCGGCGAGCAGCGCAAGGCTGTCGGAAGGCGTCACAAAGAAATGCTTGCCCAGGATCATGTTGCGGTCGCCGTCGCCATCCGAAGCTGCACCGAAGTCCGGAGCCTCCGCGCCATACATGATCTCAACCAGATCATGCGCATAGGTCAGGTTGGGGTCGGGATGGCCGCCGCCGAAATCTTCCAGCGGCACGGCATTCATCACACTGCCCGCGGAGGCGCCAAGACGCTGCTCGAGGATCTCGCGGGCATACGGGCCGTTCACCGCGTGCATCGCATCGAACTTGATCTTGAAGCCGCTCTTCAGCAGCGCACGGATCGCCGAGAAGTCGAACAACGATTCCATCAGCTCGGCGTAATCGTTCACCGGATCGATCACCTGCACCCGCATGTCGCCCAGCATGCTGTCGCCGAGGTGGTCGAGTGCGACATCCGCTGCGTCGAGGATGCGATATTGCGCGATCGTTTTGCTGCGCGCGAAGATCGCCTCGGTCACCGACTCGGTCGCGGGGCCGCCGTTGCTGCTGTTGAACTTGATGCCGAAGTCCTCTTGCGGTCCGCCGGGATTGTGACTGGCGGACAGGATGATGCCGCCGAACGCCTGATATTTGCGGATTACGCACGAGGCTGCCGGGGTGGACAGGATACCGTCGCGTCCCACCAGCACTTTGCCGTAGCCATTGGCGGCTGCCATCTTGAGGATGGTCTGGATCGCCGTGCGGTTGTAATAACGACCGTCGCCGCCCAGTACCAGCGTCGCACCCTGCGGGGCGTTGACGCTGTCGAAGATGCTCTGGACGAAATTCTCCAGGTAGTGTGTTTGCTGGAACACCGGCACTTTCTTGCGCAGGCCGGAGGTGCCGGGCTTCTGATCGGGGAAGGGCTGGGTGGTGACGGTGCGCAGGCTCATGAGGCTCCTTGTAGACGGAAGAAACTGTCCCGCATCATACCATCGCCGTATTACGCCACTGTCTCTGGCGGGAGATGTGCGGGATAATCGCGCACCCTCATTGCGATGCCCCCATGAATCCCACCAGCCCGGCGCATATCCTGCGCGACATCTTCGGTTACACCGCCTTCCGCGGTGAGCAGCAGGCCATCGTCGAACATGTCGTGGCGGGCGGCGATGCGCTGGTGCTGATGCCCACCGGCGGTGGCAAATCGCTGTGCTACCAGATCCCCGCTTTGCTGCGCCCCGGTGTCGGCATCGTGGTGTCGCCGTTGATCGCGCTGATGCAGGACCAGGTGGATGCGCTCAAACAATTGGGCGTGGCGGCTGCGTTCCTGAATTCCAGCCTGGATGCCGAGGCGGCACGCGAGGTTTTCCGCCAACTGCATCGGGGTGAATTGAAGCTGTTGTATGTCGCGCCGGAACGACTGATGACCGAAGGCTTCCTCGAACGGCTGGAAGGATTGGTGCAAGACAAAGGTATCGCCCTGTTCGCCATCGACGAGGCGCACTGCGTGTCGCAATGGGGCCATGATTTCCGGCCCGAATATCGCCAGCTCACCATCCTGCACGAACGCTTTCCCGCGGTGCCGCGTATCGCGCTCACTGCCACTGCGGATGCGCCGACGCGTAGCGAGATCGTCGAACGGCTGGCGCTGGAGCGGGCGCAGCAGTTCGTCTCCAGTTTCGACCGCCCCAACATCCGCTACCGCGTCGCACTCAAGGACAATGCGCGCAAGCAATTACAGGCATTCCTTGAAAGCGAACATCCGCATGACGCCGGTATCGTCTATTGCCTTTCGCGCAAGAAGGTGGAAGAGACTGCCGCCTGGCTGAAAGAGCAAGGGTGGGATGCCTTGCCGTATCACGCCGGGCTGGATGCCGCTGTGCGCAACAAGAACCAGCAACGCTTCCTGCGCGAAGAAGGCGTCATCATGGTCGCCACGGTCGCCTTCGGCATGGGCATCGACAAACCCAACGTGCGTTTCGTTGCCCACCTCGACCTGCCCAAAAGCATGGAAGGCTACTATCAGGAAACCGGCCGTGCCGGCCGCGACGGTCTGCCCGCCAATGCGTGGATGGCTTACGGACTTGGCGATGTCGTATCCATGCGCCAGATGCTGCTGTCCGGCGATGCGCCGGATGAGCGCAAGCGAGTGGAGCTGCAAAAGCTCGATGCGCTGCTTGGCTTCTGCGAATCCACCGCCTGCCGCCACCAGACCATCCTGCGCTACTTCGGCGAGGAACATCCCGGCAACTGCGGCGAGTGCGACAACTGCCTCTCGCCCGTGGACACCTGGGACGCCAGCAAGGCCGCGCAGATGGCGCTGTCGTGCATCTACCGTACTGGCCAGCGCTTCGGCGTCGTGCACCTCATCGACGTGCTGCTGGGCAAGCTCACGCCCAAGGTCGAGCAATTCAACCACCAGCAACTATCGGTTTTCGGCATTGGCCTGGAATTGACGCAGCAGCAATGGAGCAGCGTCTATCGTCAACTCGTCGCGGCCGGCTTCATCAACGTGGATATCGAAGGCTATGGTAGCTTGCAACTGGCTGAAGCCGCACGTCCCGTGCTGAGGGGCGAACAGGCTGTGTGGTTGCGCCGGGATGCCGTCCCCGAGAAACGCAGGACCAGTAAGGCCGAACGCGGCGCGCGTTTGCGTGAAGCCTTCGCGGGGGCCAACGAAGAAGCGCTATGGCTGGCGCTCAAGGCCAAGCGCTTGGAGCTGGCGCGCGAGCAGGGCGTGCCGCCCTATGTCATCTTCCACGACAGCACTCTGCTGGAGATCCTCAACCGCAAGCCACAGACGCTGGACGAACTGGCACAGATCAGCGGCGTTGGGCAATCCAAGCTGGCGAAGTACGGCGATGAATTCCTGCGCGTGGTGGAAGACGCCGCCAACGCAGCTTAATTTGACGGCGTTTCGGCTGCCCCGTATATTCGCCCACATGCAAGCACAAGCTCATTTCTCTCCCGCGCGCATCGTGGAACGACTGTGGATGGCCAAATCGGTCCATCAGCGCAGCGCTTCCGTGTATTGATCTTCCATCGGGCGTCTGCGGGTCTTCCGTAGTCGCCGCCCCAGAGACCCGTAGCTGCCGTTAACCCAGGGTCTCACCATGCCAAACTCTAGCAACACCTTCACGCAACAAGAAAGATTCTTCGGCGTCATATTCGCCTTGCTGGCAGCGGTCGGTTTTTCCGCCAAGGCCATCCTGGTCAAGCTGGCTTATCTGGGTAATGTGGATGCGGTGACCCTGCTGGCCTTGCGCATGGTGTTCGCGGCCCCGTTCTTCATCGGGGTGGCGATCTGGGCACGCCGGCATCACGCTGTGCCGATGACGCTGCACGAGCGCGGCCTGGTAGTGGGGCTGGGCTTGATCGGATATTACCTGTCGAGTTATCTGGACTTCCTCGGCCTGCAATACATCACGGCCGGTCTCGAACGTCTGATCCTGTTCCTATATCCGACCATGACGGTGATCCTCGCGGCGGTGCTCTTCAAGCAGCGCATCACGCGCAAGGTGGTTGCGGCGATGGCCTTGAGCTATGCCGGTATCGCGCTGGTGTTCCTGCATGACGTGGGCGTGAGCGAAGGCGATGCCGTGCTGATCGGCGCAGCCTTGGTGTTCGCCAGTACGCTGTCCTATTCGATCTATCTGGTGGGGGCCGGGCATGCCATTGCGCGCATCGGCGCCTTGCGGTTCACGGCTTACGCCTCGTTGGTGGCCAGTGCAGCTTGTGTATTGCAGTTTCTGGTGATGCGCCCGTGGGAGGCGCTGGATTTGCCTGTGCAGGTGTATCAGAGCGCGATCGCGATGGCGCTGTTCTCCACGGTGCTGCCGGTGTTCCTGCTGTCGTTCGCCATTCACCGCATCGGTTCCGGCAAGGCTTCGCTGATCGGCACCGTCGGTCCGGTCAGTACCATCTACATGGCGTATGTGTTTCTTGGGGAGAGCATCTCGCTGTTGCAGATCGCGGGTTCTGCGCTGGTGCTGGCGGGTGTGCTCATCATCAGCTTGAGCAGTCGCAAGGCTGGGTGAGACGGCGCACAGGCGCCGTCCACAAGGGCGGATCAGCGCGCAGCGCGTTCGGCCGACTGCACGGTGTTGGCGACCAGCATGGTGATGGTCATCGGTCCGACACCGCCGGGCACCGGGGTGATGTAGCCGGCGACTTCCTTGGCCGATTCGAAATCCACGTCACCGCACAGTTTGCCGTCCGGCAGGCGGTTGATGCCGACGTCGATCACGGCGGCACCGGGTTTGATCATGTCGCCGGTGATCATCTTCGGGCGACCGGTGGCGACCACCAGGATGTCGGCATCGCGGGTGTGCTTGGCGAGATCGACGGTCTTGGAGGTGCAGATGGTGACCGTGGCATTGTGCTGCAACAACAGCAGAGCCATCGGCTTGCCGACGATGTTGCTGCGTCCCACCACCACGGCATGCTTGCCTTCGATGGAGACGCCGCTCTTCTGCAGCAGCACCAGTGAACCGTAAGGCGTGCAGGGCGCGAAGCGCATGTTGCCGGTGGCCAGCGCGCCGACGTTGATGGGGTGGAAACCGTCCACATCCTTCTCGGGATCGATGGCATTCAGCACCTTGTCGCTGTCGATGTGCTTCGGTACCGGCAGTTGCACCAGGATGCCGTGGATCTTCGGGTCCTTGTTCAGCGCGTCGATCTTCGCCAGCAGCACGGCTTCAGAAGTGTCGGCGGGCAGGGCGATGTGCTCGGAGTGCAGGCCCAGTTCGGCGCAGGCCTTCACCTTGTTGGCTACATAGACCTTGGATGCGGGGTCTTCGCCGACGATGATGACCGCCAGGCCCGGCGTCACGCCGCGCGCCTTGAGGGCGTCGGCGCGGGTCTTCCATTCTGCGCGCACTTCCTGTGCGATGGCTTTGCCGTCGATGATGCGAGCGGTCATCTCGTTCTCCTTGTGAGGCTCAGAATTCCGGCTTGACTTCGGCCTTCTGGTAGTTGGCTACACCGGCCATGATCTCCTTGCGGGCCTCTTCGATGCTGTCCCAGCCGGTCACCTTGACCCACTTGTTCGGCTCCAGGTCCTTGTAGTGTGCGAAGAAATGCTCGATCTGCTTCATCAGGATATCGGGCAGTTCGCTGGACGACTTGACGTTGCGGTAGACGGTGGTCAGCTTGTCCACCGGCACGGCCAGCAGCTTGGCATCCACGCCGGATTCATCTTCCATCTTCAGCACTGCCAGCGGACGGCAGCGCACCACGCAACCGACCTGCAGGGGGATGGGGGTGATCACCAGCACGTCCACCGGATCGCCGTCGTCGGACAGGGTGTGCGGGATGTAGCCGTAGTTGCACGGATAGTGCATGGCGGTGCTCATGAAGCGGTCGACGAAGATCGCGCCGGAGTCCTTGTCCACTTCATACTTGATAGGTTCGCCATGCATCGGGATCTCGATGATGACGTTGAAATCGTCGGGGAGGCTTTTGCCGGAAGGAACCTTGTTCAAACTCATGATGCGTCGCCTTGGTCAGGAAAAAAGAAGGCGCGAATTGTATC
>JAJZSA010000074.1 GCA_021822115.1 Pseudomonadota bacterium
GCTCCTGCGCGGAGACCGGCTCGAAACTCTGGCGCCCGCCCAGCATGCGTTCCAGCGCCTGACTGAGCGAGGCGGCGAAAGCGGCATCGCGCGAGGAGAACAGGCGCGCGCCATGTCCGGCGTGGCGCAGGCGCAGCGGCGGCAGCTCGCCGCAACCCGGCACCACCATGGCCAGGCCGTCTTCGCCGATGCCGGGCACTTCATCCGCCTCTGCTGAGTGCAGCTCCAGTGGTTCGTAGATGCGCCGCAGCAGCGCTTCCCATCCCGCCTGTTGTGCGGCCGGGACTGGTGCGAAAGCGACCGCCGAAAGCTCGGGCAGCAGGCTCTCGAAACTCGGCGTGTGCCGCATGACCATGCGTTGCCACAACCATTGCCGCAGCGGGAAATACAGCCAGCCGCCCAGCAGCAGACTGACCCCGAACGAGACGCCCAGCGACAGTCCCGCCACGATCAGCAGCGCGTCGAGCGCGATCACCAGCGTGGCACCTCCCACCCACAGCAATACGCGGTAAGCCCATTCATCGATGTCGAACAGGCGGTAGCGGCGCAGGCCGAGCGCGATGCCGAGGTACATGATGAGGAAGAAGCCGATGGCATAGCCCTGGATCAGCAGCTCGGGCTGGCCGAACAGGCGCGGCATCATGTTCGTGAAGGCGAACAGCGAGCAACCTAGCAGCACCGACAGCACGAACCAGCGCAAGGCCGCGCGTTCCAGCGGTGCATCGGCAGTGCGCCGCCATTGCACGATGCCGCAGACCATCATCAGCAAGATCTGGCTCAGGATGGTGCTCATCACGCCGAGGTCCGGGTTCGGCAGCAGGTGCAACTGGTCGATCAGCCACCACAGCAGATAGAACGCAACCAACCCGAGTTGCCGGGCGGGAGAGAGCAGCAGGCGCGGGTAGCTGAGGAACAGCATGACCAGTGTCGCGCCGAACAGGATGCCGGCCAGCGCATTGCCGGTATCCAGCAGTTCCAGCCGCCACGCATCCAGCGCCAGCGCCCGTTCGCTGAGCAAGGCCGAGGTGATGCAGCCCGCGAACAACGTCAGGCCGGTGAGCGCGAAGATGCGCGTTGCCCGTTCTTGCGAGCGCAGCAGGAACACCCAGCAGGCGATGAGCAGGCACAGGCTGGCGACGGCCAGTGTGAACCAGAACATCGACGACAGGCTGGACAGCATGCGCGCCTGCGGCGTGATGGCGGTGGTTTGCGCTTGCCCGTCCGCTGCGCGCCAGGTCAGGTGCACCGTGCCCGACTCCTGGATCGCGTGTAACGTGTCCTGCCGGGCGAAGAACTCTTCCTTGTGCGCATAACTGGGGAAGGTGTCGGTGTTGTCGAGCAGGTCTGAAGCATGCAGGTCGAATACGGTGCCATCCGCACCCGTGAGGCGCAGCACCTCCGCCCCTTGCGGGATGCGTCCCTGCGTGTCGCTGGCGAGCAGCACCTTGCCGTCCACGGCGACCAGCCGCAGCGCCAGCCAGGATTGCTGCATGGCGGACCATGCCGCAGCGGCACATAGCCCAAGGGTGGCGAACCAGAGCAGGAGCAGCAGGAAGGTGGGACGTCTATAGCGCGGGTTCATGCCGGGCGACTTCCCTTGTGAGGTGATCCAGCGGTACGCGCAGTGCGACCCGACAGCCACGCTCCAGCCTGTGCCAGGTGATCTCCGCCCCGAGCGCGGCCGCGCGCGCCTGCATGCTGCTCATGCCGCGATGCGGCTCTGTCTGGGGCGGCAGGCCGGTGCCGTCGTCCTCGACGCTGAACGAGAAATGGCGGCCGTCGAGTTGCATGTCGATGCGGATGCAGTTGGCCTGGGCATGACGCAGTACGTTGGTCACTGCTTCGCGCAGGATGCGCGTCAGATGAAGCACGGCCTCCGGGCTGACATCGCGTCCAGCCTCACGGTCGGGGAAGTGCCATTCCAGCTGCAGGCCGGCGGCACGCACCCTTTGTTCGGTCTCCATGCGCCAGTCGGCGAGCAGGTCGGCGAGCGGTGTCGCGGCATGCATGTCGCGCGACACCACGTCGCGCAAGTCTTGCAGCGCGGAACGGGCGAGGTCGGCCTCCTTGCCGAGGTTCGCCCGTTCGGCGGAGATCGCCAGCCCCAGCAGTTTGGCGCCCATGTCGTCGTGCAGGTCGCGGTAGATGCGGTTGCGCTCTTCCAGCATGGCGCGTTGTCTCTCGATGCTTTGCGCGGTGGCGAATTGCGCTTCCAGCTCGGCCTGTTTGGCGCGTACACGGTGTTCGAGGTCCGCATTCAGGCGCTCGAACTGGTTGAGCGCCAGCACGAAGCGCCGGGTCATGATGCCGCCCACCACCAGGAAGAACAGCGGGCCGCCGAAGTGCAGCCAGTGGCTGTCGCCGTTGCGCAGGATGGCGGCCTGCTGCATCAGGTCATGCGCGGCGAGCACGATATTGGTGGCCAGCGCCCCGGTCAGCAGCCAGGTGTCGAAATGCGGTTTGCGGAACGTGGCATGCAGCAGGTAGCCGATCACCGCCAGGCTGCATACCAGCGTCATGAAGTGCCAGAGCAGCGAGATGGGGGTCACCCACGCATCCGGCAGTAACAGCATGCTGAGCGGCGAGCCGATCATCAGCAGCCACAGCATCCTTTCGAGCAGCCGGTGGTGCAGGCCGAGGAAGCGCAGCAGCGAGAGCATCAGCAAGGCGATAAACACCTGGAAGCTGGACTGTATCAGGCGTTCCCACAGCGCGGCGGGGACGGGGATGGTCTGCAGGAACTGGTTGCTGGCATTGAACGCCCAGACCAGCGCCGACAGGCCGAACAGGCCGTACATCGTGTCCTGTCGCCGCTGCCACCAGAGCAGCAGCATGAACACGCCCATCGCGGCGATGATCAGCGTGGCGGTCTGGTTGAGCGTGATGCGCAGGAAGAATTTCTCCTCGTAGGCCGGGCGCAGCGCATCCTCCGGTCCGACCTGCACGGTGGACAGGCTGCCTAGGGAATAGACCGGCGAGTTGATGCGCAACAGCAGCGTGTTCTCTCCGGGATGCAACAGGCTGGGCGGGGCGAGGAACAGCAGCGGCCGGTTCCAGTTGCGTGCCACCGGCTCCTCGAAACGGCCGCCGTCACCGAGGAACGTCCCGTTGAGATAGACCGCCGCGTTCATGCACAGGCGCGGCAGGAGCACCGCGAACTCTTCCTGCGGCGCCTCATCCAGCCGGAAGTGCAGGCGATACCAGATATCGCCGCCGTAACCGGGGTGGGTCTCGCTCCACAGGTCGGGCAGGCGTACCGGCGTCCAGACCGCATTTGCCGGAAGCATGGCGCCGTCCGCTCGGGCATATTCAGCCTCGGTGAGTTCGAGCACCGTGCCAGCCTGGGCGGGCAGGCACAGGCTCAGGCTGGCAAACAAAAGCCCACTGAGACAGCGGGCGAGCGAGCGAAGCGCGCGGGAAACGATGGCAGGCCTCATCAGGCGAACGGATTGGCGACAGGATAGCGGATGGCCGCAGGGGCACCAACCCCCTGAACCCGGGGAAGGAGGGCGTCCGGGATGCTAGAATGCGCGCCTTGTTTTTTTAAGGCCACACCATGCTTTCCACCGCAAACATCACCATGCAGTTCGGCGCCAAGCCGTTGTTCGAGAACGTCTCCGTCAAGTTCGGCGAGGGCAACCGCTACGGCCTCATCGGCGCCAACGGCTGCGGTAAATCCACTTTCATGAAGATCCTGGGCGGTGATCTGGCGCAGACCTCGGGCGAGGTCATGCTGGATCGCGGCGAGCGTCTCGGCAAGCTGCGCCAGGACCAGTTCGCCTACGAGGATGTGCGCGTGCTGGACGTGGTGATGATGGGGCATGCCGAGATGTGGGCGGCGATGTCCGAGCGCGATGCGATCTACGCCAACCCCGATGCGTCGGAAGAGGACTACATGCGCGCCGCCGACCTGGAGGCCACCTTCGCCGAGTTCGACGGTTACACCGCCGAGGCGCGTGCCGGTGAGTTGCTGCACGGGGTGGGCATCGCCATCGACCTGCACAACGGCCCGATGAGCGCGGTGGCCCCCGGCTTCAAGGTGCGCGTGTTGCTGGCGCAGGCGCTGTTCTCCAATCCGGACATCCTGCTGCTGGACGAACCGACCAACAACCTGGACATCAACACCATCCGCTGGCTGGAGCATGTGCTGAACGAGCGCAACTCCACCATGGTCATCATCTCGCACGACCGCCACTTCCTGAACAGCGTGTGCACCCACATGGCCGACCTGGACTACGGCAAGATCACCATCTATCCGGGCAACTACGACGACTACATGCTGGCCTCCACCCAGGCGCGCGAACGCCAGGCGGCGGACAACGCCAAGGCCAAGGAGAAGATCGCCGAATTGCGCGCTTTCGTGGCGCGCTTCTCGGCCAACGCTTCCAAGGCCCGTCAGGCCACCTCGCGTGCGCGCCAGATCGACAAGATCAAGATCGAGGAATTCAAGCCGTCCAGCCGCCAGTACCCGTTCATCCGCTATGAGTTCGACGACCGCGAAAAACTGCACCGCACCGCCGTCGAAGTGCAGAAGATGGCCAAGGGTTTCGACCGCATGCTGTTCTCCAACGTCAACTTCCGCATCGAGGCGGGCGAGAAGGTGGCCATCATCGGCCCCAACGGCATCGGTAAATCCACGCTGCTGCGCATCCTCGCCGGCGACCTGGAGCCGGATACCGGCACCGTGAAATGGGCGGAGAAGGCCAATGTCGGCTACTACGCGCAGGACCACGAATACGAATTCGCCAACAACAAGACGCTCACCGACTGGATGACCGACTGGCGCGGCGAGAACGACGACGACCAGGTGGTGCGCGGCACGCTGGGCCGTCTGCTGTTCGGCGGCGACGAAGTGAAGAAGCACGTCAAGGTGCTGTCCGGCGGCGAGAAAGGCCGCATGCTGTTCGGCAAGCTGATGCTGCAACGCCCCAACGTGCTGCTGATGGACGAGCCGACCAACCACATGGACATGGAATCCATCGAGGCGCTCAACACCGCGCTGCTGGAGTTCAAGGGCACGCTGGTGTTCGTCAGCCATGACCGCGAGTTCGTCAGCTCCCTCGCTACCCGCATCATCGAGATCTCCGAGCGTGGCGTGACCGATTACCACGGCACCTACGAAGAATACCTGCACTCGCAGGGTGTGGACGAGAACTGACGCGAGCCAACCATGCCGCAGGGCGTTCGCACCATCGGCGTATTCGATTCCGGCGTGGGTGGCCTCTCGGTGCTGCACCACATCCGCGCCACCCTGCCCGATGCACACTTGATCTACGTGGCCGATTCCGGCCACGTGCCCTACGGCGACAAATCCCCGGCCTACATCGAAGCCCGTTCGCAGGCGCTGACGCGCTTCCTGCTGCAACAGGGCGCACAGGCCATCGTCATCGCCTGTAACACTGCCACCGCCGCCGCCGCCGGTCCCTTGCGCGACACGCATCCGGGGCTGCCCATCGTGGCCATGGAGCCGGCGGTGAAACCGGCAGCGGCGGCCACGCGCAGCGGCGTGGTCGGGGTGCTGGCCACCGTGGGTACTCTGGAGAGCGCCCGCTTCGCCGCCCTGCTGGAGAAATATGCCGGCAACGTGAAGTTCGTCGCCCAGGGTTGCCCCGGCCTGGTGGAAGTGGTCGAGCGCGGCGATCTGCGCAGTATCGAAGCGCGTCGCCTGATCGAACGCTATACCGAGCCGCTGCTGCAACAGGGCGCGGATACGCTGGTGCTCGGCTGTACCCACTACCCTTTCCTGGCGCCGCTGATCCGCGAGGTGGTGGGCGAGGATATCGTGCTGATCGATACCGGCGCTGCCGTGGCACGTGAGCTGAAGCGGCGCATCGACAGCGAACTGCCGGCTGCGGCTGGCGCCGGCGTTCCTGCCGAGTCCTTCCATAGCAGCGGCGAGACCGAGCGCGCCACGCGCATCATGTCGCTGCTATGGGGCAAGACAGTGGCCGTGCAGCCTTTACCTCCCGAGTATCGCTGACGCGCGCTTTGGCGGCGGCCGGCGTACAATCCTGCGCACATTCGAGGATACCGCCATGACCCAAGCGAGATCGAGATTGCACATTCCTGCCGCACGCTGGTGGCTGCTGGGGTCGTTCCTGCTGTTGCTGGCCGGCTTCGCCGGAGTGAACCTCTATCGGGAACATGCGAATCTGGAACGGCGCGAGCAGGAGCGCCTGTTGACGCAGGCGCGGGTCATCGCCGAGAACATGGAAAACCGCCTGACCACCGCCAACCTGGCGCTGGAAGGATTGCGCGACGAGTTCGCGCGCAACCAGCGCTATGCGGTGACGCCCGAGTTGCGCACCCATTTCGAGATGCTGGCACGCCTGATGCCGGGCATCCGCACCCTCAATATCATCGATGCCCAAGGCCGCCTGGTCGCCTCCAACCGCGCCGATCTGATCGGTGCCGATCTGCGCTATCGCGACTACTTTAAACTGGTGCAGGCGCACCCCGAGCCAGCCACCCTGTATGTCTCGCCGCCGTTCCAGACCATCCTCGGTGTCTATGCCATCAATGTCACGCGCGCGATCGTTGGTCCGCGAGGCGAGTTCCGCGGTATCGTCACGGCCACCCTCGATCCCGACTACTTCCGCAGTCTGATGGATTCGGTGCTGTATGCACCGGACATGTGGGATGCCATCGCCCATGGCAGCGGGGTGCTGTTCCTGATGTGGCCACAACGCGAAGCGGTACAGGGCGCCAACATCACGCAACCGGATTCATTCTTCAGCCGTCATCGCAACAGCGGCAAGCAGGCCAGCGTGATGAGCGGCCTGGCGCATGCCACGGGCCAGACGCGCCTGATCGCGGTGCGTACCGTGGCGCCACCGACACTGCATATGGATATCCCCTTGCTGGTGGGTGTCAGTCGCGACCTCGATGTGCTCTACCAGCCCTGGCGCCAGAACGTGTTCATCCAGGCGTTGTTGCTGGTGGCGGTGGCGACGGTTTCCCTCCTGGGCATGTATGCCTACCAGCGTCGCCAGCATCGTCTGGAACGACAGGCCGCACAGGCGCGTGAGCAGGCGGAACGCTTCAGCTTCGCGCTCGACCGCATCCCCACCTACATCTACATGAAGGACCGCCAGCGGCAATATGTGTATGCCAACAAGCCGACGCTGGAGCTGTTCGGTTGCAGCGCTGCAGAATTGGCCGGCAGCTCCGACACGCGTTTCTTTCCGCCGGAAGCCGTGGCGCGTCTGCAGGCCATCGATACGCGCGTACTGGAACATGGCGAAGACACCGCCGAAGAAGTGGTGGTGGACATAGCGGACGGTCAGCGGCGGGTGTACTGGGAGATCAAGACGCCGATCTACGAGGACGGCGATCATTCCCGCATCTGGGGACTGTGCGGCATCTCCACCGACATCACCGAACGCAAGGCGATGGAAGAACGCTTCGAACGACAGGCCCATCTGGATTACCTGACCGGCCTGAACAACCGCCGCCACTTCATGGAGCTGGGCGAGATCGAACTGGCGCGTGCGCAGCGCCATGGCCATCAGCTCTCGGTGTTCATGCTCGATATCGACCACTTCAAGCAGTTCAACGACACCTACGGCCACAAGGCCGGCGACACGGTGTTGCAGAAGCTGGCGGCCATCATGCGCGACACCTTGCGTTCCGTAGATATCCTCGGCCGTGTCGGCGGCGAAGAGTTCGCCGTGCTGTTGCCGGAGACCGACCTGGACGAAGCGCAGGAAGTCGCCGAGCGTCTGCGTCTCGCGGTCGAACAGGCGACCGTGGTGTTCGAAACCGGTCTGCCGCAGCGCTTAACGATATCGATCGGCGTCACCACCCAACGCGTACAGCAGACCAACCTTGACATCCTGCTCAACGCGGCGGATCGCGCGCTGTATCAGGCCAAAGCCGGCGGACGCAACCGGGTGGTCACCGGCGGACAGGTGGGTGATGGCGAGCGTTGACGGGCCGGCGGGCGTTGCCCCCCATTGCAACAGCTGCCGCCATTTCTACATCACCTGGGATGCGCGCTTCCGCTACGGCTGCCGCGCCATGGATTTCAAGAGCCAGCGCCTGCCGATGCTGGACGTGCTGGAAGCGTCCGGCCTGCCGTGCCAGGCGTTCCAGCCCAAGCCGGAAGTTTCCTGAGCGCGTCACACCGCCATATCCGCTAGAATCCGCGCCAGACCATCGGAGCATCAGTCATGAACAGTTTGCGTCGCTACACCCTCACCATCTCCTGTCCGGACCGTTCCGGCATCATCGCGGCCGTCACCGGTTTCATCGCCGAGCATGGCGGTTTCATCGTCGAGGCGAGCTACCACACCGAGCAGGAGGCGCAGCGTTTCTTCATGCGCCAGGAGATCCGCGCCGATTCGCTGCCGTTCGATGCGCCGACCTTCCGCGACAAGTTCAAAGCCCTGGCGGATGAATTCGGCATGAGCTGGCAGTTGACCGACTCGGCCATCAAGAAGCGCCTGGTGGTGCTGGTGAGCAAGCAGGACCATTGCCTGGATGACCTGCTGCATCGCTGGCGCAGCGGCGAGTTGCAGGTGGACATCCCTTGCGTGATCTCCAACCACGAGGACCTGCGCAGCTTCGTCGAATGGCATGGCATCCCCTACCTGCATGTGGACATGCCAGGTAACGATCCAGCATCAAAGGAAGCCGCGTTCCAGCGCATCGCTGCGCTGTTCGAGGAATATCGTGGCGACACCATGGTGCTGGCGCGCTTCATGCAGATCCTGCCGCCGTGGATGTGCCAGCGCTTCCCCGGCCGCGTCATCAACATCCACCACAGCTTCCTGCCCTCCTTCGTCGGCGCCAAGCCTTATCACCAGGCCTACCAGCGTGGCGTGAAGCTGATCGGCGCCACCTGCCACTACGTCACCGACGAGCTGGACGCCGGCCCCATCATCGAGCAAGACACCGTGCGCATCGACCATGGCGACACCGTGGACGACCTGGTGCGCTACGGGCGCGACATCGAGAAGACCGTGCTGTCGCGCGGCTTGCGCTTCCATGTGGAAGACCGCGTGTTGGTGTGCGGCAACAAGACCATCGTGTTCCGCTGAGGCCACTGGCCTGTGGCGGGCCAGGTGATCCGTGGCAGCGGTCGGACGGCGAGGAAACTAAATGCCGGCGTAGCCACTCTATGGCGCTGTCGCTTATCCTTTAGCATGCGCTGCCCAGACATCCAGCCGTGAGCCCGAACACCCTACGCATCGGCCCCTATTCCATCGTGCGCGAACTCGGCGAGGGCGCCACTTCCAACGTCTATCTCGCCTTGCGCGACGGCTCCTACGCCTCGGTCGCGCTCAAGCAGTTGCGCAAGGCCAGCCAAAGCCCGCTGCACAAGGCCATGTTCACCGCCGAGGTCGAGCTTGGACGCAAGATGCAGCACCGCAACATCGTGCGCGTGCTGGATGCCGATCTGGACGAACCGAGCGGCGCCTACCTGGTGATGGAATACATCAACGGCAAACCGCTGGACCGGCATGACAAAGTGGAGAACCTGTTGCCATTGGACAAGGTGCTCTCCGTCACCGCCCAAGTGGCCGAGGCGCTGAAATACGCCGCCGAGATGGGCGTGGTGCACCGCGACGTGAAACCCGGCAACATCATCCTCATGCCCAACGGCGTGGCCAAACTCGCCGACTTCGGCTGCGCCATCCCGGTCAGCGAGATGGGCGCCGTGGTGGCCGGCAGCCTGGCCTATATGTCGCCGGAACAACTGGAAGGCGAAGCGCTGGATGCGCGCTCCGACATCTACTCGCTGGGCGCTGTGTTGTATCGCCTGCTCACCGGCCACCACAGCTTCGAGGCCGACAACCAGTTCGACGCCCGCATCGCGATCCTGAACTTCCCCATTATCCCCATAGACACCTGGCGCAAGGCACTGCCCAAGGTGCTCACCGACGTGGTCGAACGCGCCATGCAGAAAGACCCGGCACAGCGCTACGCGGATTGGGATGAGTTCATCGCCGACCTCGCCCGGGCGATCCAGCTGATCGAACAGAGCGACTATGACATGGACTTGTACCGCGGCTTCAGTATGAACACGCAGAAGGAACTGTCGAACTACATGTCGCAGTCGAGGGTGTTCTCGCGGAGTGTGTTTTCGAGGAGCGGGTTTTCGAGGAGTACGGTGCCGGATACGTATGGGGGCGGGTAGGGTTGTTTTCAGTTCCCTCGCCCTCTGGGGGAGGGCTAGGGTGGGGGAGCGCTCTTGGCGTTCCCTCGTAACTTCAAAACCAAAGTCAAAACCGTCGGGGGTTGCCCGACAGCAAGCTACTTTCTTTTGCTTCGCCAAAAAAAAGTAGCCAAAGAAAAGGCGACCCCACTGCGCCGCCCCTTCGGGGTTCCCTGCGTTGCTCGAACGGCCGGGCCTCCTCATAAACTCGCACGATCCGCTACGCGGCCACGTGCTCAAACATATTCGTCGGACTACCCCCGGCCGT
>JAJZSA010000075.1 GCA_021822115.1 Pseudomonadota bacterium
AAGAACTCCGCGCCGGTAACGTGGTGATGGTCAAGGACCAGCCGCTGGTGGTGCAAAAATGTGAATACAGCCGTTCCGGCCGCAGCGGTTCGGTGGTGAAATTCAAATTCAAGAACCTGTTGACCGATGCGCCCAGCGAAGCGGTCTACTCTGCCGACGACAAGTTCGACCAGATCATCCTCGACAAGAAGGAATGCACCTATTCCTACTTCGCTGATCCGATGTATGTGTTCATGGACGAAGAGTACAACCAGTACGAAGTCGAGAAGGAGAACCTCGGCGACGTGGTGAACTTCATCATGGACGGCATGGAAGACAAGTGCGAAGTGACCTTCTATAACGACAAGGCCATCTCCGTGGAACTGCCCACCACCATCGTGCGCGAAGTCGAATATACCGAGCCCGCTGTGCGCGGCGATACTTCCGGCAAAGTGATGAAGCCGGCCAAGCTGAAGGGCTCCGGCTACGAACTGCCGGTGGCGGCGTTCATCGAGATCGGTGACAAGATCGAGATCGACACCCGCACCAACGAGTTCAAGAAGCGCGCCAGCTAATCCGCTTCCCTTCCATCGTTGCAAACAAAAGAGCCGCTGCACTACAGCGGCTCTTTTGTTTGGGTGCGACGGGAAGCGGCTTACAGCTTCTCAGTGCTGTACACCGCGACCAGGCGATGCGTCTCGCCCGGTTGCACGGTGAGCGTGTTCTCCAAGGCATTGCCGCTCTCCACGCAGACCATGTCGCGATGCAGGGCCGGGCCGAAGTCGCCCATCTTCTCGGCCTTTTCGGTCCACGGGTTCCACACCACGGTCGACTTGCTGCCTTGCTTGGCGATGCGGATGGCGCGTTTCAGCCCCTTGTCCTCGATCACACAATCGGCTTCGGTATTCACATACACGCGATCCACTTCGCTCTCGATCACGATGGGGCCTTGCTGGGTGCAGCGGGCGAAATCCTGCACCTTGTCCAGATAGTCACAACCTTCCAGGCCACGGATACTCATGTTGCCCACATCGCTGATGTAGAAGTAGGTGTGCAGCGCCTCGGACAGCTCGAACGGCGCATTGCCGGTGTTGCTGGTGATGAGTTCCACGCGCAGCGCCTTGCCCACGGTCACTTCCAGTTGCGCGGTGCAGGAGTGCGGCCATTGGGTGCGGGTGGTGTCGCTCTCGATCAGGCCGAAGCGCAGGAAAGTGGAGCCATCCTCGTTGGCACGCGTCTGCAGCAGTTGCCACGGCACGGTGCGTGCGAAGCCGTGGCCGGGCAGGCTGCTGTCGGTCTTGTGCGGACCGAACCAGGGCCAGCACAGCGGCACGCCGCCGCGGATGGATTTGCCCGGCGCGAACTTGGCCTTGGGCGACAGCCAGATCAGCGGTTCCTCGCCGCGCGGCTGGAAGGTGGCGACATGGGCGCCTTGCAGGGCGATGTTGGCCAGTGCGTGCTGGTTGGCGACTTCGGCGATGATCACGCCATCGGCGATCTCGCGCAGTTGCACATGGTTCTCGATGGCGTGCTGCTGGTTCAGGTGATGCAGGATGCTCATGGGTCTTCCCTTGTGGTTTCTATCATTGATTGTTTTCGGAAGGCGGCGCAGTCTTTAGTACCTCTTCCATGGTGGTCAGTCCGGCGGACACCTTCTGTGCCCCGGAGATGCGCAGCGGTTTCATGCCTTCGCGTCCAGCTTGGTCGCGCAAGGCCGCGATGTCTGTTTCGCTGGTGATCAGTTTACGCAGTTCCGGCGACATCAGCAGGATCTCATAGATGCCGATACGGCCGGCATAGCCGGTCATGCGGCATTCCAGGCAGCCTTGCGGACGATACAGGGTCTGCGGGCGCGCAGCCTTCCACGGCGACACCAGGCTGTCCCATAACGCATGCTCCGTCTCGCTGGCGGGATGGCTCTTCTTGCAATGCGGGCACAGCGTGCGCACCAGACGTTGCGCCATGATGCCGAGCAGGGTGGCGTTGAGCAGGTAGGGTGGCACACCGAGATCGAGCAGGCGCGTGACGGCGGAGGGGGCATCGTTGGTATGCAGCGTGGACAGTACCAGGTGGCCGGTGAGGGCGGCCTGGATCGCCATGTCGGCAGTCTCCAGGTCGCGAATCTCGCCCACCATGATGATGTCCGGATCCTGGCGCATCAAGGCGCGCACGCCATCGGCGAAGCTCACGCCGATGTCGGCTTGTATCTGCATCTGGTTGAAGGCGGGCTCCACCATCTCGATGGGGTCTTCCAGCGTGCATACGTTGACCTCGGGTGTGGCCAGTTGCTTGAGCGTGGAATACAGTGTGGTGGTCTTGCCGGAACCGGTGGGGCCGGTGACCAGGATGATGCCGTGCGGTTTCTTGGTCATCGTCTCCCAGCGCGTGCGGTCGTCCTCGGAGAAGCCCAGTTCGGCGAAATCGCGCACCAGTACCTCGGGGTCGAAGATACGCATCACCAGCTTTTCGCCGAAAGCGGTGGGCAGGGTGGACAGGCGCAACTCGATCTCCTGTCCCGCTTCGGTACGCGTCTTGATGCGGCCATCCTGCGGGCGGCGTTTCTCCATCAGGTCCATGCGCCCCAGCAGCTTGATGCGGCTGGTCATCGCGGTGACCACCGACATCGGCAACTGATGCACCTGATGCAGCACGCCGTCGATGCGGAAACGCACGATGCCCACGTCACGGCGCGGCTCGATATGGATGTCCGAAGCGCGCTGGTCGAAGGCGTATTGCCACAGCCAGTCGACGATATGCACAATGTGCTGGTCGTTGGCGTCGAACTGGCGGTTGCCCTTGCCCATCTCCACCAGTTGCTCGAAAGAAGCCAGCGTGGATTTATCGGGGGAAGCCTTGGTCGCGCTCTTCACCGAGCGCGCCAGGTTGTAGAACTCCACCAGATAGCGCTTGATGTCCAGCGGATTTGCCACCACGCGGCGGATGTTTTTGCGCGAGGTCTGACGCAGCACCGGTTCCCAATCGCGCAACCAGGGTTCCGCCGTGGCGACCACCAGCTCGCCCTTTTCCACGCGCAGCGGCATGATGGCGAAGCGGTTCGCATAATCGATGGACATCAGTTCGGTGAGATCGGAGAAGTCGATCTTCAGTGGATCGATGTGCACGTATTCAAGACCGGCTTTGCCGGCCAACCATTCGGTGAGCATCTCCAGCGTCAACACGGGGTGCGGCACTGCTTGCGATTTCAAACCCTTTTCGGCGATCTGGGTCAGCGGGTGGCTATCGCTGCGTTGCAGTCGGCGTTCGGCCGCGCAAGCCTCGGCATCCGCTTTGGAGAGCAGGCCGTCTGTGATCAGCATATCCAGCAATTCGGACAGTCGCAGTTTGTGGTTGGGAAGTTCCAGGAGGCCCATGAGCCGGTTCCGTGTGAAGTGCGGCGACTATACCGGCATCGGCAGAGGGCGGCAATGCACAACGGACGGGACAAACAAAAAGCCACCGCGAAGGGTGGCTGTTTTGTTTTGGTTGGTGGAGGCGGGGGGAATTGAACCCCCGTCCGCGAGCCCTCTACAGGCAGTTCTACATACTTAGTCTGGCTATTTGATCTGATCCGGCAGACGCCAACCGACGGGCTGCTGACGGACGAGCTACCTTGAGTTTAGTGCCGCGTAAAGTAGCCCTGCGCGTCACGATTCCGTGTAAATGATCTCACTCATCTCAGGCTTGCGCCGTCGAGCCCCTGCACGGACACCAGGGTGTGAGATCCAGCCTTAGGCGGCCAGAGCGTACTTTTCGTCGTTTGCGACTATTTGCTTTCCAGCTTATTTACGAGGTGGCGGGTCCTCGGTATGCCCTGCGCTGCTTTGCAACCCACGTCGAAGCCAAGTCGCCCCCGGTGGTTCGTGCTACAGCGGCGCGGATTATAACAGAATCACTGGCCGTTCTTCTGGTGCAGATGGCGGGCGAAGTGGCGGTCGGCGCGCGTGGCGTGCGAGGCGAACCAGTCGAGCAGCAGCAGCTCGGTGCGGAATGCCAGATAGCGCGGGTCTTCGTTGCCGGTTTGCATGCGGCGTTCCAGGTCGCGGTAGTTCTGGACGAAACGCCGGTGTTCCTGGATATGGCTGTCGGTGAAGGGGTAGTCGTGCTCGCGCATCTGGGCTTCTTCCTGCGGGAACAGCGTCTCGCAATACTGCTTGAGGAAGGCGTAGACGTCGTGGAAATCGTCGTTCTCGTTCTGGCGGATGCGCGTGGCATGCAGGTTGATGCGTTCCAGCAGCGATTGGTGCGCGCTATCGAGTTCCGGGATGTTGGTCTTGAACTCTTCCTTCCAGGTCTGTAGCAGATCGAGTTCGCCGGTGCCGTGGTGATAGCTGGTGGCCTGGTATTCGTAGCAGCGCTTGAGGTAGATGTGCGCGCACAGATCGTCCGGGCAGGTCTCGATGCAGTTCTTGAAGGCGCGGATGGCGCGGTCGATGTCTTTCAGGTGGTAGTAGGCGACCGCCTGTTCGAACAGCTCGCGCGTCTCATCCTTGAGCTTGCGTAGCTCTTCCGTGTCGTTGTCGTAGACTTCATAGACCGATAGCGGCTGCGACTTGCCCTTGACGCGGATGCGATCGAGGAAGCGGATGTGGTAGATGCCAGGGTCGTTCAGGTCATACAGCGTGTTGTGGCTGATGATGAGCGGGGTGTTGTAGGTCTTGGTGGCCTCTTCCAGTCGCGCCGCCAGATTGACCGCGTCGCCGATCACCGTGCTGTCCATGCGGTTGATGCCGCCCACGGTGCCGATCATCACCATGCCGGTATTGAGTCCGATGCCGATGTGGATGGGTTGGTAGCCGGCACGGGCGCGGCCGGCGTTGTAATAGCCCAGACGTTCCAGCATGTCGATGGCGCCATGCAGCGCTTCGTCGGCACCTTTTTCGAACAATGCCATGATGGCATCGCCGATGTATTTGTCGATGATGCCGTGATGGCGGCTGATCACCGGTTCCATCTGGCTCAGGTAGGAGTTGATGAATTCGAAGTTTTCGGTCGGCGTCATCGATTCCGACAGCGGGGTGAAATCGCGGATGTCGGAGAACAGGATGGTCATCTTGCGCTCGACCTGGTCACCCAGTTTGACATCCACCACGCTCTTGGCTTGCAGCAGGCTGAGCAGCTGGTGCGGTACCAGGCGGCTGTAGGCAGCCTCGGTCTGCTGTAGCAGGGCGAGCGCCTGTTGGTGGGCGATGATCACCTTGTGCAGGATCTCCTGGACGCCTTGGTCCTGTCCGCTGGGGTTTTCGTTGCTGTTCGGCTCGCTCATGTTGCCTGGGGTGGGCTGGGTGGCGGCATCATACCTGACGCTTCACAGCGTCAGGTAGCGCAATAACGCGAAGGGGGCAGCGATGCTGCCGGCTGCCTGCCAGCTGGCTGTTTCGGCGTCGGGTGTCAGATAACCATAGCTGGCGATGATGCCGGGCATGCCGGCCCCATTGGCGGCTTGCATGTCGCGCAGGTCGTCACCTAGATAGAGGCAACGTCCCGGTTCGATGCCGATCAGTTCCGCGGCATGCAGCAGCGGCGTCGGATGCGGTTTGGCCTGGGGGCAGGTGTCGCCGCTCACCAGGCAGGCGGCGCGCGTGGCATAGCCCAGCTGTTCCATCAGCGGCACGGTGTAGCGGTGCGGTTTGTTGGTGACGATGCCCCAGGGCAGATCACGTTCTTCCAGTTCTTCGACCAAGGCCGCCATGCCGGGGAACAGGCGCGTATGGTCGCAGATATGCGCCTCGTAATGCGCCAGGAAGGCGGCGCGCATCTCCTCGAAATCCGCGTGCTCGGGGGTGATGCCCAACCCGAGTTCGAGCAGGCCGCGTGCGCCGTGCGAAGCCTGCGGGCGGATGGTGGCCAGCGGCAGCGGTGCCAGGTCGCGCAGTTTGCGTACGTGGTTCAGAGCGGCGCCCAGATCGGGCGCGGTGTCGGCAAAGGTGCCGTCGAGGTCGAACAGGACCGCTTCAATCACGTTGGCAGGCCACCAGGTAGTTGACGCTGGTATCGCGCCCCAGCTTGTAGGTCTTGTCCAGCGGGTTGTAGCTCATGCCGGTCAGGTCCTGCACCGACAAACCGGCGTCGCGGCAGCATTGCGCCAGTTCGGAAGGCTTGAGGAACTTGGCGTAGTCATGCGTGCCACGCGGCAACAGGTTGAGCACGTATTCCGCGCCGATGATGGCGTACAGATACGATTTCGGATTGCGGTTCAGTGTGGAGAAGAATACATGGCCGCCGGGTTTGACCAGGGTCGCACAGGCGGTGATCACGGCCGCCGGGTCGGGCACGTGTTCCAGCATCTCCATGCAGGTCACCACGTCGTAATGCCCGGGGCGTTCGGCGGCCAGCGCTTCCACCGTCACCTTGCGGTATTCCACCTGATGGCCACTTTCCAGCAGGTGCAGCTTGGCCACGCTGAGCGATTTGTCGGCCAGGTCGATGCCGGTCACGCTGGCACCGGCCGCAGCCAGTGCCTCGCTCAGGATACCGCCGCCGCAACCCACGTCCAGCACGGTCTTGCCGGCCACGTCGGCGATGCTGTCGATGTAGTCCAGACGCAGCGGATTGATCTCGTGCAGCGGGCGGAACTCGCTGTTCGGATCCCACCATTTGTGGGCCAGTTGCGAGAATTTCTCCAGTTCTATCGGATCGGCGTTGGACATGTGGCGGCTTTCGTGATGGTCGGGCGCGACTTTATCAAAACTCCCCGTGCTCGCCAAACTGACCTGGGGCTGCGGTGCGCCGGTCGGAGGAGGTAGAATCGCCGGCTGCTAGCGGATAAGGAGGCTGAGGGGTGAAAGGGTGGCTGGTAGCACTGTTGCTGTGGGTGGGGTGTCTGGCAGGCGTTGCCGTCGCTGCGGGCGTGCAGGAATTCGAATCTCAGGTCGCCTTCAAACATTTCAAGACCGGCTATCCGCTCACGGGGGCGCATCGCCAGGTGGATTGTGCGGTCTGTCATGTGGGCGGGATGTTCCGCGGTACGCCGCGCAACTGCGAAGGATGCCACCGCAAGGGCATGCGGGTGGTCGCCATGCCGATGCCGGATACCCATATGCCTACCAACGAGCCGTGTGAGGTTTGTCATACCAGTACCACCACCTTCCTCGGCGCGCGCTTCGATCATGCGAGCGTATCTCCGGATCGCTGTACTGAGTGCCACAACGGCAGGATTGCCACCGGTAAGCCGGCCAGCCATCGTGCGGGTCTGATGCTCCAGGATTCCTGCTGGAAGTGTCACCGGCCGGTGGGATGGCTGCCGGCCCGTTTCGATCATACCGGTGTCGTCAGCGGCAGTTGCGCGCAGCAATGCCACAACGGGACCTTGGCGACCGGACGGCCGGCCAGTCACACCACGGTACTCAAGGCGACATCCAGTTGCGATGCCTGCCATCGATTCTTCGCCTGGTATCCCACCTTCTACAATCACGGCGGAGTGGTGCCGGGCTCGTGTGCGACGGCTTGCCATAATGGGGTTGAAGCGACCGGCAAACCGGCCGGCCACACGGGTTTGAAGGGCAGCATGACCTGCGATCAATGCCACTCGACCATCGGCTGGAGCCCGGCGCACTACAACCATGTCGGCGTGGCGCCGGGCGCCTGTGCCACCTGTCACAATGGGGCGGCCTCAACCGGGGTGCCGGCCAACCACACCGGTGTGCGCCTGCAATTGGCCTGCGACAACTGCCATACGACCGCGGCATGGCTGCCGGCCAGCTATAACCACGCCGGCGTGGCGCCGGGGACTTGCCTTACCTGCCATGCTGCGCAACGTCCGGCGAGTCATGCGGCGCGAGGCTACATGGCGTCATGTGATGCCTGCCATACGATCGCCAGCTGGGCCTTCAACCATGCTTTGCAGCAGGGTAAGCATACCTGCAACAGTTGCCACGCTTTCCATCACAACGAGACGCCTTGCGACTATTGTCATTCGGTGAACGGTTGGGGTGGCCATCACTGAGCCGGGGAGCGCTCGGTGATGGCGGGCCAAGACGCCCGCATAGGCGGCGGCTGGCAGCGCTGTGCTAGAATGCGGCCTTCGTTTTCAACGCCGCTACGGCTCATTCCTTAGGTCGCTCATGGAACAACAATTCGCCAAAGAAACCCTGCCAGTCAGCCTTGAAGAAGAGATGCGCAAGTCCTACCTGGACTATGCGATGAGCGTGATCGTGGGCCGTGCGCTGCCCGACGTGCGCGATGGCCTGAAACCGGTGCATCGCCGTGTTCTGTACGCGATGCATGAGCTGTCCAACGACTGGAACCGCGCCTACAAGAAATCGGCGCGTATCGTCGGCGACGTGATCGGTAAATACCATCCGCACGGGGATACCGCGGTGTACGACACCATCGTGCGCATGGCGCAGGATTTCTCCCTGCGCTACATGCTGGTGGACGGCCAGGGCAACTTCGGTTCGGTGGACGGCGACAACGCGGCGGCGATGCGTTACACCGAGATCCGCATGGCGAAGATCGCGCACCAGCTGCTGGAAGACCTGGACAAGGAGACGGTGGATTTCGGTCCGAACTACGACGGTTCCGAGCAGGAGCCGCTGGTGTTCCCCGCGCGTTTCCCCAACCTGCTGGTGAACGGTTCCGCCGGTATCGCGGTGGGCATGGCGACCAATATCCCGCCGCACAACCTGGGCGAAGTGATCGACGCCTGCTTGGCCTTGCTGCGTGAGCCGGACATGGATATCGAGCAGTTGATCGAGCTGGTGCCGGCGCCCGACTTCCCCACGGCCGGTTTCATTTATGGCTTGGCCGGGGTGAAGGAAGGCTACCGCACCGGTCGCGGTCGCGTGGTGATGCGTGCGCGTACCCATTTCGAGGACATCGGCAAGGGCGACCGTCAGGCCATCATCATCGACGAGTTGCCGTACCAGGTGAACAAGGCCAACCTGCTGATGAAGATCGGCGAGATGTGGCGCGAGTAGACGCTGGAAGGCATCTCCGAGATACGCGATGAGTCGGACAAATCCGGCATGCGCGCGGTGATCGAGCTGAAGCGCGGCGAGAACGCCGATGTGGTGCTGAACAAGCTGTACAAGACCACGCAGATGCAGGATAGCTTCGGCATCAACATGGTCGCCATCGTCGACGGCCAGCCCAAGCTGTGCAACCTGAAGGACGTGATCGAAGCCTTCCTGCGCCACCGCCGCGAAGTGGTCACGCGCCGTACCATCTTCGAACTGCGCAAGGCACGCGAGCGCGGTCATATCCTCGAAGGTCTGGCCGTGGCGCTGTCCAACGTGGACGAGATCATCGCGCTGATCAAGGCGGCGCCGACCCCGGCGGACGCCAAACGCGAGCTGATGGCGCGCGGCTGGCGTTCCTCGCTGGTGGAAGACATGCTGTCGCGCGTGGAGGCGGCCTCGCGTCCGGAAGGGTTGGCGCCGGAGTTCGGCATGGTCAAGGACAAGGGCTACTACCTGTCCGACGTGCAGGCACAAGCCATCCTCGACCTGCGCCTGCAGCGTCTGACCGGGCTGGAGCAGGACAAGATCGTCGGCGAATACCGCGAGGTGATGGACAAGATCGCCGACCTGCTCGATATCCTGGCCAAGCCGGCACGCGTGACGCAGATCATCGGCGACGAATTGATCGCCATGCGTTCACAGTTCGCCGACAAGCGCCGCAGCGAGATTATCACGCATGCGCAAGACCTCAGCATGGAAGACCTGATCGCGCCGGAAGACGTGGTGGTCACCATGTCGCACGGCGGTTACATGAAGGCGCAGAAGCTGGACGAATATCGCGCGCAGAAGCGTGGCGGCCGCGGCAAGCAGGCGGCGTCGACCAAGGAAGACGATTTCGTCGAGAAGCTGTTCATCGCCAACACGCACGATTACATCCTGTGCTTCACCAACCGTGGCCGAGCTTACTGGCTCAAGGTCTACGAAGTGCCGCAGGGTACGCGCATCTCGCGCGGCAAGCCCATCGTCAACCTGTTGCCGTTGGAAGCAGGGGAGAAGATCAATGCCATCCTGCCAGTGAAGCAGTTCTCGGAAGATAAATATGCGTTCTTCGCTACCAGCGAAGGCACGGTGAAGAAGACCCCACTGTCCGACTTCGCCAACCCGCGCAAGGCCGGCATCATCGCCATCAACCTGGACGAGGGCGACTTCCTGATCGGCGTCGCCATCACCGATGGCAAGCACGACGTGATGTTGTTCTCCGACGAAGGCAAAGCGGTACGTTTCGACGAGAACGATGTGCGCGCCATGGGCCGTGCGACGCGCGGCGTGCGTGGCATGAACCTGGCCAAGGGCGGTAAGGTCATCGCGTTGCTGGTGGCCGAGAACGAGGAACAATCGGTGCTGACGGCGACCGAGAACGGCTACGGCAAGCGCACGCCGATCGCCGAATACACTCGTCATGGCCGCGGCACGCAGGGCATGATCGCCATCCAGACTTCCGAGCGTAACGGCAAGGTGGTCACCGCTACGCTAGAT
>JAJZSA010000076.1 GCA_021822115.1 Pseudomonadota bacterium
ATGCTGCTCCGTCCACGGCGCATGGTCGCGACTGTGGAACAGGTTCACGTTGCCGATGAACTGGTACACGAACGGCGTGGCCGGTGCGGCGTACACCTCGTCCGGCGTGCCGACCTGTTCGATCACACCCTTGTTCATCACCACCACCCGGTCGGCCACTTCCAGTGCTTCTTCCTGATCGTGGGTAACGAATACGCTGGTGATATGCAGTTCGTCATGCAAGCGGCGTAGCCAGCGGCGCAATTCCTTGCGCACCTGCGCATCCAACGCGCCGAACGGCTCGTCCAGCAACAATATCTTCGGCTCGACGGCGAGCGCGCGCGCCAAAGCGATGCGTTGACGCTGGCCACCGGAGAGCTGTGCCGGATATCGGTCATGCAGCCAGTCCAGCTGCACCAAGCTCAACAACTCATGCACTCGGCGCTTGATCTCGGCCTCGTCCGGGCGATCCTTCTTGGGCTTCACGCGCAGACCGAAGGCGACGTTCTCGAACACCGTCATGTGGCGGAACAGTGCGTAGTGCTGGAACACGAAGCCGACATTGCGTTCGCGCGCATCGCGCTGCTCAACATCTTCGCCGTTGAACAGCAGATTGCCTGAATCGGCAAGTTCCATGCCGCCGATGATGCGCAGCAGCGTGGTCTTGCCACAGCCTGACGGCCCCAGCAGCGCCAGCAACTCGCCGCTGTTCACCTCCAGATTGATGTTATCCAGTGCCTTGTAGGTGCCGAATTGCTTGTTCAGGTTTTGGATACTTATGCTCATTTAGTGTGCTCCATGCAAAGGTTCGCCCGACCGTTTGGCCTGCCATTCCACCAGTGACTTGATGCCCAGTGTCACCAGTGCCAGCAAGGCCAGCAGCGAGGCCACGGCGAATGCCGCGACAAAGTTGTATTCGTTATAGGTGATCTCGACATGCAAGGGCATGGTGGTGGTCATGCCGCGGATGTGGCCGGACACCACCGACACCGCGCCGAACTCGCCCATCGCCCGCGCATTGCACAGGATCACGCCGTACAGCAGACCCCACTTGATGTTAGGCAAGGTCACGCGCCAGAATGTCTGCCAACCGGTGGCACCGAGCGACACCGCGGCCTCCTCCTCTTCCTTGCCCTGCGCCTGCATCAGCGGGATCAGTTCGCGCGCGATGAACGGGAAAGTGACGAAGATGGTCGCCAGCACGATGCCCGGCACCGCAAAGATCAGCTTGATGTCGTGTGCCTGCAACCACGGCCCGAGCCAGCCCTGCGCACCGAACAGCAGCACATAGATCAACCCGGACACCACCGGGCTCACCGCGAACGGCAGATCGATGAAAGTGATCAGCAGGCTCTTGCCCTTGAACTCGAACTTGGCGATGGCCCACGACGCCGCGATGCCGAACACCAGATTGGCCGGCACCGCGATGGCCGCAACCAGCAGCGTGAGCTTCACCGCCGACAGCGCATCCGGCTCTATCAGCGCTTTCCAGTACAAGTCCCAGCCCTTGCTCAGAGCCTCGACGAACACCGCGATCAGCGGCAGGCCAAGAAACAGGAACAGATAACCCAGCGCGATGCCGATCAACAGCAGGGTGACGCCTTTGGATTCACGGGTGGATATTCTTCTTTGTTGTGTAGCCATCATCTTGCTCCTCTACGTGAACTCCACCACTGCAAACCGTTGATCGCCAGCAGCAAGGCGAACGAGATCAGCAGCATCGCCAGTGCGATGGCCGTCGCCCCGGCGTAGTCGTATTGCTCCAGCTTGGCGATGATCAGCAACGGCGTGATCTCGGATATGTAAGGCATGTTGCCCGCAATGAAGATCACCGAACCGTACTCGCCGATGGCGCGTGCGAAGGCCAGCGAGAAACCAGTCAGCAAAGCGGGCGCAACGGCCGGAAAGATCACGCGGCGGAATACGTCCCAGCGCCCCGCGCCCAGACTGGCCGCAGCCTCTTCCACTTCCGCCTCCACATCTTCAAGTACCGGTTGCACCGTGCGCACCACAAACGGCAGACCGATGAAGGTCAGCGCGACCACGATGCCGAGCGGCGTGTAAGCCACCTTGATGCCCAGTTCGGCAAAATACTGGCCGAGCCAACCGTTCGGTGCATACAGCGTGGCCAGCACGATACCGGCCACGGCGGTGGGCAACGCGAACGGCAGATCGACCAGCGCATCGACGATGCGCTTGCCGGGAAAGCGGTAACGCACCAGCACCCAGGCCACCACCAGCCCGAAGAAAGCATTCGCCACCGCCGCCGCGAACGAGGCAAGGAAAGTCACCTTGAGCGAAGCCAGTACGCGGTCGCCGGTGACCACTTCCCAGAACCCGCCCAAGCCCAGGCTTGCCGTATTCACGAACAGCGCCGATAGCGGGATCAGCACGATCAGCGAGAGATAAAGCAGCGTGAAACCCAGCGCCAGGTTGAAGCCGGGCAGCACGCTATGGGCTTTGAAACTAGACATCACATATTCCTGATTTTGGATAAAGGCGCAGTCTATCGACGCCCCCTCATCCACAAAAACAATTAAAACTGATTTGAATAGCTGAAAATGGAATATAGGTGGGCACTGCCGTTATCCGGCCGTGCGCCGCCGCAATCTCATCGCTTGTTGTAGAACTGATCGAACACGCCGCCGTCGTTGAAGTGCTCGACCTGGGCCTGGTTCAGGCTGCCGAATACTTCCGACACAGGGAACAGCTTCAGCTTGGGCAAGGTTTTGGCATATTTCTTCGCCACTTTCGCATCGCGCGGACGCAGCCCCAGTTGTGCGCCGATCTCTTGCGCCTGCGGCGAATACAGATATTGCAGATAGGCTTCGGCCACCTTGCGCGTGCCGCGCTTGTCCACCACGCTGTCCACCACGCTTACCGGCAGGTCGGCGGCAACGCTGATTGCGGGATACACGAGGTCGAACTTGTCCGCGCCGTATTCGTTCTGGATCAGGCCCACTTCGTTCTCGAAAGTCACCAGCGCATCGCCGATCTCACGTTGCACGAAGGTGGTGGTCGCACCGCGTCCGCCGGTCTCCAGGATAGGCACGTTGGCAAAGATACCGCTCACCAGTTCACGCGCCTGCTGCGGTGTGCCGCCCTGCTTGATGACCGAGCCCCATGCGGCGAGGTAGGCATAGCGACCGTTACCCGATGTTTTGGGATTGGCGATGATGACCGCCACGCCGGGCTTGGCCAGGTCGCGCCAGTCCTTGATGCCCTTGGGGTTGCCCTTGCGAACCAGAATCACTGAGGTGGAAGTGAAGGGCGCGCTTTCGTTCGGCAGGCGCGTGGCCCAGTCCGTATGGATGAGCCCCTTGGCGGCGATCTTGTCGATGTCGATGGACTGATTCATGGTCACCACATCCGCCTCCAGCCCGTCCGCCACCGCGCGTGCCTGCTTGCTGGAGCCGCCGTGCGACTGGTTGACGGTCAGCTCGTCGCCGCTCTGTTTCTTCCAGTGTTCGACGAACAGCGGGTTGTATTGTTTGTAGAATTCGCGCGACACGTCGTAAGACGCATTCAGTATCTGCACTTCTCCGGCGTGGGCGCCCAATGCGAGGGCAGTCGAGAAGGCCAGCGCTGCGGCAGCCTGATGCAGGGTCTTGTTCATTGCTATCTCCAAGTTCGTTTCGACAGCCCGCCATACCGTGCTGCCATGTCGTGAATCTAGCTGACGCGAAGCAAAACAAGAAAGAATAAGAACAGCTTTGCTTATCAATTATTGGAATAAAAAACAGGGGCAGTCGCCTGCCCCTGCTGAAGCCGGGACTTGCACCCGGGGAGGAGAGAAATCATGTGAACTGTTGCGCGGGCAGACCTGCCGGCTTCCGCGATGTGGCAAAAGCAGGCCGTCCCAACTGGAAGCCTTGCATCAGCCCGGCTCCAGACTGACGCGCGAGCTGCAATTGCCCGGCGGTCTCTATGCCCGTTATGCCGACGCATATCCCCGTATCGTTCAGTTGGCCAACCAGGCCGATCAAGGCGGTCGCGGCTACAGAAGAACATTCGGCAGCGCGGATCGTTGCGCCTTCCAGCTTGACGATGTCCGGATTCATCATAATCACCTGTTCCGTTGTCGTTATGCCGATGCCATCCATCGCGATGCGATAGCCCATTTCGCGGTAGTTCCGAATGGCTTGGCTCATCGCGCCATCTGCTATCCCATCAACGCCATTTAACTCGATGACGACCCGCGAGGGCGGCACAGAGTAGTAATGCAGGATGCGCTCGAATGTGCGGCCATGGTGGTCGACGCGGGCGAGCAATCTCGGATGAACCTTGAGGAAGAGCAGTTCGTCCTCGGCGGCGTGGCGCATATGGTTCAGCAAATGGACGGTACGCACCAGCCGGTCGAACTGGACCAGTCTGCTGGCATGCTCCGCAGCAGCAAAAGCCTCCACGGGGGCCAGCGCGACGTGTTCGCCCAGGCCGGTACGCAACAGGGCTTCATGCCCGACGATTCTGCCATCCGTACGGAATACCGGCTGGAATGCGCTGGCCAGTTGTAACCCCATGAAATGGCACACTAGCCCCTGCTGTCCGGTGTCGGCCAGGCGGTACTCGCTTGGCGGCAGGGACAGATGCTTGCTCAACAGCAGGTTCAGGTAATGGTATCGGTGTGCCATGGTCGCGCCCGCTTGCTCAGAACGAGTGGATCAGACCCGCGCCGAACACCGACTTGGTGTCGCCCGCCGCGCCGATGCCGCTGCTGTTCAGGTCGTAGTTGATCGCCGCATCGTTCTTCAGCGTGGTGTAGGCGGCGAACAGTTCGGTGCGCTTGGAGAAGTCGTGACCATAGCGCAGCGCAAGCTGGGTGGCGCCGCTGTTGGCGGCGGCGGTCTTGCCCGCCTTGGCGAAGCTCAGCGCGAACTTGTCCGCGCCCAGCTTGTATTGCCCGACCAGTTCCAGATTGTTCTGGCTGTAGCTGGCAGTGGCGGAGGTGTTCACCTTGAAGTTCTCGAAGGTGGCACCGACCCAGGCATCGCCCAGATTGTACTTGCCGACCAGGCGCAAGCCGCTGTCCGTCGTGCCGGCGGTCGTTGCATCCGGGCGGCGTTCGTAGGCGGCTGCGGCATACAGCGCATCCTGATCGAAAGTCAGCGCCAGGGTCAGGTCGCTCTTGTTGGTGGTGGCGGTCTTGGCTTCGTCCGGTGCAAAAGAAATCGAGCCTTGCACGCCGTCGGCCTTGGGCGACCAGTATTGCACTTGGTTCTTCAAACGCGTGTTGAAGTTCTTGGATGCACCGGCGCGGCCGATCAGGTTCAGCGCGGTGAAGGAAGTGGTATTGCCGAACAGCTCGACCTTGTTGTGCGCGGACTTGAACGGCGTATCCCAAATGCCCAAGATCACTTTGCCGAAATCTCCCTCCAGTCCCACGCCGCTGTTGCGTGTGCCATTGCCCAGACCGTTACTGCCGCTGCCGTCGGCATCCACCTGCACTTCGAATTGATAGATCGCCTTCAGGCCGCCACCCACGTCTTCGCTGCCCTTGACGCCGAAACGCGAGGCATTGGAATTGATACGCAGCTTGCTGACGGCGCCCGTCGCGTTGCTGCTGATGGCGTCGGCAGTCAAATAGGCGACGCCGTATACGTTGACGTTGGCATTGTCGGCCAGTGCCGGGGTGGCGAATGCTGTGGCAATAGCGAGTGCGATGAGTTTCTGTTGCATGTCGTATGACTCCTTTTCGTTAGTAAACAGTGTCCCCCGGGCAGGCTTTGCCTGCCTATGCATAAGGGGTATCGGGTGATGGCCACCCGCCCATTGCGCGGGACGGGTGGCTTGGGGATTACTTTCTGGTGTAGATCCGGTCGAACACGCCGCCGTCGGCGAAATGTTCCTTCTGCGCCTTGGTCCAGCCGCCGAACGCCTCATCGATGGTGATGAGCTTCACCTTGGGGAACTGCCTGGCATATTTCTTCGCGATCCCGGCATCGGTCGGACGGTAATAGTTCTTCGCTGCGATCTCCTGCGCGACCGGCGAATAGAGATATTCCAGATAAGCGGTCGCCACCTCACGTGTTCCGTGCTTGTCGACATTCTTGTCCACCAGTGTCACCGGCGGTTCCGCCAGGATGCTCAGGCTGGGCACGACGATATCGAACTTGTCAGGCCCCAGCGAAGTGGTAGCGAGGAAGGCTTCGTTCTCCCAGGAGAGAAACACATCGCCGATGCCGCGTTCGGTGAAGGTGGTCAGTGAACCGCGCGCGCCGGAATCCAGCACGGGCACGTTCTCGAACAGCTTCTTGACGAATGCCTGTGCCTTCGCGTGGTCGCCTTTGTTCTGCTGCAACGCATAACCGTAGGCCGCCAGGTAATTCCAGCGCGCACCGCCAGAAGTCTTGGGGTTGGGTGTCACCACCGAAATGCCCGGCCGGACCAGATCGCCCCAGTCCTTGATGTGCTTCGGATTGCCCTTGCGCACCAGGAATACGACGGTGGAGGTGTATGGCGCGCTGTTTAGCTTCAGCCGTTTCTGCCAATCGTTGGGAATCAGGCCGGCCTTGCTGTGAAGAGCGTCGATGTCTGCCGCCAGTGCCAGAGTCGCCACGTCGGCTTCCAGCCCGTCGATGATGGCGCGCGCTTGTTTGCCGGAGCCGCCGTGGGATTGCTTCACGGTGACATCATCACCGGCCTTCTGTTTCCAGTATTTTGCGAATGCCGCGTTGTATTCCTGATACAGCTCGCGCGTCGGATCGTACGAAACGTTCAGCAGGTTAATCTCGGCAGCATATGCAACGCCGCCCGGCAGCGCGAGCGCCGATGCCAGCAACGTGGCAGCTAGAAAAGAAAGTTTCATGAATGGCTCCTTTGGAAATGGTCAATCGCAAATCCGCGATGGAACGCATCCTAGGGAACCACTTGCCGCAACAGAACCAATTTATTCGAATTTGGATAGCAGGATTATGAATATCCCATTTTCTTGACTTAAAGATAATCTGGAATGACTGGAAGTCTGTCTCAAGCGGACATCTCGATAGTCCACCATGGACTTCCGCTTCGGCCGAGAAGCCGACTTCCACCCAGCGCTGCGCAACTTCGCTGAGCCGGAGCCTGGCTCATCTGCAATACAGACGACGCGGCGCGAAGGGAGCGGCGTTACAAAGAAAGTATGACTAATGCGAAGCGGATGATGGTCAGCGTCCGACCACGGCATCGGCGACGCCGGTCGCCAGTTGCGCGATGGCCAGCGCGGCGGGGCTGCCCGGCGAGGACTGCGCCAGCAACTGGCGGCGCATCACGGCCTGACGCACGGCCGGATCGGCGGGGATGTCGCCCATGTGGATCAGGCGCATGGCCTGCCCCTCGTCCAGCTTCACGAAACGATCGAACACCTGTTGCAGCTGGCCGGCGATGGCCTTGCCGTCGCCCTGGCGCGCGGCCTGGTTGATGACGATGCGGAGGTCCTGGCGCTTTTGCTGTGTGGCCAGCACCTTGATGGTGGCATAGGCATCGGTCAACGCGGTCGGCTCCGGCGTGGCCACCAGCAGCACTTCGGAGGCCAGCGACACGGCGAACAGCACCACATCGGAGATACCGGCGCCGGTATCCAGCAGCACGATGTCATAGCGCGGCACGATCTCTTCGAGGATGCGCAGAAAATCGGTGCGTACCTCGGGCGTCAGACGCGAATACTCGACCAGACCGGAGCCCGCCAACAGCACCGAGAAACCGCCCGGCGCTTGCAGGATGGCTTCTTCCAGCTTGGCTTTGCCGGTGAATACGTCATGCAGGGTGATCTTGGGATACAGGTTGAGCACCACATCGAGATTGGCGAGGCCGAGGTCGGCATCCAGCACCAGCACGCGCAGGCCGCGTTTGGCCAGTGCCGCGGCCAGATTGGCCGAGACGAAAGTCTTGCCCACGCCGCCCTTGCCGCTGGTGACGGCGATCACTTTGCGCCAGGCCTTCATCGGCACCGGTTCCGCTGCTGCGCTGTCCTGCTCCTGTTGTGGCTTGTCGACTTCGCTCATCACGCTCTACCTATACCTTACTGTCTGCCGCGCCATCATCCACCCACGCCGGGTCGCCGCTCAGCAGATGACCGAACAGCATGCCCTTCTCTTCGGCACTGACCGCGATCTCCTGCTGCGCTTCGATGAACACGCGGTTGCGTCCTGCGGCCTTGGCCCGATACAACTGTTCATCGGCACGTTCCACCCAGATCGGAGGGGTCGAACGCACCCACAGCGGCGCGAACGCACCGCCGATGCTCACCGTCACCTGCAGGTTCAATACCGGCGACACCGGAATGGAGAGGCTTTCCACCGCCTTGCGGATGCGTTCCGCTGCGACCTGCCCGAAGGAGGGTGCGCAGTCCGGCAGGATCACCGCAAATTCTTCGCCGCCGTAGCGCGCCACGGTATCCATCGGGCGCACGCAAGCCTCCAGACAGCGCGCCACGGCCTGCAACACCAGGTCACCGGCATGGTGGCCATAGGTGTCGTTGACCTTCTTGAAGTGGTCCACATCCAGCATCAGCAGCAAGGTGGAATCGCCGGAGCGCGCCACCGATTCGATCTCCTTGCTGAGAAAACTCAGAAAATGCCGGCGATTGGACAGCCCGGTCAGCGGGTCGTGCATGGACAGTTCGCACAGCCCATCGAGGATGGCTTGCAGATAGGCGACCGGAACAGCGTGCGCATCGGGCAGGACGAAGGCAGGATCGTGTTCGAGCAGCGCCCGTGCATCGTCCAGATGCAGGTCGCTCAATCGGATCACAGGGCTCTTGTCGGTCACGGCACGTTCGGGAAGTTGGACAGCGCGCGGCGCATCAGGCGCAGCCGCACGGGGCGAAGTATCAGTGCACCCGCGCATGGCGTCAATGCCGAATGTGCTTTCACCCCGCACGCAACGCGGCGATGGCCGCCTCCACCGCCACGATGCGTGCCTCGCGCACCTTGTCGGCGATCAGGTTCTTGTCGGTGCAGGCACGCGCGATATCACCGGCATTCACGGCACGCGCGGCAGCGGCGCAGGCTTGCAGGTAAGCCATTTGCGGGTAGGCGTCCTGCTCGTGGCCGGTGCGGCCGTGGGCGTCGGATTCGCAGGTCTGCAGGATGAGTTCGAAACGTTCCGGTTTGCGCCACAGGTCGCAGGCGTCGAACACCTTGACGAGGGTGTCGGGGCGCAGTTCGCGCGCCTTGTGCACATGGCTGTGGTATTGCGCCACCAGCAGCGCGAGGTCGCGGCAATCGCCCGGCACGCGCAGGCGTTCGCACACCTGCTTGACCAGATCCACGCTGCGCTGCTCGTGGCCGATGTGGCGCGGCAGGGTGTCTTCCGGCGTGGTGGCCTTGCCCAGGTCGTGGCCCAGCGCCGCGAAGCGCACCTCCAGCGGCCGCCCCTGTCTGGCGGTATCGTCCACCACCATCATCACGTGCACGCCGCAATCGATCTCGGGGTGGTAGTGCGCCGGCTGCGGCACACCGAACAGGCCATCCACTTCCGGCAAGATCTTCTGCAAGGCGCCGCATTGACGCAGCGTGAGGAAGAAGCGCGAGGGATGGCGTTCCATCAGGCCGCGCGCCAGTTCCTGCCATACGCGCTCTGCCACCAGCGCATCCACTTCGCCGTTGTCCACCATGCTGCGCATCAGTGCCTGTGTCTCGGGTGCGATGGAGAAATCGAAACGCGCCGCAAAACGCGCGCCGCGCAGGATGCGCACCGGGTCTTCGGCGAAGGCCGCGCTGACATGACGCAGCACGCCGGCTTGCAAGTCGCACTGGCCGCCATGCGGATCGATGAGATTGCCGTCGGCATCCATGGCCATCGCGTTCACCGTGAAGTCGCGCCGCAGCAGATCCTGCTCCAGCGTGACCTCGGGCGAGGCGTAGATGTTGAAGCCCTTGTAGCCGGCCGCCGTCTTGCGCTCGGTGCGTGCCAGCGCATATTCCTCATGCGTATCGGGATGCAGGAACACGGGGAAATCCGCGCCCACCGGAGTGAAGCCGCGCGCCACCATCTCCTGCGGCGTACTGCCCACCACTACCCAGTCACGGTCCTGCAGGGGCAGGCCGAGCAGGCGGTCGCGCACCGCACCGCCCACGCAATAGACCTGCAACCCCTCACATCGGCTGGGCATGCGGGCGCGGACCGGACGGCTGGTTGGGTTGCACCACGCCCAGGCGTTCCTTGAGCGATTCGGAAGGATGGCCGAACAGCTTGGCGTAATAGATGGTGTTGCTCATCACCTTCTTCACGTAATCGCGCGTTTCGTCGAAGGGGATGGTCTCGGCATAGATGGCGCCCTCCAGTGGCACCTTGCCGCGCCAGCGGTTGGCGCGCGAAGGCCCTGCGTTATACGCAGCGGAAGCCAGCACCGGGTTGTCGTCGAAGCGGCTGTACACGCTCTTCATGTAATAGGTGCCCAGGCGCAGGTTGACATCGAGCTGGTGGATCAAGCCTTTGCGATAGCCCTTG
>JAJZSA010000077.1 GCA_021822115.1 Pseudomonadota bacterium
ACTTCATGGCAACTGATCCCGTCTGCGGCATGAACGTGGCAGAAGACACGCCACACCGCCACACCCATGCAGGCCAGAACTGGCTGTTCTGCAGCGCGCATTGTCTGCATAAATTCCAAGCGGCACCGCAGGCTTACCTTGCGCCTCAACCTGCGATGCCACCATCGCCCCCAACAGGGAAGACATACACCTGCCCAATGCATCCCGAAATTAAGCAGCCCGCACCGGGCAGCTGCCCGAAGTGCGGCATGGCGCTTGAGCCAGTCACACCGGTCGCGGCACCCCCAATGGAATACACCTGTCCCATGCACCCTGAAGTGGTGCGCAACGAACCGGGAACTTGCCCGAAATGCGGTATGGCGCTTGAACCGCGTCAGGCCACCGGCAGCGAGGACAATGCGGAACTCACGGATATGACGCGCCGCTTCAGGTTCAGCGCCTTGCTCGCCTTGCCGGTGTTCGTGCTGGCGATGCTGACCGACCTGCTGCCGAAGTTACTGCCGGAATCGTTCTCCATGGTCACCGTGCAGTGGATCGAGTTCACCTTGGCCACACCGGTCGTGCTGTGGGGTGGGCAGCCAATCTTCCAGCGCGGCTGGGCATCGCTGGTCAATCGCAGCCTCAACATGTTCACCCTGATCGCACTCGGCGTCGGCGTCGCATGGGGTTACAGCATGGTGGCGATGTTCGCGCCCGGCCTGTTCCCGCCTGTGATGCACAGCATGATGGGGACCGTGCCGGTCTACTTTGAAGCGGCCGCAGTCATCATGGCACTGGTGTTGCTGGGCCAGGTGATGGAGTTACGCGCACGCAGCCAGACCAGCGCCGCGATCAAGCTGCTGCTGGGCCTCGCCCCCAAGACCGCGCGCATCGTGCATGCCAACGGCAACGAGACTGACATCCCCCTCGAACACGTACAGGCCGGTGATGTGCTGCGCGTGCGTCCCGGCGAAAAGGTGCCGGTGGATGGCATAGTGCTGGAAGGCAAAAGCTCGCTGGATGAATCCATGGTCACCGGCGAACCCATCCCCGTCGAAAAGACCGCCGGCATGCCGCTGATCGGCGCGACGGTGAACGGCACCGGCAGCCTGCTGATGCGCGCCGAGCGAGTGGGCGCGGACACCCTGCTCGCGCAGATTGTACAGATGGTGAGCGAAGCACAGCGTTCACGCGCACCCATCCAGCGCCTAGCAGACGTGGTCGCCGGATACTTCGTTCCAGCCGTGGTGCTGACCGCCGCAGCCACCTTCGTCATCTGGTGGGGGTGGGGGCCGGAGCCGCAACTGGCGCACGCCATAATCAATGCCGTGGCCGTGCTCATCATCGCCTGCCCTTGTGCGCTGGGCCTGGCCACACCGATGTCCATCATGGTTGGCACAGGACGTGGGGCTGGTGCAGGCGTGCTCATCAAAAACGCCGAGGCGCTGGAAGCGATGGAGAAGATCGACACGCTGGTGGTGGATAAGACCGGGACACTGACCGAAGGTAGACCGAAACTGGTCTCGGTCGTGACGGCTGCCGGATTCGACGAAGACGGGATACTGCGATTCGCAGGCAGTCTGGAACGTGCCAGCGAACACCCGCTTGCCGCCGCCATCATCGAAGGTGCACAGGCAAGAAAGCTGGCACTCTCGGCTGTGGCGGATTTCGCATCGCACACCGGCCAAGGTGTGACCGGGACTGTAGAAGGACGCGAAGTAGTGCTCGGCAACCTCAAACTATTCGAGGCATTGGAGCTGGACGCAACAGATTTGTCGGAACGTGCCACGGCATTGCGCAACGAAGGCCAGACGGTGATGCTGCTCGCCGTGGATGGCAAGGCCGCCGGACTGCTCGGCGTCGCCGATCCGATCAAGGCTTCGACACCCGATGCGATCCGCGACCTGCATGTGGAAGGCATACAGGTCATCATGCTCACAGGCGATAACCGCGCCACGGCGGATGCCGTCGCCGGAAAACTGGGCATCGATCGCGTCGAAGCGGAAGTGCTTCCGGAGCAGAAGGCGGCCATCGTCAGCCAGCTCCAGTCTCAAAGACGTTTTGTGGCGATGGCTGGCGACGGCATCAACGATGCACCGGCGCTGGCGCGCGCGCAGGTGGGAATAGCCATGGGCACCGGCACCGATGTGGCGATGGAGAGCGCGGGCATCACGCTGCTGAAAGGCGACCTGCGCGGCATCGTGCGCGCTGTCCGGCTTTCACGCGCGACGATGCGCAACATCCGCCAAAACCTGTTCTTTGCCTTCGCCTACAACGTGCTCGGCATCCCGGTCGCTGCCGGCGTGCTGTACCCCGTTTTCGGCCTGCTACTGTCGCCCATCATCGCCGCAGCCGCGATGAGCTTCAGCTCCGTATCCGTGATTGCCAATGCCTTGCGCTTGAGACGGCAAGCACTATGAGCAACCGCATCACACTGCACTTTCTATCGGATAAGGTTGTTCGCACCGAGCCTTGGTGTTCAGTGGCTCTCCTTGCGGCAATAGCAATAAATAAACTGCTGTGTTTTACCCGCAGGGGTGTGATGCACTTCTTCCTGATGTTCAACGAGAACAAACCCGCCACCAAATTCATTATGCAGAGATTCCGGGTTATATCTCATCACAGGCAGCCCGCTGCATTGGGTCGGTCCATTTTCTCCAAAGGTGGCAACGATTACATGCCCGCCAGGTCGGATAGCGCGCATAACAAGGTCAATATATGCCTGGCGATCAGCGGGATCAGTTAAGAAATGGAAAACAGCACGGTCATGCCAGACATCAAGGCAGTGTGTAGGGAAGTTTGCACGAGTGATATCGCCGCACATCCAGTGAACGGTGTCTGCACTTTTACCTAGGCGCCGCTTTGCAACGTCAAGGGCGGCAGAAGATAGATCAAGAATTGTGATGTCGGTGTATCCCTCATTTACCAAATCATCCACTAGGGTCGAGGCTCCACCTCCAACGTCGATGATGGCGGCATCTTTTCCAAGCCCGGCATCATGAATTAGCTTAAGCGATATATCAGCATGCTTCTGAAACCAGCTCACCTCTTGGGGCGATTTCGTGGAATAGACACCTTCCCAATATTGCTTTCGATCCATTATGCGCTCCAAGCTAATATGACGGTTATATGGGACACAGCGGACATAGTTTATCGCATTCCATAAGGGCGACTATGGCCGAAACTCGGACAGTTTCCTCCTCGTGATCTTCAGCTATATGAATGGCGAGCTTCAGGCCTTGTGGGAGTTTTGGGTGAGAAGCAGGTGTCTAATCGGCTATCCGGAATTTGGCGTTGAAACTGTCCGTTAAATCAGGTCTCCGTTGCTAATCTGAGTTAGCAGACAATTAATATCTGGCCCATATTCCAGAGTGACGATTACTTCAACCACTTCATACTGACTTGGTGTTGTCCCAATAGATCTTGAGGCCAGTGCAAATTCCCTGCTTGGGACTTCACGCTTAATTTTTTTACGTATGGACTGCTGAGTTATCTGCCTGGCTTGCGTATTCAAGAGCAATTTAGCTCTCGCGACCTTGAATGAATAGCCCCGGCCAATTCTTGTAAGTTCTTTCAAGATCCGATTAGCCGACTCGGTAAATGCATTCGTTTCCTGGCGTGTGAAATAGTTAAATATTTCATTATTCCAATGGGTTAGCAATTCGGTGCATTTCTTGAAGTCTTTGGATATTGTTGGCGACAGTGTGGATTCCCAAGCTGTTGCAGCTGCTTCCGCTTGATTTCTGCTTTCAAACTCATATATGGAGCAAAACCCCTCTTTGGCGTTGTAGGCCGACAATAGGTCTGGGGAGATAGAGAGAAGGGCGTTAAGATCAGCTTTCTCGGATTCAGAAAGTGACTTTTGCCGTACCTTTAGTTTATGGCGGACATTTTTGTATGATTCTTTTGAATTTGGATCCATCGTTCTCCAAATGCGCCTGCGAACAGATTCCATCGCGTCATTTGCTGTCTTGGTGACATGCCATCTATCAGCAATAATCTTTGCTTTAGGAAGAGCCATCGTAACGCTCTTTCTAAAGGTAATAGATGGATCCATAACGACAAACTCAATTTTTTCCTTATTGGGCAGATTGTCTAAGAAAGTACAAATGGATTCATATTGAACCGAATCTAATAGGTTGAATACAGATCGCTTTTCAAGATTTGTAAGGATCGTTCGGAAACTTCCAGCGCACTTAACATCGTCAATGCCTAGAACTGTAGGTGTTTCAAATTGTGTCTTGAAGTTGTCGACAACAGAGTCGAATATCCCTCGTACCGTCTTTTCATCTACGCCAACCTCTCGCGCCAACTTGGCAAATGGCTGATTAATTGCCCTTTCTTTTATGTAGTCTACCAACCTGCATGTCGCATTCCGGCTGTCATCAATGGCAGGAAGTGGTTGATAGGAGGTTTTTTCGCAAGACTTGCAGCGATACCGCTTTCGTTCGACTTCAATGAGGACTGGGTAACCATGCACGGGGGAGTCCATACATTGCCGAACTTCAGAGCCATGGCCATATAAACTGGAATGACAATGCGGACATTCCAATATAGTGCTTGTGCTAACAGCAGAGACTTTATAATGATTGCCGAGGCGTTGAACTTGAGTGGTACGCAGGCTTGGTAGTTGAAGAAAGTCTGTCACAGGGTTTTCGGTCGAGCCGCAAATTAGGAACAGGGAATTCCACGAGAAATTCCGGATGCCCTTATTAAATAAAAACGCGTAATTTAGTTACTAATATATAATGCACGTGTCACAACATGGTGTCACACAGAATTTGTGACACTTTGTTAAAAAGGAATGTAACAGGCTGTTATGTTTCAACGGGTTAGTTTGTTGAGGGTGAGTGTCCCGTCCACTCCGCCAAACAAAGGCGAACGAAAGTTCGCCTTTTTTCATATGTGGCGCGCGAGCGCACGGTCTTGGGAACAGGTGGTGTTATGTTCGATTTCGTGAATGAAAAGAAACGCGTCGTACAGATCGTACTTGCGCTCATCATTTTGCCTTTCGCACTGTGGGGGGTGGATTCCTACCGTCACTCCGGCGATGCCTCGCTGGCGACGGTGAATGGCTATCAGGTCGGCCAGCCCGAGTTCGAGGATGCCATGGATCAGCAGCGTCAGCGTCTGCGAGAAGTGGCTGGCGAGAACTTCGATCCTGCCCTGTTCGATCGTCCCGAGATCAAACGTTCCATCCTCGAAGGCGTGGTGTTGCAGCATGTGCTGCAGGACGAGGCCGGCAAGGTCGGGCTGGTGGTCAGCGATGCGCAGATGGCGCAAATCATCGCCAGCGTCCCCGCATTCCAGACCGATGGTCATTTCGACAAGAAGCGCTATGAGGCGGCGCTGCGTGCCCAGGGTTTGAATACCGCAGCGTTCGAATATCGCGTGCGGCGCGACCTGCTGAATCGCGAACTCACCGATGTCTATGCGCAGAACGGTTGCGCTTCGGACGAAGTGGCTGATCGCCTGATCCGTCTCAACGAACAGCAGCGCGTGGTCTCGTTGGCAACACTCGGGTTGGAGGCTTTCCTCAAGCAGGCGCAGGTCGCGGATGCGGACATCAAGGCCTATTACGAGCGCAACGCGAGCCAGTTTGAGACAGCCGAGCGCGCGCAAGTCGATTATGTGGTGTTCTCCGCCGAGCAGTTGGCCGAAGGTATCAAACCGGCGGCTGCCGAGGTGGAAGGCTATTATCGTGAACATCAAGCTGAATTCAGTACCCAGGAACAGCGCCGTGCCGCACATATCCTGATCACGGTCTCCCCCAAGGCGAGTGCTGAAGAGAAGCAGGCTGCCAAGGCCAAGGCCGAGGATCTGTTGCGCCAGGTGAAAGCGGCACCGGAGCGTTTCGCTGCACTGGCCAAGCAATATTCGCAGGACCCGGGTTCCGCTGCGAACGGTGGCGATCTCGGCATGTTCGCGCGCGGCGCCATGGTCAAGCCGTTCGACGAGGCGGTGTTCGCACTCAAGACCGGTCAGATCAGCGATCTGGTCGAAACCGATTACGGCTACCACATCATCAAGCTGACCGCAGTCGAACCGGCCAAGGTCGAGCCTTTGAGCCAGGTGCGTGCCATGATCGAAGATCGTCTGCGTGAACAGCAGGCGGCCGACCGTTTCGCCGAACTGGCCGAGAAATTCAGCAATGCCGTGTATGAGCAGAGCGACAGCCTGCAACCGGCAGCCGAGCTGGTCGGCGCCAAGGTCGTGCATGGCACCTGGCTGAGTCGCGATCAGAAGCCGCAAGGATTGTGGAGCGACAAGGTGTTGCAGGCAGTGTTCGCGGACGATGCGGTGAAGGATCAGCGCAACACCGCCGCCATCGAGGTGCAGCCGAATACCCTGCTGGCTGCCCGCGTCACCAGCCATCAGCCGGCCAGCCTGCGTCCCTATGCGGAAGTGGCGTCGGGCATCCGTCAGTTGTTGCAGCGTGAACAGGCGGTGCAAGCAGCCGAGGCAGCTGGCAAGGAACAGCTCGCTGGTTTACAGGCTGGCAAGGCGGAGCGCCTGGTGTGGAAGTCGGGCATGCAACTGGCGCGTGCCCAGCGTTCCGATCTCGATCCCGCGCTGTTGCGCCAGATCTTCAACGCCGACGTGTCGAAACTGCCGGCCTATGTCGGGATGGCCGATGCGCAACGCGGCTATGTGATCGCCCGTATCGATGCCGTCAAGGATGTGCAGGACATCGATGCGGCGAAACGCGGTCGTTACCTGGAACAGATGCGCAAGGTGGCGGGCGAGGCATTGCTGGCGGCCTATCTGGAAGATGCCAAGACGCGTGCCGACATCACCATGAAGCCTTTCGCGAGCGAAGAGGCGAAATAATCATATTCATCGCACGCTGTCCGAAACGCCGCTCCCCGAGCGGCGTTTTCGTTTGTCCCCGTATCGCACGTGGTCGGGCGGGGAGGGCGCCTCGGCCGGGCGCTATCGTATATAATCCGCCGTTCCTTTTATGAGCCGGAACGGCCGCTCTTATGCAACAACTCGCCAAACTGGAAGTGCTGGACCTGGCCTGCGAACGTGGCGACCATCGCCTGTTCAGCGGCCTGGGTTTCACTTTGTCTTCCGGCGAGCTGATGCAGGTGCAGGGTGAGAACGGCAAAGGCAAGACTACGCTGTTGCGTGCGCTGTGCGGTTTCGTGCAGCCGGTGGCGGGCGAGGTGCGCTGGTGCGGGCGCAAGGTGGAGGAGTGGGACGACGCCTTTCATGCGCAGATGTGCTACCTCGGCCACCATAATGCGATCAAGGATGAATTGACCGCGCTGGAGAATCTGCAACTCAGCGCTGGTCTGGTCGGCGTGCACCTGGATGACAAAGCTGCGCTGGAGGCACTGCGCCGCATGGGATTGCGCCGCAAGGAGCACCTGCCGGTGCGCGTGTTATCGCAGGGGCAGCGTCGCCGTGTGGCGCTGAGCCGCTTGCTGGTGGTGCAGGCGCCGCTGTGGGTGCTGGACGAGCCCTTGACCGCACTCGATGTGGGGGCAGTAGGCATGATGCAGGAACTTATCGGCGAACATCTGTCGAACGGCGGCATGACGATATTCACCACGCACCAGCCGTTGCAGGTGGCGGGTGTGCAGACGCGGGAGTTGTTGCTGTCATGACTCGGCTCTCCCTGTTCGGTCTGTTGCTGCTGGTGGTCAAGCGCGACTTGCTGCTGGCGATGCGTCGCCGCGCGGATGTGCTGACCACGCTGATCTTCTTCGTGATGGTGGTCAGCCTGTTCCCGCTGGGCGTGGGGCCGGAGCCGGACATGTTGCGCAAGATGGCGGCGGGGGTGTTGTGGGTCGCTGCGCTGTTGTCTTCGATGTTGTCGCTGCCGCGCATGTTCTCGGCCGACTATCAGGATGGCACGCTGGAGCAGATGATGCTGGCGCCTCAATCGCTGAGCATGATGGTGCTGGGCAAGATCGTCGCGCACTGGATGTTGTCCGGCTTGCCGCTGGTGCTGATCGCACCGGTGCTGGGCTTGCAGTTCGACATGGCCGCCGATGCCATCTTCGTGATGATGCTGGCGTTGCTGTTGGGTACGCCGGTGTTGAGCATGCTGGGCGCGGTCGGTGCTGCATTGACCTTGGGCTTGCGCGGTGGCGGCGTGCTGGTGTCCTTGCTGGTGTTGCCGCTCACCATCCCGGTGCTGATCTTCGGTGCCGGGGCGGTGGATGCGGTGAGCGGGGGGATGGATGCGACATCCAACCTGTCCTTGCTCGGGGCGTTCCTGTTGTTTGCCCTGGTGTTCTCGCCCTTCGTGGCAGCCCAGGCGTTACGGATTTCGATGGAGTGATGAAGATTGGCGATCAACTGGTTTAAATATTCCGCACCTTCCACCTTCTACGGCCTGGCCGGGAAGCTCATCCCCTGGTTCGCCTGGCCCGCTGCGGCGCTGTTCGCGGTCGGCCTGTACATCGGCTTCTTCGTCGCACCGACCGACGCAGTGCAGAGCGAGGCCTACCGCATCATCTTCATCCATGTGCCGGCTTCCATCCTGTCCATGTTCATCTACCTCATCATGGCCGGTTATGCGGCACTGGGCTTGATCTTCAAGACCCGCCTCTCTTCCATGATGGCCTCCGCCCTGGCGCCCACCGGCGCATTGTTCGCCTTCATCTCGCTGTGGACCGGCGCACTGTGGGGCAAGCCGATGTGGGGCGCCTGGTGGGTGTGGGATGCCCGTCTCACCTCCGAACTGATCCTGCTGTTCCTCTATCTCGGTTACATCGCCTTGCAGGCTTCGATCGAAGACCCGCGTCGCGCCGACAAGGCCAGCGCACTGCTCGCCATCGTCGGTTCGGTCAACGTGCCCATCATCTATTACTCGGTGCAGTGGTGGAACACCCTGCATCAGGGCGCGACCATCAAGATGACCGGCACCAGCATGCATGTCGCCATGCAGCAGTCCATGTTCACCGTGCTGGTCGCCTGCTGGCTGTATGCCATCGCGGTTGGCCTGTCACGTGTGCGCAGCATCATCCTCGAGCGCGAAGCAGGCACGCAGTGGGTGAAGGAACTCAAGGAGGTGCAATCGTGAGTGAATTTTTCTACATGAACGGTTATGCGTTCTATGTATGGGGCTCTTACGGCGTGACGCTGCTGGTGCTGTTGGTCGAGATCGCCATGGTGCGGCATCGCAGGAAGCTGGCCTTGCGCCAGTTGCGTCTGATGAACGATAGCGGAGATGAAGCATGACACCGAGACAGAAACGTTTGAGCTGGATCTTGATCGGCGTCGCCCTGGTAGGCGCGGCGGTCGGTCTGGTGCTGTTCGCGCTGAAGAACAACGTCAGCCTGTATTTCACCCCGACCCAGGTCTACAACAAGGAAGCGCCGCAAGGTCGCAACTTCCGCATCGGCGGCATGGTGGAAGAGGGCAGCGTGCAGCGCGAGAAGGACGGTCTCACCGTGCACTTCAAGATCACCGATACCTCGCGCGCCATGGAAGTGCTGTACAAGGGCATCCTGCCCGACCTGTTCAAGGAAGGCAAAGGCGTGGTCGCCCAGGGCAAGCTGAATGCCGACAACGTGTTCGTGGCCGAGGAAGTACTGGCCAAGCACGATGAGAACTACATGCCGCCGGAAGCCATGCAGGCGATCGAAGCCGCCAAGAAGAAAGAGGCACAGGAAGCTGCCGCCTCTGCCACCAAGAAATAACCCGGAAGAAGACACATGATCCCAGAGCTCGGTAATTTCGCCCTCGTCGTCGCCCTGTTCCTCGCCTTGTTGCAAGGGGTGTTGCCCATTCTGGGCGCAGCGCGCGGCAACCAGATCCTGATGGGCACCGCCCGTACCCTGACGGTCGGACAATTCATCTTCGTCGGCATCGCCTTTGCCTGCCTGACCTACGCGTTCATCTCCAACGACTTCTCCGTGCTCTATGTGGCGCAGCACTCCAATTCGCAACTGCCCATCCAGTACCGCATCTCGGCACTGTGGGGGGGGCACGAAGGCTCGCTGTTGCTGTGGGTGTTCATCCTCACCCTGTGGACGCTGGCCGTCGCCATCTTCAGCAAGCACCTGCCGCAGGAGATGGTGGCGCGCGTGATCGGCGTGATGGGCCTGGTCTCGGTCGGTTTCCTGCTGTTCATGCTGTTCACCTCCGATCCGTTCGACCGTCTGCTGCCCGCCGCGCTGGACGGCCGCGACCTCAACCCCTTGCTGCAAGACCCCGGTCTGGTGATCCACCCGCCCATGCTGTACATGGGGTACGTCGGCTTCTCCGTCGCCTATGCCTTCGCCATCGCCGCGCTGCTCGGCGGCAAGCTGGATTCCACCTGGGCGCGCTGGTCGCGTCCGTGGACCACGGTGGCCTGGGTGTTCATGACCTTCGGCATCGCGCTCGGCAGCTGGTGGGCCTATTACGAACTGGGCTGGGGCGGCTGGTGGTTCTGGGACCCGGTGGAGAACGCTTAGATCG
>JAJZSA010000012.1 GCA_021822115.1 Pseudomonadota bacterium
CACGATCATGATGGGTTCGATCTGTGCGGAGAGGGTCTTGATCTCGTACTCCACTTCTTGCTCGTACATGCCGGCGACTTCGAACATGAGTCCATCCATGTCGCCCGTCTCTTCACCCACGGCGATCATCTGCAACACGGTGGGGTTGAACACGCCGGTGGCATTGGCCGTGCGCAGGATGCTCTCGCCGCGCTCGACGCCGTCGCGCATCTGCTCCACCTTGCCGCGCATGTATTCGTTGTCCACCACCATGCCCACGGTGTTCAGTCCCTGCACGATGGGGATGCCGCTCTTGAACGACAGCGCCAGGCTGCGCGCGAAACGCGCCAGCGTGCCTTTCATGATGATCTTGCCGGCGATGGGCAATTGCAATTTGTAGCGGTCCCACTTGTAGCGGCCGTCCGTCGTGTTGATCCAGGCGCGGAACGCCACGATGGCACCGGCCACCATGGCCAGCAACAAGGCCCAGTAACTCACCATGAAGTTGGAGAAACCGAGCAGCAGCCTGGTCATCAGCGGCAGTTCGGCGTGGAAACCGGCGAACACCTTGGCGAAGGCCGGGATCACGAAGATGTTGACGATGACGATGGCGATGGCCATGGCGACGACCACGAACATGGGGTAGCGGATCGCCGATTTGACGCGCTCGCGCATGTCCTTCTCGAATTCCAGATGCTCGTACAGACGCAGGAAGGTCTGGTCGAGCATGCCGGTCATCTCACCCACCTGCACCATGCTCAGGTAGAACGGCGAGAACACCTTGGGATGACGGCGCATCGCGGTGGACAGCTCGCGCCCGCTATCCAGACTCTCGCGCAAATCTTGCAACATGGCAGCGAAAGCCGGGTTCTGCGTGGATTCCTGCAAGCCGGCCAGCGCACGCATGATGGGCACGCCGGATTTGAGCAAGGTATACATCTGGCGACTGAACAGCATCAGCTCCAGCGGAGAGACCTTGGTCTCCCGCGTCAACTTCTGCCACAGCGAGATCGAGCTGGCTTGCGTGGAGCGGCTGCTGCGCGTCAGCTTGATCTCGGTCGGGGTGATGCCGGTGTTCAGCAACTGATCGGCGATGGCACCGCTGTCGACTCCTTCCAGCGTGCCCTGCACCAGTTCGCCACCGCGATTGCTGCGCCCCTTGTAGGAGTAGACCGCCACCTCAATCCTCGACCTGGTTGCTGATGCGCATCACCTCGGCGATGCTGGTGCGACCGGCACGCATCTCGGCCAGCGCGGCATCGAGCAAGGTGCGTCCCTTCAGGTGATCGCGCGCCGCCTGCATGAAGTGGGTGTTCTCGGCGTGCGCGGCGGCATCCACCAGGTCTTGCGTCATCTCCAGCATCTCATACACACCCATGCGGCCATGGTAACCGGTGCCATTGCAATGCGAGCAGCCGCGGCCATGCACCAGTTCGCCCCAGTCGCCGCGCGCCACGCCTTCCGCCTGCAACCATTCCGCCTCTTGCGGCGTGGGCTGATGCACTTCGCGGCAGCTCTCGCACACGCGCCGCAACAGGCGCTGCGCCAGCACACACTGCACCGAGGAAGCCACCATGTATTTCGGCACCTCCATATCCACCAGACGGAACAAGGTGCCGGCGGAATCGCGCGTGTGCAGGGTGGAGAACACCAGGTGGCCGGTCATGGCGGCGCGCATGCCGATCTGCGCCGTCTCGGCATCGCGCATCTCACCGATCAGGATCACGTCGGGGTCCTGACGCAAGGCGGAGCGCAACACCTTCGAGAAGGTAAGATCGATCTTCTCGTTGACCTGCACCTGATTGATGCCGGGCAGGCGATATTCCACCGGGTCTTCCACGGTGATGATCTTCTGGTCAATGGTGTTGATCTCGGCCAGTGCGGCATACAGCGTTGTGGTCTTACCGGAACCGGTGGGTCCGGTGACCAGCACCATGCCGTTGCTGCGCTGGATGATCTCGCGGAAGCGTTTGAGCATGGCCGGCGGCATGCCGAGTTTGTCCAGCGTGAGGAAACTGCCGCTCTGGTTGAGCAGACGCATCACCACCGATTCGCCGTATTGCGTGGGCATGGTGGAGATACGCACGTCCACCGCCTGTTCGCGCACGCGCACGTTGAAACGCCCGTCCTGCGGCAGACGCTTCTCGGAGATGTCGAGGCCGGACATCAGTTTCAGACGCAGCGAGATGGCGCTGGCGATCTTGTTGTCGGCTTCGGTCTGCAAGTGCAGGGCACCGTCGATACGAAAGCGGATCTGCAAGCGCGTTTCCTGCGGTTCGATGTGCACGTCGGACGCGCCGACCTGCACCGCATCCTCGAACATCGTCTGCAGCAGTTTGACCACCGGCGCATCCTCGCCGCCGACGGTGTCGCTCAGTGCGCCGAAGTCGATGTAGCCCTCGCCCAGATCTTCGGACACCTCGCGCGCCAGACCGCTGATCTCGTCGGTGCGGCGATAGACGCGGTCGATGGTCTCCAGCAGTTGACCCTCGGTGACCACCGCCAGATCGATGTCGCGCTTGAGGATGCGCGCGATCTCGTCGAAGGCGAACAGATCGGTGGGATCGGTCATGCCGATGAGGATGGCGCCATTGCGCTCTTCCAGCGCCAGAGCACGGAAACGCCGCGCCTGGTTCTCGGGCAGGCGACGCACCACTTCGAGGTTGGGGTTGTAGTACTTCAGGTTGATGTAGGGGATGTTGAGCTGTTTGGCCAACGCTTCCGAGATCTGGTCTTCGCTGATGAAGCCGTTGTCGACCAGCACGCGCCCCAGCTTGCGTCCGCTGCGCTTCTGTTGTTCCAGCACGAACTGCAATTGCTCGTTGGAGATGAGTTTTTGCTGCACCAGCAGATCGCCGAGGCGGATTTTTTCCGGACGCGCCATAATTCCCCCTGATGAAAAGCGCAGCGCACGCCGCGACGCGCTCTGCAAACGGAACGGAAGTTAGCCGTTTTCCCTATATCTGACAAGACGTTTCAAGACATTTCGCATGTTCCACATCATTCTGTTCCAACCGGAGATACCGCCCAATACCGGCAACGTCATCCGCCTGTGCGCGAACACCGGTTCGCGTCTGCACCTCATCCGTCCGCTCGGTTTCGCGCTGGATGACAAACAGCTGCGCCGCGCCGGGCTGGACTATCACGAATATGCCGAGATGCAGGTGCATGACGATCTGACGCGATGCCTGGAGGTGCTGGCTCGCCCGCGCTTGTTCGCACTGACCACCAAAGGTCAGCGCTCACCTTACGAGGTAGCATTCAAGGATGGGGATGCGCTGCTGTTCGGGCCGGAGAGCCGGGGGCTGCCGCCCGAGGTGCTGGCCGAGGTGACCGCAGAGCAGCGTTTGCGTCTGCCGATGTGTCCAGGCAACCGCAGCCTGAACCTGTCCAACGCGGTGGCGGTGACCGTGTTCGAAGCTTGGCGGCAATGCGGCTTCGACGGCGCGCCGCTCAGTTGATGAGGGGATGCTTGCCGGTAGCCGCGAACTCTTCGCCCGGCGCACGACTGAGCAAGGCTTCCACCGCCTTGTCGGCATCCAGACCTTCGTACAGCACGCGATAGACCGCCTGACAGATCGGCATCTCCGCGCCATAACGCTGCGCCACCCGCTGTACCTCGCGCGCGGTATAGACGCCTTCCGCGACATGTCCGAGTTCCTTGAGGATGCTGGGCAGCGAACGATGCTGGGCGAGCAGCATACCGACCTGACGGTTGCGCGACAGATCGCCGGTACAGGTGAGGATGAGGTCGCCCACGCCGGATAGGCCGCCCAGCGTCTCGGCCTTGCCGCCCATGGCCAGCCCGAGACGGGTCATCTCGGCCAGTCCGCGCGTGAGCAGCGCGGCGCGTGCATTCAAGCCCATGTGCATGCCGTCGCTGATGCCGGCGGCGATGGCGAGCACGTTCTTGATGGCACCGCCGATCTCGACACCCACCACATCGGTGCTGGAATAGATGCGCAGACGCGGATGGTGCAGCGCCTTGGCCGTGCGTTGCGCGAAGGCGCCATCGACAGAGGCCAGGGTCAATGCGGTCGGCAGACCGCGTGCCACTTCCTGCGCGAAGCTGGGGCCGGTCAAGGCGCCGCGCGGGAATTCCGCCGGCAGGATCTCCTCTACGATCTGATGCGGCAACAGCGAGGTCTCCAGTTCGAAGCCCTTGCACAACCACACCACGCCGACCGGCGCCGGCAGATGGGCGATCTGTTGCAGGGTAACGCGCAGACCGGACACCGGCACCGCCACCACCACCAGTTCTGCGGTGCACATGGCCGCCTGCAAGTCATGCTCCAGCAGCAGGTGCTCCGGCAGCTCGGCATCCGGCAGATAGCGCCGGTTGCGCCGCGTGCTGCGCATCGCCGCGACCTGCTCGGCATCGCGCGCCCACAAGGTGACCTGATGACGCGCCACCAGGCTGATGGCCAGTGCCGTGCCCCAGGCGCCCGCGCCGAGTATCGCGATGTTCATGCTCACTCTCCCCACACGTCGGACGCGCGGATATAACCGGTGGAACCGTCGCGGTGTTTGACCTTGACCCAGCTGCCGGTGTTGCCCAGCCACTCCAGACCGAGCTGGCGTGGCGCGACGAAGACCACCGGCGAGCGGTCGGTCCAGCTGCTGTAGACCTTGGCCACTTGCGCTGTGACCACGACATAGCGCTTGCTGCTCAGATGGCGCTTCTCAATCCAGAACACCTTGCCGGTGGAATCGCGCGCCTTGACCCAGGCTTCCAGCACCACCATCTGCTGCAAGGGCAGGTAGCGCGTAGCCACGTAGAGTTTCTTCGCCTTGAGCGAATTGGCGTCGTACAGGATGGCCGGCTCCGCGACCGACACGAAGTCATCGGCCTGTGCACCGAAGCACAGGCCGGACAACAGCCACGTCGCCAGCAAACGCCTCATCAGTGCTTGGTGGCGGCAGCCTCGGCTTGCGCCTGGGCTTGCTGCTTCTGCTGCTGGTAGAGCACGTCGAAGTTGATGGGATTGAGCAGCACCGGCGCGAAACCGCCGCGCACGGCGAGGTCGGACACCACTTCACGCAGATAGGGATAGAGGATGTTCGGGCACATCACGGCGAGGATGCCTTCCATCTCTTCCTGCGGCATGTTGCGCACCTGGAAGATGCCGGCTTGCTTGGCTTCGATCAGGAACATGACCTGATCCTTCTCCGGCAGCTTGGCGGTGACGGTGACCATCACCTCGACATCGAACACGCCCTCTTCCAGTTGCCCGGCCTTGGTCTGCAATTGCAGGTCGATCTGCGGATTCTCGCGCACCAGGAACACGGCCGGCGCATTGGGGATCTCCAGCGACAGGTCCTTCACATACAGCTTCTCGATGTTGAAGATGGGCGCGGTGTTCTGTTGGGCGGATGTGTTATCGGTCATTTCTCTTCCTTGAGCGGTTCGTTATTTGAGCAACGGCAGCAGCCCGCCGGCACGGTCCAGCGCGGCCAGGTCATCGAAACCACCGATGTGGCGGTCATCGATGAAGATCTGCGGCACGGTGCGGCGGCCGCTGCGCGCCTCCATGATGGGGCGCTGTTCCGGTTGCAGGTCGATGCGGATCTTGTCGATCTGCGCCACGCCACGTTGTTTGAGCAGGCGCTCCGCATTCACGCAGTAGGGACAGACCTCGGTGCAATACATCACGATATGGGCCATGCTCGCTCCTACTTCTTTTTCTGCAACGGCAGCTTGGCTTTCTGCCAGGCCAGCACGCCGCCAGTCAGCAGATAGGTCTTGGCGAACCCTTGCTTGCCCAGCCAGGAAGCAATGGGCGTGGCACGATTGCCACTGCGACACACAACGATGATCGGCTTGTCGCGATAGCGCTCCAGCTCGCCCACGCGATCCTTCAGCTTGCCGGCGGGGATCAGGCGACTGTTGATGATGTGGCCGCCGTCGTATTCGCTCTGCTCCCGCACATCCAGCAAGAAAGCATCCTCGCGGTTGATCAGGTTCATGGCCTGTGCGGTGTCCACTTCCTTGATGCCCAGGATGCGATTGCCGAAATAACTCCAGAACAGCATGTAGCCGCTGATCAGGGCGATCGAAACGGTGAACAGGTTATCGAGCAGGAAGTGCACGTTGATACTCCTCATAATTCCGGGCCGCAGATTCTAGCAGAGGCTGCATCTGCGCGGGATGCCGCGCAGCCAATGCCTGCATTTCGCCGAGTGCCGCCGGGTAAGCCATCGGATAACACCACACCGCCCTGACCACCTGCGCCTTGGCCTGCTCGGCAGCGCCGGACAGGGCCAGCAGCATGGCCTGATGGTAGCTGGTGGTCCCGGTAGGGATGTAGCGCAGCGCGCGGGTGTTGAGCGCCAGCTTGTCGGCCAGGCGCTCCTCGTCCGGCGCCATCATGTGCGCGATGAACAGCTCGGCATAGCCGTTGAACAAGGGATAGTCGAGCACCGCCAACAGTTCGTCGCGCGCCTGTTCGGCCTGTCCGGCAGCACTGCGATAGACCATGGAACGCTCCAGATGCCGATAGGCCTGCCACGCGTTCCACAACGACAGCGCCCCCATGACCAGGATGACGGCCAGCGTCATGCGGCCGACACGCTGCAATTCGAGACGGTAAACCTGCCCATCCAGCGCCCCGAGCAGGATGGCGGCGATCCCGATGAAATATTGGTACCACAACGGATATTCGAGCAGCGAATGGATAGCCAGCACCAGCAACAAGGCAAGCGCCCACCAGCGTTCTAGGGCATGTTCTTCGCTACGCCGCAGCGCATGCCGCGCCCATAAGCCCAAGGGGATGCACAACGCCAGCAACCCGGCCAGCCCGCCTTCGGCGGCGAGCTGCATCACGATGTTGTGCGCGTTGTTGTACAAACCCACCACCAAGGGATCGCGCAATTCGCTGGCCAATTGCAGATGCTGGTAGGCGAACTGGCCGAAGCCCGTCCCCAGCAGCGGGGCGCCGGCGAACATCAGCACCGCTTCGCGCCACAGATGCAGACGCACGCTGCTGGTCCCTGCCTGACTGAATAGCCGGTCGCTGGCACTCACCGCACCGGTGCTGCCCTGCAACCAGGGCAGCTGCACCACGCCATGCATCAGGATGTACGCGACGCACAACCAGGCGACGTAGCGCAACATCGGACGCAACACCGGCAAGCGCCGCTGCCACCACCAAACCAGCGCCAACGCGCCCAACAGATACAACGCACCGCTGCGCGAGCCGGACAGCACCAGCACGAACAGCAACGGCAGCGCTAGCAACGCGACCTGCCAGCGGCGCATGGCGAAGCGCTGCCACAGCAAGCCCAGCGAGAACAGCCCCAGCGCAACATAATTGGCGAAATGGTTGGGCTGCGCGATGTTGCCAAACACCTGTTGCGTCACTTTCACCGTGACCACCGGGTCGAGGAAGGTATGCCAGCGGTAGTGCTGCAATACACCGGCCAAGGCGTTCAGTTCGGCGCCGACCAGCAGGCATGCCGCCAGCACCGTCGCCAGCAGCGGCCAGCCCAACTCCTCGCGCAGACGGGCGCCCAGCATCATCAGCAAGGCAGCGAACATCAGGTACAACGACAACAGCAACACCTGATCGAAGTGGACGACACCACCGAGCAGATACTGCACCAGCATCAGCAGCATCAGCCCAACCGGCAGCAATACGATGCCGGGCACTTGCGGTGCTTGCCAGTAACGCTGCGTCAGCAGCAACGGCAAGGCACCCAGCCCGAGCACCGCCGCCCCCCATTCCTGATAGAAGGTGGTGATGGGATAAGCATGGTGGTAATACAAAAAAGGCAAGACCCACATCAGGCCGACCAGGGCCAGACTGATGTGGGTCATGCGCAGAGAGGGACTATGTTCTGGTTTCAGCAAGAACCTTTGACGCCGAGTTTGGCCAGGATGTTATTCAAGGGGCAGAACTGCGTGAAGCCGCTCTGGAACAGGTTCAGGCCGACGAAGGCGGTGAACAGCAGGAAGTATTCGCTGACGAACAGCGGACTGGCCTGCGCACCCAGTGCAAGCGACAGCAGCACAAAGAAACCGGCGACGATACGGACGATACGTTCTGCATTCATTTCATGACTCCTTCAGATTCAGTTTAAGGGAATTTCTTGTACAACGTGGCGTAATACAACACCGGGATCACTACCAGCGTCAGCAAGGTGGAGACCAGGATGCCGAAGATCAAGGCCAGCGCCAGACCATTGAAGATCGGGTCATCCAGGATGAACAGCGCACCCAGCATGGCGGCCAGGCCGGTCAGCAGGATGGGCTTGGCGCGCGCCGCAGCCGCATTCACCACCGCATGTTGCAGGTCGATGCCATCGCGCAACTGCAGGTTGATGAAATCCACCAGCAGGATGGAGTTGCGCACGATGATGCCGGCCAGCGCGATCATGCCGATCATCGAGGTGGCGGTGAATTGCGCACCGAACAGCGCGTGACCCGGCATCACGCCGATCACGGTGAGCGGGATGGGCGCCATGATCACCAGCGGCACGACGTAGCTCTTGAACTGCGCCACCACCAGCAGATAGATCAGGATCAGTCCCACGCCGTAGGCGATGCCCATGTCGCGGAAAGTCTCGTAGGTGACCTGCCATTCGCCATCCCATTTCATGGCGTAGCCGGCATAGGGATCGGACGGCTGATGGAAGAAGTAGCTCTCCAGCGTGCCCCCTTCGTTCAGCGTCATATCCGAGGTCTTGCCATTGATGGCGAACATGCCATACAGCGGGCTATCCAGATCGCCAGCCATGTCGCCGGTGACATACACCACCGGCAGCAGGTCCTTGTGATAGATCGGATAGTCACGCTCGGCCTTCACCACCTGCACCACTTCGGACAGCGGCACCAGTGCGCCATCGCGCGAGCGCACCTTGAGTTTGAGCACATCATCGATGCGGCTTCGCTTCTCCACCGGCAGACTGAGACGCAGCGGCGGCGCATATTTGGCATCCAGATCGTGCAGCGCCGTCACATCCTGACCGGTGAGTGCGATCTGCACCGCATCCACGATGTCGCGCTGCGCTACGCCCAGCAAGGCTGCCTTGCTCTGCATCACGCGCAGCACCATCTTGGGCGCAGCTTCACTCACCGTATCGTCGATACCGACGATGTCGGCAGTCGCCTTGAACTGTTCCTTCACCTTGCCCGCCACTTCGCGCATGCCGGCATATTCGGGGCCGTAGATCTCGGCCACGATGGGTGACATCACCGGCGGTCCGGGCGGCACCTCGACCACTTTGACCTTGGCACCCCAGCGCTGCGCGATGGCCTCGATCGGTTCGCGTACCGAAGTGGCGATCTCATGGCTGCTGCGATCGCGCTTGTGCTTGTCTTGCAGGTTGACCTGGATATCCCCCTGCTCCGGCGCGCTGCGCAGGTAGTACTGACGCACCAGACCGTTGAAGTTGATGGGCGAGGCCGTCCCGGCATACGCCTGGTAGTCGGTCACTTCCGGCACGGTCGCCAGATAGGTGCCGATCTCGCGCATCACACCGGCGGTCTGCTCCACGGCAGTGCCGGTAGGCATATCCACCACCACCTGGAACTCCGACTTGTTGTCGAACGGCAGCATCTTCAACACCACCAGCTTGACCACCGCCAGCGATACGGCGAACAACAGGCCGGCGAGGATGCCCAGCCACAGTTTGCGACGCGCACCTTTGCCATGTTCCTTGTTCAGGAACGGACCGAGCTTCTGCCGGAAGAAGCGCGCGATGGGCGTATCTTCCTCGTTCGCCACCACCGCATGGTGTGCACCGGCGAACTTGTGCGCCAGCCACGGGGTGACGATGAAAGCGATGGCCAGCGAGATCAACATGCCCATGCTGGCGTTGATCGGGATCGGACTCATGTATGGGCCCATCAGACCGCTGACGAATGCCATAGGCAACAGCGCGGCGATCACGGTCAGCGTAGCCAGGATTGTCGGACTACCCACCTCATCCACCGCTTCCGGAATGATCTCGGACAGCGGCTGATGCTGCGCCAGCTCGCGCCGGCGATGGATGTTCTCCACCACCACGATGGCGTCATCCACCAGGATGCCGATGGAGAAGATCAGTGCGAACAGCGACACCCGGTTGAGCGTGAAGCCATAAGCCCAGGAAGCGAACAGCGTCACCGCCAGCGTCAGCAGCACCGCCACTCCGACGATGAACGCTTCGCGCCGTCCCAGTGCGAACCACACCAGCGCCACCACGGCAAAGGTGGCGAAGAACAGCTTCTTGATCAGCTTCATCGCCTTGTCGTTGGCGGTCTCGCCGTAGTTGCGGGTGACGGTCACCTGCACATCGTCCGGGATCACGCTGCCCTTCAGCTCGTCGATACGCTGGATCAGTTTGTCGGCGACTTCGACTGCGTTCTCGCCCGGCTTCTTGGTGACAGCCAGCGTCACCGCGCCGAATTCACCTTGCGCAGCGATGCCCTTGTCTCCGGCGGCGGCGCCGGTGCCCAACCAGACATAACTCTTGGGTTGGTCGGCACTGTCTCGCACTTCGGCCACATCGCGCAGGAACACCGGCTTGCCGTTGGTCACCCCCACCACCAACTGGCTCACCTCGCGCGCATCGCTGAGGAAGGTACCTGTCTGCACCAGCACCTCGCGGTTGCTCTGCACCAAAGTGCCGGCACTCTGCGAAACATTGGATGCCTGCAACGCGGCGCGCACTTCCTGCACCGAAAGCTGGTGCGCATTGAGCGCTTCCGGATCGAGCAGCACGCGCACCACGCGCGGCGTGGAACCCAGAGTGCTCACCTCACGCGTGCCCGGCACGCGCTTCAGTTCAGCCTCGATGGCATGTGCCACCTGCGACAGCGCCACGGCATTGCCAGCCGCCTGGTCGCGCCACAAGGTCAGCGCCAGCACCGGCACATCGTCGATCCCCTTGGCCTTGATGATGGGTTGCGCTACGCCCAGAGTAGTCGGCAACCAATCGGCATGCGATAGGATCACGTCGTACAGTTTGACCAGCGATGGCACATGTTCCTCGCCCACTTTGAACTGCACGGTGAGCACCGCCATGCCGGGCTGCGACACGGAGTACACATGGTCCACGCCGGCGATCTGCGACAGCACCTGCTCGGCCGGTGTGGCCACGGTATTGGCCACGTCCTGCGCCGACGCACCGGGATAGGCGATCAACACATTGGCCATGGTCACGTTGATCTGTGGCTCCTCCTCGCGCGGCGTCACCGCCACCGCGAAGATGCCGAGCAACATAGCGACCAGGGCCAGCAGCGGCGTCATCTGCGAATGCAGAAAAACGCGCGCGATACGTCCAGATACGCCCATGCTCATCGCTTCATCTCCGAAGCGGCCATGCCGGCCTTGACGGCTTCACGCGCCACGCGCTCACCTACATTGAGCCCGGCCAGCACTTCCACCTCACCTTGAGCATTCTCTTCACCCAGACGCACCTGACGCAGGCGCGGCATGCCCTTGTCGTCCACCACATACACGGCCACCACTTCGCTGCGGCGCACCACCGCACTGGCCGGGATCAGCATCTTGTTCTCCTTGCCCACCACGAAATGGGTGCGCACGAACATGCCGGGATAAAGATTGGATTGATTGGCCGGCAGATCGACGCGCACCGGGGTGCTATGCGTGCGCAGGTCGGCCGACGGCTGCACGGTGACACTGGCCGCCTTGATCCAGCGGTTCAACGACGGCACCTCCACACTCACCTGCGGATGTACGCCGATGTCCTTCAACTTGTCTTGCGGCACGTTGGCGATGACGCGCATCTGCGACGGGTCGAAACCTGTCATCAAAGGCTTGCCCACAGTCACCATCTCACCCAGTTCGACCATCTTGGCCGAGACCACCCCGCCGTAAGGGGCGATCACCGAGGTATAGCTCTGCGCCAGGGCGGACTGCTCGGCGCCCGCTTCGCTTGCATCAGCCTGTGCCTTGGCCATCTCGTAATCCGCCTTGGCCTTGTCCAGCGCAGCCTGACTGATGAATTTCTGCTTGAACAGCTCTTGCGAACGCTCATAGTTGAGGCGCGCATTCAGCAATGCCGCCTGTGCCTGCGAAAGTTGCGCGCGGCTGCCAGCCAGTGCCTGCTCGGCCTCACGCTCATCGATCTTGAGGATCACCTGTCCCTGGCTCACGCGGTCGCCCACATCGAAGAAGATGCCCTTCACGCGCCCGGAGATCTGCGCCGACACAGTGGATTGACGTACCGCCTCGACCACGCCGTCGATGCTATAGGTTTGCTCGACCTCGCGATATTGCACCGGGGCGGTTGCCAGCGGCTCTGCAGCTTGCACCGAGGCGGCGAACATCACGGCCGAAAGGCCCAGCAACAAACCAGAATCACGCTTCATGTCACACCTCACTGGAATTGAATGTTTTGCATATTAGCAAATTCTAATATGCCATGACAAGACCCAGTTATTCACTCGGTCAAATGGACGTCAGATGGAGCAGAACACGTCGCGCATCATACCCACCAGCTTGACAGTGCGCGGGTCGCCGATGCGGTAATAGACACGATTGGCATCCTTGCGCGTGGTCAGCACCCCCTTGTCGCGCAGGATACCCAGATGTTGCGAGATGTTGCTTTGCGAAGTGCCGACGCTGTCCACGATCTCCTGCACGCTCAGTTCGCCGTCGCTCAACACGCACAGCACCTTGAGCCGCAACGGATGCGCGATGGCTTTCATTGCTTGGGCCGCCAGCAGGATGTCTTCATCCCTGTCGATCAGTTTGTTCCCCATGTTCTCCCCTCCCGGATGTGGGGCGTGCGCCCCGGTGAAATCGGCTAAAATAGCGCCCGCGCCAGCTTTGCGCGCAGCAGCTAAATTAGCAACTGCTCATATTCTGACAATTTTGGAAAAAAAGCCAGCATGACCGACCGCATCCCTCCCGCCGTGACCCCTGTCCTTCTGCTCATCCTCGACGGCTTCGGCTATCGTGAAGATGCCGATTTCAATGCGGTGGCGCAGGCACGCAAGCCGAACTGGGACCGGTTGTGGCGTGAGTACCCGCATACACTGATCAACACTTCCGAACTGCATGTTGGTCTGCCGAACGGACAGATGGGCAACTCCGAGGTCGGCCACCTCAACATCGGTGCCGGCCGCATCGTCTATCAGGACCTGACCAAAGTGGATCTGGCCATCGAGGACGGCAGCTTCGACACCAACCCGGCGCTGTCACAAGCCATTGCGTCGGCCAAACAGCATGGCGGCGCGCTGCATATCCTCGGCCTGCTGTCGCCAGGCGGGGTGCATAGCCACGAAGCGCACATCCACGCCATGCTGGCGATGGCCGTGCGTGCCGGCCTGCAAAAAGTCTATGTGCATGCCTTCCTGGATGGTCGCGACACCCCTCCGCGCAGCGCTGCCGGTTCATTGCAACTGCTACAGGAGAAATGCGACGCACTAGGCGGCGGTCGTATCGCCAGTCTGGTCGGCCGCTATTTCGCCATGGATCGCGACAACCGCTGGGACCGCGTGCAACAAGCCTATGACCTGCTGACCCAGGGTAAGGCAGCGTTCTCCGCACCGGACGCACAGGCCGGGTTGCAAGCCGCTTATGCGCGTGGCGAAAATGACGAGTTCGTACAAGCCACCACGATCGGCACCCCGGTGGCGATGGCGGATGGCGACGTGGCTGTATTCATGAATTTCCGCGCCGACCGCGCGCGCGAGATCACGCGCGCCCTGACCGAAGCGCAGTTCGACGGCTTCGCCCGTACCCGCTTCCCCAAGCTGGCCAACTTCACCACGCTGAGCAGCTATGGCGAGGACTTCCAGCTGCCCTGCGCCTTCCGCCCCGAAGCCATCCACAACGGCATCGGTGAGTACCTCTCCGATCTCGGCCTGAAGCAGTTGCGTATCGCCGAAACCGAGAAATATGCGCACGTCACCTATTTCATCAGCGGCGGACGCGAACAGCCCTATCCGGGCGAAGACCGCATCCTGGTACCCTCGCCCAAGGTCGCAACCTATGACCTGCAACCCGAGATGAGCGCCTATGAAGTGACCGACAAGCTGGTCGAAGCCATCCGCAGCGGACAGTATCAAGCCATCCTGTGCAACTACGCCAATGGCGACATGGTCGGGCACAGCGGCGTAATGGAAGCGGCCGTAAAAGCCATTGAGGCGCTGGACACCTGTATCGGCCGCGTGGTGCAGGCAATGCAGGAAGCCGGTGGCGAAGTGCTGATCACCGCCGACCACGGCAATGCCGAACAGATGCTGGATCGCAACACCAACCAGGCACATACCGCACATACGCTGAACCATGTGCCGTTCCTGTACATCGGCCGCCCAGCCGAGATGGCACCCATCGGCAGCGGCGCCCTGAAAGATGTCGCTCCGACATTGCTGGCCATGATGGGCCTGCCGCAACCGCCGGAAATGACCGGCCATTCGTTGATCCGCTTCCAGTGATCTGGCGCCTGCTGTCGTGCCTGTCGTTCGCGCTCTGCCTCTCCACGGGCGCGCAGGCATCGCAGCAGGCTGACCTGGAGAAGCTGCGCGAACGCCTCAACAAGATCCAGCAATCGTTCGAACGCACCAATGAATCGCGTTCCGAGGCGGCCGATGCCTTGCGCGATTCGGAACGTGCGATCAGCGACAGCAACCGCCGCCTGGCCCAAGTCACGCAACAACGCCGCGAAGCGGACCGCGAACTGGAACGCCTGCAACAACGCAGCGCAACGCTGAGCGCGGATTACCGCAAGCAACAATCCCTGTTGGGCCGCTTGCTGTATCGCCAGTATATCGGCGGCATCGACCAGGACTATCTCAAGCTGCTCCTCAACAACGAAGACCCCAACCTGATCGCCCGCGAGCTGCACTATTACGATTACATCGCCCAGGAACGGGCCGCGCTGCTGCAAGGTTTGCACGACAACATGCAGGCGCTACGCGAGGTGACCGCTGCGGCACGCGATAAACGCAGCGAGATCGACCGATTGCAGCAGCAAACGCAGCAGGAACTGGCCAAGCTGGAACGCGAACAAGCCACCCGCCGCAAGACCCTGCAACGCATCTCGCTCGAATTGAAACAGCAACGCAACGAAATGGCGCGCCTGCGGCGCAACGAGGCACGCCTGCGCGACTTGGTGGATAAGCTGTCACAAGTCCCCGGCGCAGGCGGTGGCGCCCCATTCGTCGCCCTCAAGGGCAAACTGACGCTGCCAGTGAACGGCGAGGTCGGCAACCGCTTCGGCGATCAACGACCGGAGAGCAAGCTCGGCTGGACCGGTTGGTTCGTGCGCGCTACCGCGCGCCAGCCGGTGTTGGCAGTCGCTGCCGGACGCGTGGTGTATGCCGACTGGCTGCGCGGCTATGGCAACCTGCTCATCATCGACCACGGGCAAGGCTACATGAGCTTGTACGGCAATAACGAGACGCTGTACAAACAGGTCGGCGATACCTTGCAGACCGGCGATATCGTGGCCAGCGTGGGCAACAGCGGCGGCAACGATGATTCCGGTTTATACTTTGAGCTACGTTACCGGGGCCAGCCATTCAATCCCGCGCCTTGGTTCAAGCATCCATAAGGAATCCTGAGATATGAGTCTGCGCTTCAAGGAAATCAGCCTGGTCGCCATCGGCCTGTTGGCCGGCGTCACTGCCAGCTTGCACTTCTCCGCACTGGCCGAAAAAGAGATGCCGCTGCCGTTACCGGTGGAAGAGCTGCGTGCGTTCTCCGAAGTGTTCGGCCGCATCAAGAGCGACTATGTGGAACCGGTCAGCGATAAGAAGCTGATCACCGAAGCCATCAACGGCATGCTCTCTGGACTGGACCCGCATTCTGCCTATCTCGATGCCGATGCCTTCAAGGAGCTGCAGGTCGGCACCCAAGGTGAGTTCGGCGGCCTGGGTATCGAGGTCGGCATGGAAGATGGTCTGGTCAAGGTCATCTCTCCCATCGAAGACACGCCTGCCTTCCGCGCCGGCATCCAGAGCGGCGACCTCATCATCAAGCTGGATGACACCCTGGTGAAAGGCCTGACCCTGAACGATGCGGTGAAGCGCATGCGCGGCAAGCCAGGCAGCAACATCCGGCTGACGGTGGTACGCAAGAACGAGCCCAAGCCGTTTGAAGTCAACATCGTGCGCGCCGTGATCAAGGTGCAAAGCGTCAAATCCAAGCTGGTGGAACCTGGCTACGGTTTCGTGCGCATCACCCAGTTCCAGGAACATACCGGCGAGAACCTCGCCAGCGCACTGGAGAACCTGCGCAAGCAGAACAAGGCACCTCTGCAAGGCTTAGTACTCGACCTGCGCAACGATCCGGGCGGCTTGCTGACCGCAGCAGTGGGCGTCTCAGCCGCATTCCTGCCCAAGGATGCGCTGGTGGTCTATACCGAAGGACGTACCGATGATGCACGTATGCGTTTGCTGGCCAATCCCGACTATTACCTGCGCGGCGACAAGGCGGACTACCTCAGGGATCTGCCCGGAGAATATGCCAGTGTCCCCATGGTGGTGCTGGTGAACGGCGGCTCCGCCTCTGCTTCGGAGATCGTGGCTGGCGCCCTGCAAGACCATAAACGCGCGGTCATCTTGGGTACCCAGACCTTCGGCAAGGGATCGGTACAGACCATCCTGCCGCTGGGCAACAACACGGCGATCAAGCTGACCACGGCGCGCTATTACACGCCGAGTGGCCGTTCCATCCAGGCCAAAGGCATCGAGCCGGACATCGTGGTGGAAGATCCGGCGACGGCCACTTTCGATCGCACGCTGCGCCTGCGCGAAGCCGATCTGGATAACCACCTCAGCAACAGCCAGCTGAAGCCAGGCGAAGATGCGCGTCATCCGCAACGCAAAGCGTCAGACAAGGAGGAAGCCGGCGAGAAATCCGAGATCGCCGAGTTCGGCGCCAAGAACGACTATCAGCTGAACCAGGCGCTGAACCTGCTGAAAGGGATGAGCATCCTGCGAGGGAAATGAAGATGAATCCGTTCGAGCTGAAAAAAGAACGCCTCCTGACTTTCACAGCAGAGCCAGCCGACCAGCTGGAACAGGCTTATCTGCTGCTGAGCGGACTGCGCAATTTCGAAGTCACGCGCGACACGAAACCAAACACCTTGCGCATCCGCTACAGCGTGGAGCATTACTCGCTGGAAGGCCTGCAAAAGGCCTTGCAGCGGGAAGGCTTCCACTTCAACTACAGCCTGCTGGAACGCCTGCGCAACACGCTCTACCACTATTGCGAGGATGTGCAGTACCACAACCTGAAGACCCCGGAACCACGCACCAAGAACAATGCGCAGGAAGTCTTCGTCAAGGCCTACGAACAACACCCCCACGGCGATCACGTCGAGCTGCCCCAAGAACCCGGCAAGCACAAATAGCGGCATGGATGACCATCAGCTGCTGCGTTACAGCCGCCACATCCTGCTCCCCGAGATCGGCATCGAAGGCCAGCAAGCCTTCGTCGATTCCCATGCACTGATCATCGGCGCAGGCGGCCTCGGCTCTCCCGCCGCGATGTTCTTGGCGGCCGCTGGAATCGGCACGCTGACCCTGTGTGACGACGACACGGTGGACCTGACCAACCTGCAACGTCAGATCGCCCACCGCTGCGACAGCGTCGGTACGGCCAAGGTGCTCTCCGCGCAGCACACCCTGCATGCGCTGAATCCCGACGTCCAGGTCTGCGCCCTGCAAGAACGCGCGGTCGGCGCACGTCTGCACGAACTGGTAGCCACGGCCGATGTGGTGCTGGATTGCAGCGATAATTTCGCCACCCGCTACGCCCTCAACCGGGCCTGCCTGGCACAAGGAAAACCGCTGGTCTCGGGCGCAGCCACACGCTTCGAAGGACAGGTGACGGTTTTCGATTTCCGCCACGCAGGCATTGCTTGCTACAACTGCCTGTATCCCGAGGATACCGAAGCAGAGGAGACGCGCTGTGCAGTGATGGGCGTGTTCGCACCGCTGGTAGGCATCATCGGCAGCATGCAGGCTGCAGAAGCCTTGAAAGTACTGGCGGGTATGGCAGGTACGCTACACGGCAGGCTGCTCACGCTGAATGCGCTAACCATGCAACCGCGCGTGCTGCGGCTGGCCCGCGATCCGCATTGCAGCGTGTGCGCGGGCGCGGGCCGCTGAGGGATCAATCCGGCAAAGCAATCTTGCCGTCGGTGCTGTACTGGTAATCTTTGAAGATATGCGCGGCACTGGGCACCTGATAGCTGCCGTCGGCCAACTTGCGCGTGGTGTCCTTGAGGCGATAGGTGGTCTGGCCGCAGGTCCAGCATTTGAAGTTGCGCATATGCGTACACAAGCAGGTCTTGTCGAAGACGGCGATCTTCTTGTCGCCGGGGTGGGCGGCGACCTCGCGATTGTAGGCGTCGATGTAGTCGCAACGCCCGTTCGCATCCAGCAGATAGCCATAGGATTCGCAACCCGGGCGGATACCCGAACCGATGGAGGGGCTGCTCTTCAACATGCGCATCGGATAGCCGGTCGGCGACGTACCATTGACTTCGATATCGTCCTCGTTGGCTTTGAAGTATTCCTGCTTCACATCGGCCGGCAAACCGCACTCATCTGCGACGGTGAAGCGCGTTGCCACCTGTACCGCCCCCGCACCTTCTTGCAGGAAAGCAGCCGCGTCACTGCCGGTGAAGATACCGCCGGCCGGGATCACCGGGATCGCCAATTGTTCTTCGCGCAGGTAGGCGTGGATCTCGTTCACGATGGTGCGCAGATCGTATTTCGCCCAGTCCATGCCGAATCCCAGATGGCCACCGGCGAGCGGCCCTTCCACCACGATGTAATCGGGCAAGCGACCGCCTTTCGCATTCTTGCGCAGGAACAGTTGCAAGGCGCGCACCGAAGAAACGATGATGCCCAGCTTGGCATCGCGGAAACGCGGATGGTCCTCCATCAGCGCGAAGGAGCCAAGGTGCAAGCCAGCCGCCAGCGTGATGCCATCGATGCCGGCCGACAAAGCCGCATGCAGACGCACACGCAAGGTATCGCGCGGCGCATTCATAGTCAGTTTCTCCATGACGTTGATGAACACCATGCCATCGCCGCGCTTGCGCGCCATAGTCTTGCTGACATGCAGACGGGTCGATTCTTCGATATGTCCGAGATCGAACTTGACTGCCGCTTTGTCGGCATTGTCGATGTTGTATTTGTACTGCTGCAGTTTTTCTTTGACGAATCCGGTGTCGTAACGCCGATCGGACACCGTCGGCATCATCGCATCGGAGATATGTCCGACACCACCCAGGCGCGCCGCTTCCAGCGCCAGATCTGCGGTCGAAATATCGACGCCCATACCGCCGATCATGAGGGGAACCAGTTCGTGTGTGCCGAGCTTGAGTCGGAAATCGTCTACTTTAATCGCCATGTGTAGCCCGCACGGGGCGCCCTCCCTGTTGCCACTTCCCGCTGCCGAAGGCGCGGGTTGTCATTGTATGTTATTACTCAGATTACTTTCGAATAGCGCGCGTGCTCCTGCCGGGTGCGCAGATATTTATCGAACACCATGCAGATGTTGCGGATCAGCATACGCCCCTTGGGCGTGACGGTAATCCACTGAGGCGACAGTTCGAGCAGACCTTCGCGCGCGTACTCTTCCAGCTCTGGCATTTCCGGCGCAAAATATTGATCGAAGTCGATCAGGTAAGAAATATTGAATGATTCCTTGGAAATCTCGAAATGGCACATCAGTGCCTGGATGATGGCGCGTCGCACCAGATCATCAGCATTGAGTTCCAATCCACGCATGATGGGCAATTCGTCACGATCCAGTGCGTCGTAGTAGGGTTCCAGCTCGCGGTAGTTCTGGCTATAGGTCGGGCCGATCTTGCCGATGGCACTGACCCCGAGCGCGACCAGATCGCAATCGGAATGGGTGGAATATCCCTGGAAGTTGCGATGCAACCTGCCTTGGCGCTGCGCCACCGCCAGTTCATCTTCGGGTTTGGCGAAATGGTCCATGCCGATATACACATAGCCGGCTTTGGTCAGTTTATTGACGGCCATACTCAAGATATCCAGCTTCACTTGCGGCGCCGGCAGGTCTTCTTCATGGATGCGTCGTTGCGGCTTGAAGATGGTCGGCATGTGCGCATAGTTGTAGATTGACAGCCGATCTGGATCTGCGGCGATCACCCGATCCAGGGTCCGTCCGAAACCGTCCAGGGTCTGCTTGGGCAGACCGTAGATCAAATCGATACTTACCGACTTGAAACCATTGGCCCGCGCTGCCTTGATGATGCGTACCGTCTCTTCTTCACTCTGGATGCGATTGACCGCTTTCTGCACTGCATCGTCGAAATCCTGCACGCCGACACTGATACGGTTGAACCCGACTTCGCCGAGCAGCGCGATGGTCTCATCGGTCACTTTGCGCGGGTCGATCTCGATGGAATATTCACCATCAGCTACCAGCTTGAAATGCTGGCGTATGCCCGCCATCAGCTGGCGGATCTCATCATCGCTCATGAATGTCGGAGTACCGCCACCGAAGTGGAGCTGCTCTACGACCTGCCCTTCGCCCAACAATCTGGCCTGCAACGCCATTTCCTTGAGCAGATAACGCACATATTCTGCTGATTTGCTACGGTCCTTGGTGATAACCTTGTTGCAGGCGCAATAGAAACACAGGGTGTTGCAGAACGGGATATGGATATATAGCGACAACGGACGACCAACACCGCCTACCTGGCGCTTCTGCAACCAGTGGCTATAGGTTTCGGCATTGAAGGCTTCGACAAAACGGTCCGCAGTCGGATAGGATGTGTAGCGCGGACCGTTCTTGTCCAGCCTGCGTATCAGTTCCAAGTCCACCACCAGTTGATTCACCGTTTCGTTCATCTCTCCTCCTCGAGCAAGGGCGTAACTATGCCAGTTTAATGCCCGTTTGGCTTGATATATGTCAAAATAGACTTGTAACAACCCTTTCCAAGACGTGGCTTTGAACGATATCAATGCACAGGAGCATGCCCATCTGCGGGTTGCCTGCTCCAACTGTAACCTGCGCGAACTTTGCCTGCCGGTGGACCTGTCTACGGAAGAGATGCTGCGCGTGGAAGAACTGTCCCACCACAAGCACTGTTATACCGCCGGTGATTACCTGTATCGGGCCGGTGACCGCTTCAAATCGCTCTATGCGATCCGCAGCGGGTCATTCAAGACCCGCGTTCTGAACGCCGATGGCCGCGAGCAAGTCACTGGCTTCCTCATGGCCGGGGAGATCATCGGCCTGGATGCGATCAGCACGGATGTTCACCAGTGTGAGGCGGTCGCCATGGAGGAGAGCGAGGTCTGCGAACTCCCCTTTGCGCGCCTGGAGGAACTCAGCCGGGACATCCCCAGCCTGCAGCATCACCTGCACAAGATCATGAGTCGTGAGATAGTGCGCGATCAGGGCATCATGCTGCTGCTGGGTTCCATGCGCGCAGAAGAACGACTGGCCGCATTCCTGCTCAATCTTTCGCAGCGCAATGCCATCCATGGCATGTCCCCCACTCAATTGCGCCTGCGCATGTCACGCCTAGACATCGGCAGCTACCTTGGGCTGAAACTGGAAACGGTTAGCCGCGCGTTCTCCCATTTCCAGGAAGAAGGACTGATTCAGGTCAAGGCGCGTGCGGTGGAGATTATCTCCCTGCCAAGACTTAGGGAATTGGTCAACAAATAAGAATAATATTCCTACAATCGCGCAGAATAGGTATCCTGCGCTCCACAATCGTTTTCCGAGGTATCTACCATGAGCGAGAAATATCACGCCACGCCCGATGAGATCATCCGAGCCAAGTGGCCACACGAAATCTTCCTGATCAACCTGGTGTTCAACCACATCCTGGTGTTCGCCTCGACTTTCGGGGTATTCAGCACCTTTCCTCTGTTGGTACTGGTCGTCCCCTTCTTATCCTTCTCCATCACCGCCTACATCCTGTTCAAGGCACGCGTCATTGCAGCCGGCGATGACACCATCTTCGTCAAAGCGCACTGGCAGGTCGCCCAGAAGCGTAATAAGCACTTCATGCTGCTGCTGACCGCAACCTGTCTGGTCATCAGCTTAGGCCTCTGGCTTTCCAAGATGATGGGATGGTCCAAGATCGGTACGATCGCTCTGCTGGGCGGAGCCGGTCTGCTGCCGTTCATGGTGTCGCTGCTGGTGCTGATCGTGCTGGGCAATGATTCCATGTACCAAGCCAGACACAGCAAGTTGCCGAAACATGTTGTTTCCGCCGTCAGTCAACCGTCCATCCAGTGAGCACGATGTCTTTAGAAAAGAAAATCTATTGGGGCGTTGGGATTTTTTCCTTCGTCGTCATCTTCGGCGCATTCCTCATTCCGGGCGATCGACCTGAACAGGAAGACCTGCCTTGGCACATCGAACATCCGACGCCGGATTCGGTGCGCATCTTTGGCCTCACGTTGGGCCAATCCACGTCCGCGCAGGCTGAGGCACGTTTCAAGGAACAGGCGGAACCAAGTCTGTTCAAGTCGCCGGAAGGCAAGCTGGCCGCAGAGCTCTTCTTTGAGCAGGTGAATCTGGCTGGCCTGCGTTCACGCATCGTGTTGACTGCCGACATCCCCGAGACGGAACTGCACACCATGTACGAACGGGGCTTGCGCATGGCTGGCACGGGCAGCGGGAAGAAGATCACCCTGACACCGGAAGATGTGGAAAGACTGCGTGCTACACCCATCAGCAGCCTGACCTACATGCCCGGCGTGAAGGTCGATGAGATGCTGTTCAAGAAACGCTTTGGCGAACCTCAGCAGATCATCAAGGAACGCAAGAGCGGCGCCATCCACTGGCTCTATCCGCAGCATGGCTTGGATATCACATTGGGCGGCAGCGAAAAACCAGTATTGCAATATGTTGCACCCGCACAATTCTCCAAGCTGATTCAGCCCTTGCTGGAGAACGGCGAACGCCTTACTCCGTAGCCCCGCTCTTTGCCGCATCCGCCTTGCTGCGCGGGTGCGGCATCATGTCCTCATCATCGTCCAGCAGGATGCGCTGTCCGCCCCCCTCCATATCCTCATACTGGCCCCGCTTCACGGCCACAATCAGGACCACCACAAACAGGACACCAAAGAACATCATGCCTGGGATCAGGCTGTAAATAACTTCCATTGTCGCCTCACTTTTTGAACAAGGTGCGGATACGTGCCGCGTTGCCGATAACGATCAGCGAACTGATTGGCATCGAGATCGCTGCCACCAAAGGGCTGACCTGAGCCATCATTGCCAACGGTACCATGATGAGGTTATAGATGAAAGAGAGGCCGATGTTCTGCCGGATGGTGCGCAAGGTGCGCCTGGATAGCTGAGTCGCCTGCAATACCTTGCTCAATTCATTGTGCATGAGCACGATATCCGCGCTTTCCACCGAGACATCGGTGCCCGAGCCCAGCGCGATACCCACATGTGCGCGGATCAATGCTGGCGCATCGTTCACGCCATCCCCGACCATCGCCACGATATGCCCGCGATCCTGCAGACTGCGGATCACCTGATCTTTGTCTTGTGGCAAAACTTCTGCGATGACTTCCAGCGCCCCTAGTTGTTTGGCCACCGCCTCTGCCACGGGGCGGCGATCGCCCGTAAGCAGCGTCATCGCAATCCCTGCTGCCCGTAACGCATCAACCAACTGTCGGGCATCCGCACGCAAACGATCGGCCAAGGCGAATATAGCGACATGTCGACCAGCAACCGACATGTAGACGCAACTCCTCGCCAAGCCTTCCCACTGTTCAGCCTGAAGTTGCAATTCAGCATCGAGGGCGATGCCCGCCTGTCTTATCCAGTTCGCACTTCCCAAGCGGATCTCCTTGCCCGTCACCGTGGCACTGATGCCCAAGCCTGGCGTTGCATGGAAATCAACGACCTCACGGGTACGGTAGGCATATGCCTGCTCATCCGCATACTCGACGATCGCCCGGCCGACACTATGCTCGCTCAACCTCTCCGCGGCGGCTGCCAGCGACACCAGCTCATCGGCTTGTTCACTTGCGACCACCTTCAATTCAGCTACACTCATGCGACCTTCCGTCAGCGTCCCGGTCTTGTCGAAGACCACATGCGTCACCCGCGACAACGTTTCCAGCACCAATCCATTTTTGACCAGGATACCGTGTTTCGCGCCCAAACCAGAGGCCACGGCGATGGACATCGGTGTCGCCATTCCAAGGGCGCAAGGACAAGTGATAATCAGCACCGAAGTCGCCGCCATCAGCGCCAACTCGAAATTTTCACCTCGCCAGATAAGGAAAGTCACACTCGCACACAACAGCGTGACGAGAACGAACCATGGCACGATACTGTCAGCCAGCCGCTGAATCGGCGCTTTCGAAGCTTGCGCTTCTTCAACCAGCCGGATAATCTTGGACAACGTCGTATCCTGCATCTGGCTACGTACCTCGACCAGCAAGGCACCCGAAGTATTACCGGTGCCAGCAGTCACCGTATCTCCCGGACTCTTATGGACCGGACGCGACTCCCCGCTCAGCATCGCTTCGTCGATCGCACTGCTGCCTTCCAGCACCACCCCATCCACCGGGATGGTGTAACCGGGCTTGATCAGCACATGGTCGCCCAGCTTGACCGCGCGTATGGGCGTCATCTCTTCGCGACCGTCCTTGACCACCAAAGCTACGCGTGGCTGCAACTCCATCAGCCGTTTGGTCGCAGAAACGGCTTGATGGCGGAACATCCCTTCAAGGTAACGTCCGATCAGAATGATGAAGGTCAGGTTGGTGACCGTATCGAAATAGACCTCACCATGTTGGTTGTCGGTAAGTGTCACATACAGCGAATATAGATAGGTGACGGTCAGCCCTATAGCAATAGGTAGGTCCATCGTCAGGTGTCCACCGCGCAAACCGCCTAACGCCCCTCGGAAGAAGGGATAGCCCGAGTAGAGCAAGGTAGGCGTAGCCAGTAACAACCCCATCCAGTGGAAGAATGCGCGGAATTCATCGTGGTTGGCACCGCTGTATAAAGCGATCGCGATCCACATCATGTTCATCGCCGCGAAGCCGGCAAAGAACAGGCGGAACAACATCGCGCGATTGGTTTTCTTGATTGCGCCTTCGGCACTCTCCGGATCATATGGCACGGCGGAGTATCCGATCTTGACCAGCGCCTTGATGATGTCTGAGAGTTTGCTCTGCTCGTTATTCCAGCGCAGATGAAGACGCTTGCCGGCCAAATTGACTTCCGCCGAGATGACGCCCGGGACTTTCTTCAGCCCCCGTTCGATCAGCCACACGCAAGCAGCGCAATGTATGCCTTCTACCAGCAGATGGATGTCCCGCTGCTCGCCGGAACAGGTGGCAAATTCCTGCTGTATCTCATCGAAGTCATAGATATCGATATCCTTGGGAGGCTCCGGCGGCGGTCCAAGCAGCGCCCCGTCCGGTGTACGTTGATAGTAACCTTGCAGCCCGGCCTCGTAGATGGCTTCGCATACCGATTTGCATCCGAAACAACAGAAGTGCCGCTTTGCTCCATCCAGATCCGCAGCAAAGTCGACATCCGTTGGAATGGGCAGGCTGCAGTGAAAACAGCCTGGTGCATCATGCTGGCCTGATGACATCGCCGCTCAGATCACGGCGCTAAAGCGGCGGCCACCATGAATCGTTCCGTATCGACCGAAAATTCATCGTTCCCACGCTTGATGTGGATGTGCAATTCCCAATAGCCTTTCAGCGGGAAAGTGATGTACCCCTGATAAGCGCCTGCCGCGACTTCCTTGAAATCTGTCACGAAATCCTTGCTGGCATCGGACGCACGATAGGACTCCACCCACACTTCCCCACTCACCGGCTTGCCATCCTTATCCTGCACATGGATCTCGTACATGGTCGCCTGCCCCTGCACCAACTCGCGCGGCTTATTGATGGTGGCTTGCCAGCCCAATGCCTGTTTATGACCCAATTCACTGAGAAGTTCGGTGTTCGTTTTACGGTCCTTGGTCTTGTAATCCCGATCAACCAACGAGGAATGGTTATGCGTAGCGAACCAGATGAATGCCGCATTCACGCTCAGCACCAACACGATGAGTAACAGCAAGCCCAACAACCAAGGATTGCGCAGACCGGATTTGTGATTTTGGGAGATCATGCCGTCACCACCTTAGCGCACGGGGCCATAGAACTTGCTGACATATTCAGCATAGACGGAAGGGTCTTCTACGCTCTCGACACGGAACTTGATTGGTGCCGCATCCTGCGCGATGTTCTTCACCGGCGCTTTCACGAATACAGTAAATGAGGTGTTGCGTCCATGATGCGTGATCGGATTATGTTCGACGCCGATGATGACTTGGTCGGCCACCCCCTCGGTTGCCGTGACTTTTACATGCAGATCCTTGTCGGTCTTGTTCAGCACCTTGAAGTCGAACTTATTCTGGATCGTCCCATCGCTCATCACCACGAACAGGGGCTGGCGCTCATGAACCACCTTCAAAGTCATGGAACCCAGATGCGTTAGCCCCCAAGCAATACCCAGCAGCGCGATCACAATGATGCTCACATACACCAACGTACGCGGATGCTGATACATCTTCTTCTTGGGTTTGCCGGACAACTCATCCAGCGACGCATATCGAATCAAACCCCGCGGTTTATTGATCTTATCCATGACGGCATCGCATGCATCGATACACAAGCCGCAGGTGATACAGCCCAGCTGCTGACCGTTACGGATATCGACTCCGGTGGGGCAAACCTGGACGCACTGGAAACAGTCGATGCAATCACCCTGCTGGGCCACTGCCTCGCCGTTCTTGCGAATCTTGCCGCGCGGCTCGCCACGGTTGTAATCATAGGTCGGCAGGATGGTTTGGTTGTCGGACATCACTCCCTGGATGCGGGCGTACGGACAGAGCCAGAAGCAGGTCTGCTCGCGCAAGAAACCCGCCAGGATGTACGTGCCGAAGAAGAACATGACAATGACGACCCAACCGACCGTACCCAATTCAAAATTGATCAGGTCATGCCAATACTGGAATGCATCCACGAACCAGATCGAGAAGCTGATACCGGTCAACAGCGACAACACCATCCACACCAGATGTTTTGCCGTTTTCTTTTTGAGTTTGTCGAAATCCCAGGGAGCATTATCAAGTTTGCGACGCGCCGTGGGATTACCCTCGATCTTTTCCTCTATCCAGGTGAACCAATCGGTCCAAGCCGTTTGGAAACAGAAAAAGCCACACCACACCCGCGATGCCACGGAAGTGGTTGCAAACAAGGTCATGGCAGCGACCAGCAGCACCAAGGAAAGCATCCAGATATCCTGCGGCAGAACGGTCAGGCTGAAGAATTTGAATTGACGATGCTCGATATCGAACAGGATCGCCTGACTACCGTTCCAGCGCAGATACGGCAACAGGAAAAAAGGCAGCCACATCGCCAATTGCGTCTTGTCTTTGAGCGAACGGAAGAACCCAGGCATGCGCTTGGCGTGTATCGTCTGACCACCGGTATTCACCGTCCAAGTCTCAAACTCGTGGTAAAGGGTGGTGACTTCACCCGGCGCTTTCTTGTCGACTTCCTGATTCATACCCGCTCCTGTTCATCCGGCGAAACTGACCGCCACATTTAATGATGCATCGATTTTACTGCTTTAAGTTTCGCGTTTCAGTAATAATTTTCAAAAAATAAAAAGAGGAGAGCGGACTCTCCTCTTTAAACGACAAGCGTGATGCAGTTATTTCTTCTCGTTCATGTTGCGGTAGGCAATATAGAACAGCCAGCCAACCACAGCCACGGCACCGATCAGACAGATCAAGACGCCCCAGAACACCATATCGTGATTCATACAAGTCTCCTTTTGCTAAAGGTCTGCACGGAAGGCTGCTTCCGTGCAGATCGATACAGTCTTAGTTGGCCTTACCGCCACCGAACTTGTAGACGTACACAGCCAGCTTCTTGATCTCGGCGTCAGACAGCTTGCCGCCTTCAAAGGCCGGCATCACTGCCACACGAGTACCATCGACCCCGGCGTTCACACCATGCTTGATGGTGTACTTGATACCTTCAACAGAACCGTCAAAGCGCCAGATACCGTCAGTCAGGTTGGCAGAGCCCATGGCCTGCATACCCTTACCGTCTTCACCGTGACACGCCGTACAACCCTTCTCGGCGAACAGCGGCGTGGAGGTCGGCTTGCCAGCAGCCACAGCATTAGCCAGCGTATCGATCTCTGCATCGGTCAGGATACCGTCATGTGCCACCATCATGCCCTGGCGGCCGCCCTTGATGGTTTCGTAGATGGTATCGATGGTGCCACCATACAGCCAGTCATCGTCGTTCAGGATCGGGGCGAACAAGCCTTGCTTGTCGTGCGTACCGACACCGTTCTGGCCATGGCAAGCAGCACAGTTATCACCGAACAACACCTTGCCGGAACGAGACACATACTCGGACAGTTCGCTGTCAGCCAGAATCGCGGCAGGCGTCATATCCTTCAGCTTGTTCTCGTACTTGCTGCGAACCTCATCCACTACGCTCTTGTCCGCCTCCATTTCGGCAATGGCAGTCCAGCCGCCAACGCCCTTGAACCAGGTTTGGCCATTGGCGAGCGGAATGGACGGATAGTACAACCAGTACACCACTACCCAGATTGCACTTGCGGCCAGACCCAGCATCCACCACTTGGGCGGCTGATTGATATAGTCGCCCAGATCATCATCCCAGACGTGCCCTGTTGTCGGCACGCTGCTTGCATCGTGTTTATCGCTCATTTATTTATCTCCCAGTTTGATAGGGTCGTCGTCGTCCAGAGCCATCCGGCTCTGGGCGTCGAACTTATCTTTGTTGGACGGCCGGAACACCATGACATAGGTCACCACCATACCGATCGCCGCCACCAGGACGAAGAATACGCCCAGCCAATCGTTCGTCGTCATGGTATTGACGTCCATACCAAAGTGTTCCAATAGCTTAGTCACGGTAGTTCACACCTTCTTCGAACTTGACGTGATTGCCCAGACTCTGCAGGAATGCGATCAATGCATCCATGTCGGTCTTGCCTTCCAGTTCAGCCGGCGCAGCTGCAATGTATGCGTCGGTGTAGATGGTCTTGGGAACCGGGTTGAACGGCATGATGGTCAGCACCTTCATGGTCTCAACAGTCTCCGCCACATCCACCTTCTTGTTCTCCAGCCAGAAGTAGTTGGGCATCACAGACTCAGGAACCACATCACGCGGGTAGCGCAGGTGGCGACGGTGCCATTCATCGGAATACTTGCCAGCCAAACGGGCCAGATCCGGTCCTGTACGCTTGGAACCCCACTGATAAGTGTGGTCGTACATGGACTCTTCAGCGATGGAGTAGTGACCATAACGGTCCTTTTCGTCGCGGAACGGACGGATCATTTGAGAATGGCACAGGAAGCACCCTTCGCGAATGAAGACATTGCGACCAGCCAACTCCAGCGGCTTGTAAGGACGCACGCCATCGCCAGGCTGCCAGTCATCCAATGTCTTGTGCGCGGATGTCGCGGGATTCCAGATGATCTTGTCCATCGGAATCACATTGCCGTTCAGATCCTTGTGCTGCGTGTTGTTGCAAGAAGGATCATTCTGGCACATCGCGGTGTTCGGCAGGTAGAACAGTGGCACGATTTCCACGATACCACCGATTGCCACCGCAATCGCGGTCAGCACGAACATCAGGAGGGTGCTGCGTTCAGTCTTGTCCTGAAGTTGTGTCGAATAGATTTTGTCGTGATCAGACATGTTATTAACTCCCCTTATGCATTAGCCGGAACAGCGTTGGCGCTGCGCGCAGCACTTGCAGTGCGCACAGTCATCACGATGTTGTAGAGGGCGATCCAGGTACCGATATTGAAGATCAGACCACCGATCGCACGCATCGCGTAGTACGGATGCATAGCGGACACGGATTCAACGAAGGTGTAGGTCAGAGTGCCGTACTCGTCATAGTCGCGCCACATCAGACCTTGCATGATGCCGGAGACCCACATCGCCACGACGTAGACCACAGTACCGATGGTAGCCAGCCAGAAATGGACGTTCACCAGACCTTCGGAATACATCTTTTCCACGCCCCACAGCTTCTTCACCATATGGTACAGAGCACCGTAGGCAACCATAGCCATCCACCCCAGGGCACCAGAGTGCACGTGACCAACAGTCCAGTCAGTGTAGTGAGACAAGGCATTCACAGTCTTGATGGACATGACCGGGCCTTCGAAGGTAGACATCGCGTAGAACGCCAAAGCAACCACCAGGAAGCGCAGGATGTAGTCGGTACGCAGACGATCCCAAGCACCGGACAAGGTCATCATACCGTTCATCGCCCCGCCCCAAGACGGGATGATCATCGCCAGAGAGACAGCGGCGCCAAGGGAGCCGGTCCAGTCAGGCAACGCGGTGTACTGCAGGTGGTGCGCGCCCAGCCAGACGTAACCGAAGGTCAGCGCCCAGAAGTGCAACACGGACAGACGATAGGAGAACACCGGACGACCGGCCTGCTTCGGCACGAAGTAGTACATGATCGCCAGGAAGCCACCGGTCAGGTAGAAACCGACCGCATTGTGACCCCACCACCACTGGATCATCGCATCTTGCACACCAGAGTAGATGGAGAAAGAATTGGTCAGACTGACCGGGATCGCCATGCTGTTGACCACGTGCAGGTAGGTGATCATGATGATCATGCCCATGGTGAACCAGTTAGACACATAGATATGCGATGTCTTGCGGATTGCGATGGTCATGATGTAGTTGAAACCGTACATCAGCCATACGATGGCAATCGCGATATCGATGGGCCACTCCAGCTCGGCATACTCCTTACCGGTAGTCCATCCCAGCGGCAGAGTGATCACTGCGGAAACGATGATCAGATTCCAACCGATAAAGGTTGCCCATGCCAGACCGTTGCTCCACAGCTTGGTAGCACCGGTACGCTGGACGATATAGAAACCGGTTGCCATCAGCGCACAACCACCGAACGCGAAGATCACTGCATTGGTATGCAGCGGACGCAGACGGCCAAACGTGATGAATTCGGTGTCAAAGTTCAGGAACGGCCAAGCCAGCTCCGATGCCACGTACACACCGATGAGCGTACCTACACATGCATAGATGGCGGCAGCGATGGTGAACCAGCGCACAACCTCCATATCGTACTTTACTGGTGTCGCTTGATTAGCTTCCACAGTAGTCTCCTCCCCAGAGCGAAGTTAAAAAAACCCGTGCGTCCAGCACCAACTGTTCCTGCATGCTGGACGCACACTTTGTTGCAAATCTACAGCGCGGCAAATTGTCGCAGTGCACGCCAGACAAGTAAAGCCAAAAGTCGCGTTCAATCCGACATACCCAAGCAAAATACTCGGGTTGAAAATCCACAGCGGTGACGATACTAAAAAATATTCAGCGCGCACGAATTGACCTAGGTCAAAAACAACCATGCTCAGCACTCGACTTATTGTCGCCCTCCGAACTCTAATTCGCCGCGCATGAATTTTCATGATGAACCTGTATGGATATGAATGCTCATCAGCCACCCGAACATCAACCTGGAGGGCGCAGATAGCAAGGCGCCAAGACAGCATGAATGACCAGCTGCGACGCCCAAACAATAGGACTAAGAATGAAGGAGGGATGGAGCGGGTGATGGGAATCGAACCCACGTATGCAGGAGGGTAAGGAGGCGACCTCACGGTCACCCCCTCCCCTAAGAACCGAACGTGCAAGTTTCCCTGCATTCGGCTCAAGCAACCCAGAAACACTGCCCAATGAAGAGCAATGCCAGCGGGGTCGTTACTCGTTTACGTGATGCTGTTGATGACAATTCGGATGCAGCAACTCCAAATTCGAGAGCACATCCGAACCTCCTTTAGACCGCTTGATCCGATGATGCAAATGCCACCCGGTGTCGCGCGTAATCTTTTGGAGGCAAATCGGGCAAAGCCCTTCCTGCCACCACCACAACCAACGTAATTTTCTGCGTCCTTCGAGCGCCATATCCATCTTGCGGGCTAGCCGCTTGGTGAAATACTCGTCGTACGCTGGGTCATAAGGATTCGCTTCTGCTTGCACCTTGATATGAGCCCGCTTCCGGAACTCACCCAAGATGGGCAATATCTTCTCCCTATCGGCAAAGCGCCAATCGCGCCCCTTGGAACTCACGAAGTAGCGCTGTTTGATCCACCGCTTCCCCTTGTTAGGGTGACGACGAACCGCCCAACGCCACAGCATTTGCCAGATCAAGTGATCGCACTTAGCGAAGGTGCGCGACGCCATTTGGTTTCGATGGTAGTTCGCCCAGCCACGAATCATCGGCATGAGTTTGTCTATCACCTCTTCCTGCTTGGCTGTTCGCATTGCCCCCAATGTTTCGCGTAACTTGGCCATGAATGCTTTGACGTTCTTCGTCGACGGCCGCGTGAGCAGCATCCGATTGAAGCGCCTGACATTCCATCCCAAAAAGTCGAACCCTTCCGTCACGTGAGTGATGGTGGTTTTCTTCTCCGAGAGTACCAAGCCTCTTGTGGCCAGAAACTGCACCACAAGGGGTTTAACCCGGTCTTCCAGCAACTCTCGCGAGCTACCGGTAATCACGAAGTCATCCGCGTAACGCACCAAATGGACTTTCGCCTCACGCGCCTGCCGGACTGTGTGAAACAGCCCATCGAGCTCGCGCTGCAATCCATCGAGTGCCATGTTTGCCAGCACCGGGGAGATGATGCCTCCCTGCGGTGTTCCGGCATTGGTTGGGAACAATTTTCCCGTCTCTATATACCCCGCTTTCAGCCACTTCCTTAGGATGCCTCTGTCCATGCAGACATTGGCCGCCAGCCAGTCATGACTGATATTGTCGAAACACCCCTTGATGTCGCCCTCAAGCACCCACTGCGGTGACGCTTTTCGTCCAAGCACATTTCGCACTTGTTCAATGGCATCGGCAGTTGAGCGCTCACGGCGGAAGCCGTATGAGTGCGAATCTCCGGTTGTCTCGGCTACCGGGTCTAATGCGAGTAAGTGCAACGCCTGCATCGCCCGGTCGCGCATGGTTGGAATGCCCAGTGGGCGCTTGTCACCATTTGCTTTTGGGATATATATGCGTCGCAGCGGTAACGGTCTGTATCTCTTGCTGCTGAGACCCAGGACTGCTTCCCACTTTTCTTCTGGAGTGCTCCAAGTTGTACCGTCAACCCCTGGAGTTTTCCGACCACGGTTTTCCGTCACCCGTTTCACAGCCAATGCTTTCGCACTGGAGGATTGGGTTAAGAGCCGTTGCAGTGAGCGGGCTTTACGCCACTCGCCTGCTGTTACCGCTTTCGCGATTCTTGTCTGCAACCTCGCAACAGTCTGGTGTGCGTCAGACCAATGAATCTGGTGCCAACCTTGCCAAGCTGTGGAGGCAACATCGCCAGTTAAACTTCTAGCGTCCATATCAACCTCCATTTGATTGGAGCGGGTGAAGGGGATCGAACCCTCGTCGTAGGCTTGGGAAGCCTCTGCTCTACCATTGAGCTACACCCGCGCAATCCCGAAGGAATAGACGCATCATCCCCTAAGGGACAATACATCTGTCCCCATCGGGTACGATTTACAAACCTGTCTCGCGACAGATCACCTGGTGGAAGTCTGCACGCTTTCACGTCGGGGCGATCATTTCATCCCCTATCTGCGCCATTACAGCACAGCATTCGCTTTCTCCACCTTCCTCTACCCACTATGGTATCGGATGACCTCGCGGTCATCTTTGTCCGCCGGACTGGCCGGACACCGTATTGGGCTTACCACGTTCCGCATAAGTAACAAGAGTTGGGAAGGTTCCGTCTTTTCGCCGGTGATCGTATGTCAGCGTATTTGTACCAAGCAAACAAATAACCGATCACGTGCCATTTTGGCCAGAGCCCGATACCGCAAGTTGCCTTTGGCTCTACAAGCTTGACGACGTTTAACAACGGTTCACATTACGTTAACCATCCAACTCAGCCTAGTGCCTCATCCGGGTGCAACTCCCGAAATCACACCAAACCCCTCGCGGGGCTTGATATACCCCGTAAGGTGGCTACTTTGTCAGAGCGCTTAGCACCCCACCGTTACCAGTGGCGCACCGCTCTTAGACTACGAGGGGCTGAACCCTCGGTTTTGTCAGTTTCCGATAAAACAAGAAACAGCAAAACAATTACTTATGCAGCTTTCGCCGCTGTGCAGTTTCCGCGATATTATGCGTACACCGCTTTCCGGATTTCCTCGTTTACTGCATTACGAGTAGGCTCTTAGTACCTAACGACATAGCGTGTCGCACGCTTGGGAAGCTGCCGTTCTACCATTGAACTACACCCGCTTGGTGTAGAATGCGGCGCGGATTCTAACACCCCATGCAATAAAGTGATCAAACTCAGTATCAATGGTGAGGAGAAGCAATTTCCCGAGCCACAGGCAGTAGCCGAACTCATCGCCTCGATGGGACTGATCGGCAAGCGTATCGCACTGGAATGCAACGGCGAGATCGTCCCGCGCAGCCAGTTCGCCACTCACCTGCTGCAAGATGGTGACACCATCGAAATCGTCGTCGCCGTGGGCGGCGGCTGAACATCTCACTTCAGGAATGTGCACCATGAGCGACAACCTCATCATCGCCGGTAAGACTTATAAGTCACGTTTGCTGGTCGGCACCGGTAAATACAAGGATTTCACCGAGACCCGCGCCGCACTTGATGCCAGCGGCGCAGAGATCGTCACCGTCGCAATCCGTCGCACCAACTTGGGCCAGAACCCCAACGAGCCCAGCCTGCTCGACGCCGTGCCGCCCTCGAAGTTCACCTATCTGCCCAACACCGCAGGCTGCTATACCGCCGATGATGCGGTGCGCACCCTGCGCCTCGCGCGCGAACTGCTGGACGGCCATTCGCTGGTGAAGCTGGAAGTGCTGGGCGACCCGCAATCGCTGTATCCCAACGTGATCGAGACCATCGCCGCTGCGAAGACCCTGGTGGCGGAAGGTTTCCAGGTCATGGTCTACACCTCGGACGATCCCATCGTCGCCAAGCAGCTGGAAGACATCGGCTGCGTCGCCATCATGCCGCTGGCCTCGCTGATTGGCTCGGGCATGGGCATCCTCAACCCGTGGAACCTGCAGCTGGTGATGGATCGCGTGAAAGTGCCGGTGATCGTCGATGCAGGTGTGGGCACCGCCTCCGATGCCGCCATCGCGATGGAGCTGGGTTGCGACGGCGTGCTGATGAACACCGCCATCGCCGGGGCAAAAGACCCGGTGCTGATGGCGAGCGCAATGAAGAAAGGCGTGGAGGCCGGGCGCGAGGCTTACCGCGCCGGACGCATGCCGAAGAAACTCTACAGCGCCAGCCCCAGCTCGCCGACGGCAGGCATCATCGCCTCGGTGCGCAGCTGATGACGGGCAACGAAGACCTGCGCAACCGGCATATCCGCAGCTTCGTGCTGCGCCAGGGGCATCTGTCCGTAGCGCAGAAGCGTGCGGTGGATGAGCTGATGCCGCGCTACGGCATCCCGTACGAGTCTGCGTCGCTAGCCCTCGACAGCGCCTTCGGCCGCAGCGCGCCGAAGATACTGGAGATCGGCTTCGGCATGGGCACTGCGACTGCCGAGATCGCGCAAGCCCATCCGGAGAGCGACTACCTCGCACTGGAAGTGCACACTCCCGGTGTGGGCAACCTGCTCAAGCTCATCGACGAACAGCAGTTGCGCAACATCCGCATCATCCAGCACGACGCAGTGGAAGTGCTGCGCGACATGATCGCCGACGGCACGTTCGACGGCGTGCACATCTTCTTCCCCGACCCCTGGCACAAGGCGCGCCACAACAAGCGCCGCCTGATCCAGACGCCGTTCGTCGCGCAATTGGTGCAGAAACTGAAACCGGGCGGCTACATCCATGCCGCGACCGACTGGCAGGATTACGCCGAGCAGATGCTGGCCGTGTTCAACACCGAGCCGCGTCTGGAGAATACCGCCACTGACTATGCACCGCGCCCCGACTACCGCCCGCTGACCAAGTTCGAGCAGCGCGGACTACGTCTTGGGCACGGCGTCTGGGACTTGGTGTTCCGCCGCAAGAAAGATCTGTAGCAAGTCATTGAGGAAGCGCCTGCCCATCTCGGTCGGCGCGATACGACCCGCGTCTCGCAGCAGCAAGCCCTTCTTCTCTGCAGCATCCAGTTCGCGCCTTATCAACAGCAAAGGCAAGCTGGTGCGCTCCTGGAACAACACCTCGTCGAAACCGTCGTTCAGGCGCAGCGCGTTCATCATGAACTCGAAGGCGAGGTCGTCCTTGCCAAGCACATCCTCGGCTTGTATCTGCTTCCCTTGCGCCACACCATCCATATACGCCTGCGGCTGCTTCAGGCGCGCCTGACGGACGACCTTGTCGTGAAAGCTCAGCTTGCTGTGCGCGCCCGCGCCGATGCCGAGATAATCGCCGAACTGCCAATAGTTGAGGTTGTGGCGTGATCGCCTGCCCGGCTGCGCGAAAGCCGAGGTCTCGTAATGCTCATAGCCATGCGCAGCCAGCATCTCTTCGATGCGCTGCTGCATCTCGCTGCTGGCATCGTCATCGGGCACTTCCGGCGGCTGGTGCGCGAACAGGGTGTTGGGCTCCAGCGTGAGGTGATAACAGGACAGATGCTGCGGCGCGAAGGGCAGCGCGGTCTGCACATCCTGCAACGCTTGTTCCAGTGTCTGCCGTGGTAGCGCATACATCAGGTCGAGATTGATGTTGGCGAAGTGCTGCTGAGCGATGGCGATGGCCTTCTTCGCCTCGTCACTGGAATGGATACGCCCCAAGGCTTGCAGATGTTCATCGCTGAAACTCTGGATACCCAAGGAAAGCCGGTTCACCCCCGCGTCGCGGAACGCGGCGAACTTCTCCGCCTCCACCGTGCCGGGATTCGCTTCCAGTGTGATCTCGGCTTCGTGCGCCAGCGGCAGGCGCATGCGCACTTCGGACAGCAAACGCGTCAGCGCCGCGCCCGACAACAGGCTGGGCGTACCGCCGCCGATGAAGATGGAATACACCTTGCGTCCCCACACCAGCGGCAAGGCGGATTCGAGGTCGCGCAGCAGTGCATCGACATAGGCTTGCTCGGGCAGACTGTTGCCCTTCGACATGCTCAGGGCAGGCTTAGCCTCATGCGAATTGAAATCGCAATACGGGCATTTCCGCACGCACCAGGGGATGTGTATATATAAGGACAGTGGCGGCAACGCCTGAAAGTTCACCGCCTGCGATCTGAGGCCGACCGGATGCAGGGTTTGCGCGCTTGCCATCAATGCTTGAGCTTCAGCTTTTCCAGCAGCACTTTCAGGGCTTGGGCGCGGTGGCTGATCTGCGCCTTCTCGTCGTGCGACAGCTCTGCGGCGGTCTTGCCGAACTGCGGCAGCCAGAACATGGGATCGTAGCCGAAGCCGCCGTCACCGCGCTCCTCGTGGAATATCTCGCCGTGCCATTCGCCTTCCGCGATCAGCGGCTGCGGATCGTCGGCATGGCGCACCAGCACCAGCACGCAGTAGTAGTGCGCGCTGCGGTCGGCGACGCCCTGCATCTCGCGCAGCAGTTTCTCGTTGTTGCGTGCATCCGACTTGGGAGCCTCTCCCGCATAACGCGCCGAGATCACGCCGGGCGCACCGCCCAGCGCATCGACGCAGATGCCGGAATCGTCAGCCAGCGCGGGCAGACCGCAGGCGCGGCTGACATGGCGCGCCTTGGCCAGTGCGTTCTCGACGAAGGTGCAATGCGGCTCTTCGGCTTCGGAGATGCCGAGTTGCGACTGGGTCAGCACCTCGATGCCGAGCGGCGCCAGCATGCGCTGGAACTCGCGCAGCTTGCCGGGGTTGTTGGAGGCGATGACCAGCTTGTTCATTGCGCCAGCGCCTTGCGCTGCAAGTCGGACAGCTGGCTGATACCGTGCTTGGCCAGTTCCAGCAGCGCGTCCATCTCCTCGCGCGAGAAGGGATGGCCTTCCGCCGTGCCCTGCACTTCGACGAAGTGGCCGCTGCCCAGCATCACCACGTTCATGTCGGTGTCGCAGTCGGAGTCTTCCAGATAATCGAGATCGAGCACGGGTGTGCCCTGATGGATGCCGACCGAGATGGCGGCGACAGAATCGCGCAGCGGGTTCTCTTTGACCAGCCCCTTCTGCATCAGCGTACTCACCGCGTCGTGCAGCGCCACATACGCACCGGTGATGCTGGCGGTGCGGGTGCCGCCGTCGGCCTGGATCACGTCGCAATCCAGCGTGATGGTGCGTTCGCCGAGCTTGGCGAGATCGACCACGGCGCGCAGGCTGCGCCCGATCAGTCTTTGGATCTCCTGCGTACGGCCGGACTGTTTGCCCTTGGCCGCTTCGCGGCTCATGCGTTCGCCGGTGGAGCGCGGCAGCATGCCGTATTCCGCCGTCACCCAACCCTCGCCGCTGCCCTTCTTGTGTGGCGGCACACGCTCCTCCACGCTGGCGGTGCAGATGACTTTGGTATCGCCGCATTCGATCAGCACGGCGCCTTCGGCATGCTTGGTGTAATGGCGGGTAATAAGGATATTGCGCAGTTGATCGGCTTTACGCTGGCTTGGACGCATGGCTCCCCCTGGATGAATGGTCGTGGATTATACCGCGCACCAGGCCGGCACCTGAGCTATGCCTCCTCCAGCACCACGCACACCGGTGATTCAGTGGGATGTTCAGGCTCGGCCGTCCCCAGCCTGGCCGCGACGGCGGTTGTATTGTCGGCCCGCGCCGCCTCACGATAGACCGCGACATCGATGAGATCGGTCAACGCCACCTGCAGATACGCGGCCCCCTGCAACTTGATCAACTCTTGCTCTTCCAGCGGACTCCAGAAGCCATCGCTGCACAGCAACAGCATATCGCCGTCCTGCACCGCGATACTCGGCGCCACCTCGGCGTAGAACATGTCCTCCACGCCCCCAAGACAGTTGGTGATCTTGTTGCGATCAGGATGGGTACGCATCTCCTCGGGGCTGATGATGCCCCAGTCAGCCCATTGCTGCACCACCGAGTGATCGTGTGTGACGCTGTGCACCGCCCCTTGGCGCAGCAGATAGAAACGGGAATCGCCTGCATGCGCGAACCAGACCTGACCATCCTGCACCAAAGCTGCGACACAGGTAGTGCCTGGATTGCCGCCCAGCTGCTGTTCGCGCGCATAATCAATAATGGCATCGTGGCCGGCCCGCATGGTGGCGCGCAAGAAGACTTCGGGTTCTTTGACCTTGCCCTGCTCCAGCCGGCTGAAGGCGCGCATGAAGGTATAGACCGCGATCTGCGCCGCAATCTCGCCATGCAGATGCCCCCCCATGCCATCCGCCAGCACGAGCAGCAAGGCGTCATTGGTGTAGGCGTAACCTACACGGTCCTGATTGTATTTGCGCCCGCCGATATGGTTGGCCTGATGGATAGCGAACTTCATCGTCTCGTTTGCTTGTCGTCCTGCTTTGCCTGCCCGCTTCCGATCAAGGGCAGACCCCAATCGTAATATAATGCGCCGTCTTGAGTCCGTCTTTTTTCCAGCCCCCCGGAGTTCCGATGATATTCAGCATGACCGGCTATGCCTCTGCCACCGCCGAGCTGGCGATCGGCGCCCTCTCCCTTGAGCTGCGCTCGGTCAACCACCGCTACCTGGATCTGCAGATCCGCATGCCGGAGGAACTGCGCGCGCTGGAACCCGCCTTGCGCGAAGCCATCTCTGGCGGCATCAGCCGCGGCAAGGTGGAATGTCGCATCAATTTCCAGGCCCGGACCGCCGCCAATGCGGAGCGCCCGCTGAACCTGGAGATGGTCAAACGCTTGGCGGCATGGGAAAGCCAGGTCCGTGCGCTGCTGCCACAAGCATCCCCGCTCTCCGTCGCGGAAGTGCTGCACTGGAACGGCGTGGCCGATTCCTCCCAGACCGCACCCGACGGCCTGGCTACTGCCGTCATGGAACTGTTGCCGCAAACCCTGCAGGATTTCCGTGCGGCCAGACAGCGCGAAGGGGAGAAGCTCGCGCAGTTCCTGCTCGAACGGGTGGAGGGTATCGAACGCCTGCGCCTTGCCGTAGCGCCGCATATCCCGGGCGCCATCGCCAATTACGAGGCGCGCATGCGCACCCGACTGCACGAAGCGCTGGCCGGCAGCGACGAGGAACGCATCCGTCAGGAGATCACCTTGTATGCCAGCAAGATCGACGTGGATGAAGAGCTATCCCGTCTGCAGGCGCATCTCAGCGAAGTGCGGCATGTCCTGTCCAAAGGTGGCATCGTGGGCAAGCGCCTAGATTTCATGATGCAAGAGCTCAACCGCGAAGCGAATACACTAGGCTCGAAATCAGTCGAAACGGAAGTGTCGCGTTGCGCCATGGATATCAAGGTGCTGATTGAGCAGATGCGCGAACAAATCCAGAATATCGAATAGGAGAACAAGATGTCAGGCAGTCTTTTCATCGTCAGCGCCCCTTCCGGCGCCGGCAAAACCAGCCTGGTCCACGCCTTGCTCCAGCAAGAGCCGCAGATCGGCCTATCCATCTCCTACACCACGCGCAATCCGCGCGAAGGCGAGATCAATGGCAAGCACTACCATTTCGTCAGTCGCGACGCATTCCTGGAGATGGCCAAACGCGGCGACTTTCTGGAAAGCGCCGAGGTCTACGGCAACTTCTATGGCACTTCGCAAAAGTGGATCGCGGACGAGATCGCTCGTGGGCGGGACATCCTGCTGGAGATCGACTGGCAAGGCGCCGCCCAGGTGCGCCGCATCTTCCCGCAATGCGTCAGCATCTTCATCCTGCCCCCGTCCAAGGAGATCCTGGCACAACGATTGAATGGCCGCGGCACAGACGCTGCCACCGTGATCGCACGCCGTCTTGCCGCCGCACGCGACGATGTCGCCCATGTCGCTGAATTCGATTATGTTATCATCAACGACAGCCTCGATCAGGCGCTGCACGAGCTGCGCTCCGTAGTATCGGCAGCCCGTCTGCGCGGGCCGCTACAAGTGGCCAGACACCAGAAACTGATCGATCAATTACAGACTCCGGAGAACTGAAAACATGGCACGCATCACAGTCGAAGACTGCATGACCAACATCCCCAACCGTTTCGAACTGACCCTGGCGGCCGCCTATCGCGCACGCCAACTGGCGAACGGCGCGAACAACCTGGTCGAGACCAGCAAGGACAAGCCGACCGTGGTTGCGCTGCGCGAGATCAGCGAAGGCAAGGTCGGCATCGAGATCCTGAACCGCGGCATGGCTTAACCATCCGGTTCCTGCAGGACAGGCAGAGGGCTCATGTCACAAGCAGATGCCGAAGCACTCCTGCAGGAAGTCACCGCCTACCTGAAGGCGGAAGATGTCACGCAAATCAAAGCGGCGCTGGATTTCAGCCACGCCGCTCACGCAGGTCAGTTACGCCAGTCCGGCGCCCCCTACGTCACTCATCCTATCGCAGTCGCGCGCATCCTGACGCCGCTGCACCTCGATACCCACGCCATCATCGCCGCGCTGCTGCATGATGTGGTGGAGGACACCGCCGTCACCATCGATGAGGTCACCGAACACTTCGGTACGGCCGTGGCTGGCCTGGTCGAAGGTCTGTCGAAGATCGACAAACTGAAGTTCGAGACCAAGGAAGATGCCCAGGCGGAGAACTTCCGCAAGATGCTGATGGCGATGGCGCGTGACGTGCGCGTGATCCTGATCAAACTGGCCGACCGGCTGCACAACATGCGCACGCTGGATTCCGTGGCGCCGCACAAAAGCATGCGCATCGCACGCGAGACGATGGACATCTATGCCCCCATCGCCAACCGACTGGGTCTCAACACCATCTATCAGGAGCTGGAAGATCTCAGCTTCAAGTATCTGCATCCGAACCGCTATGCGGTGCTGTCGAAAGCGCTCAAGGTCGCGCGCGGTAACCGGCGTGAAGTGGTCAGCAAGATCCTGGAAGCGATCAGCCAGCGCCTCGAAGCCAACCATATCAAGGCCGAAGTCAAGGGACGCGAGAAACACCTGTACGGCATCTACCAGAAGATGCAGAGCAAATCGCTGGCATTCGCACAGGTGCTGGACATCTATGGTTTCCGCATCTTGGTCGACGATGTACCAGCCTGCTACCTATCGCTGGGCGTGCTGCACGGTCTGTACAAACCCTTCCCCGGCAAGTTCAAGGATTACATCGCTATCCCCAAGGCCAATGGTTACCAGTCCTTGCATACCACGCTGTTCGGCCCGTTCGGAACCCCGATCGAGGTACAGATCCGCACGCACGAGATGAACAAGGTGGCCGAGAGCGGTGTGGCATCGCATTGGTTGTACAAGGCCTCCGACACGCAGATCAACGAGCTGCAACAGAAGACGCACCAGTGGTTGCAGAACCTGCTGGAGAGCCTGGCGCAGAGCGGCGATTCGGTGGAGTTCCTCGAACACCTGAAGATCGACCTGTTCCCGGACGAGGTCTACATCTTCTCGCCCAAAGGGCAGATCTTCGCCATGCCGCGCGGCGCCACCACCGTGGACTTCGCTTACTCGGTGCATACCGACATCGGCAACCGCTGCGTAGCCTGCAAGGTCAACGACGAATTGGTCCCCTTGCGCACCGAACTGAACAACGGCGACCGTGTCGAGATCATCACCGCCCCACAGGCCCACCCCAATCCGGCCTGGCTGGGTTATGTGGTCACCAGCAAGGCACGCAGCGAGATCCGCCATGCGCTCAAGACCATGCACCTGAACGAATCGGCGCGCCTGGGCGAACGTCTGTTGTCGCAAGCGTTCAACGCCTTGGGCCTGAAGCTGCAAGACATGGACGATGCGCACTGGGACAAGCTGCTGCATGACACGGGGGTCACGCCGCGGCCGGACATCTACGCCGACATCGGCCTCGGTCGCCGCCTGAACATGGTGGTCGCCAAACAACTCGCCAGCATCGGTGATACCATTTCCAACGACGCTCTGGGCAATGCCGTGGTAACCATCCAAGGCACCGAAGGCATGGCCGTTCAGTTCGCCAAATGCTGCCGCCCCATCCCCGGCGACCCGATCATCGGCATCATCAAGAGCGGGCAGGGACTGGTGGTACATACCCATGATTGCCCGACGCTGCGCAAGGGGCGCGGCAGCGACCAATGGCTGGATGTGGTGTGGGACAAGAACATCTCGCGCACCTTCGATGTCAACATCAAGCTGATCGTCGCCAATAAGCGCGGCGTGCTGGCCAAGGTGGCAGCCGCCATCGCTGATGCAGACTCCAACATCGAGAACGTGAACTTCAGCAATGAAGGCGAATATACGGCGACCTACTTCACTCTGCAGGTGAACAACCGCCTGCATCTCGCCAACATCATGCGCAACCTGCGCAAGATCCCCGAAGTGGTGCGCATCGCGCGCCTCAAGAATGCCGGCTGACGCTCAGCGACAGAAGCGTTGCATCACTTCCAGCATCGCACGTGCCTTATCGAAGGTCTCCTGGTATTCATCGGCCCAGCGCGAGTCGGCCACGATCCCGCCGCCAGCCCAGCCACACAGCTCACCACCGCTATGCACCATAGTGCGGATCGCGATGTTGCAATCCAATCGACCATCGAAACCCAGATAGCCGATGCTGCCGCAATAGACGCCACGCCGATGCGGCTCCAGCTCCTCGATGACCTGCATCGCCCGCTGCTTGGGCGCCCCGGTGATCGAGCCGCCGGGGAAACAGGCCCGCAACAGATCCAATGCATCCTGCGACGGCCTTAGCCGTCCCACCACAGTGCTGACCAGATGGTGCACCTGCGCATAGCTCTCGACTTCGAACAGCTCGGGCGTGCGCACCGAACCCGCCTCGCAGCACTTGCTCAGATCGTTGCGTAGCAGATCAACGATCATCAGATTCTCGGCCCGATCCTTGGGATTGCTTGCCAGGTCGCGCACCAGGCGTGCATCGTCGGCCATATCGGCGTGACGCGGCCGCGTCCCCTTGATCGGCCTGGTTTCCACGCTTTGTCCATGCACTGTCAAAAAACGCTCCGGCGAGGCGCACAGGATCTGTGCCTGCGGCCAATCCAGGAAGGCGGAATAGGGTGCCGGACTGCTGGCACGCAAGGCCAGATATGCCGGCCATGCATCACCTGTCGCAGGCGCCGAAAACCGTTGCGCCAGATTGACTTGGTAACAATCCCCGGCTTGCAGATACTGCTGTATCCGCTCGAAGGCCGCACGATAGCCGTGCGCGGTGAAATTAGAGGTGTACGCACCTGCCAGCCGGAAATCCGTATCCGTTATCGGCGCCACCTCGCCCACCTCGGATAAACGCTGCCGGATCGCGCACAGACGATCAGCAGTCTGCAAATAGCGTTGTTGCGATACCAGCTGCGCGGTCTTTTCCTGGTGGTCAATGACGACCGCCCAGTCGTAGATCGCCACGACCATGTGAGGTAAGCTCACGCCATCTCGCGCCGATCGCGGCAACGCGACGTAGCGACGCGCCAAGTCATAACTCCAATAACCTAAGGCGCCACCGGAGAAAGGCACGCCGTCCAGCCCCGCCGTCCGCGCCCCCATGCGTTCACGCAACAGTTCGAATGGATCGCCTGAGGAGACGTGTCGTCCGGCGCCCCCTTCGATCGCGGTCTCGTCATCGGTACAGATTAATGTCTCGATCGGCTCGGCTACCAGCAAGTCATAGCGCCCGCGGCCGCCGCTATCCAGCCACGCCGGCCACGGCAAATCGCGCAGCAGCGTGAAATAGGCAGAAGCATCCGCCCTGTAGGGCAGCCGAGCCATGTAATCCATCAATGATAAAATCCGAACATAACGTTGAAGGGAAAGCGTATGACTACCATCGTCGCGGTCAGGAAGAACGGCCATGCCGTAATTGCTGCCGACACATTGACAACTTTCGGGAACACGCGCCTGCATGCGACGCGCGACGCCTCGCACGACAAGATTCTACAGATAGGCGAGAGTTATGTCGGTATCTGCGGCAGCGCCGCACACCATCTGGTACTCAACAACCTGTTGACCAAGATGCCGGACGTACGCCTGGACAGCAAGGAGGCCATCTTCGAGACCTTCCGCAAGCTCCACCCGGCACTGAAAGAGGAATGCTTCCTGAATCCCAAGGAAGATGAAGAGGATCCCTATGAATCGAGTCAGATCACCGCGTTGATCGCCAACACGCATGGCATCTTCGGCATCTACTCTATGCGCGAAGTGTTCGAATACACACAGTTCTGGGCTATCGGTTCTGGGCACGAATTCGCGCTCGGCGCCATGCATCAGTGCTATAGCCAATACGCATCCGCAGAAGAAATCGCCCGAGCCGGCGTCGATGCCGGCATCGCTTTCGACAAAAACAGTGATGCGCCGGTCACGCGGTATCGCATCGACCTGGGTAAGCCTCTGCCACCGACTGGCAGAAGTGAAGCAGCCCCTCTCTGACCTCAGATCGGGGCTGTTTTCACAGCCATCCCTCTGCTCTTAATTCGGCTTGCTGATACCCGGGGTCGGAAACGGCCAGGTGGCAGCGGGACGAACGGGAGGCGGTGCAGACGGAGCAGGCGCTGCAGCAACCGGCGCGGCAACTGGCTTAGCGGCCTCAACCTTCTTCACTGCGGGCTTCTTGGCAGCAACGGGTTTCTTAGCGGCGACCACTTTCTTCGCTGCCGGCTTCTTGGCAACAGCTGTCTTCTTCACTGCAGGCTTCTTGGCGGCGACGACTTTCTTCGCTGCCGGCTTCTTGGCTGCAGCTGCCTTCTTCACTGCCGGCTTCTTGGCGGCGACGGCTTTCTTCGCTGCCGGCTTCTTGGCTGCAGCTGCCTTCTTCACTGCCGGCTTCTTGGCGGCGACGGCTTTCTTCTCTGCC
>JAJZSA010000078.1 GCA_021822115.1 Pseudomonadota bacterium
ATCTCCAGGCCATTGTGGCGCGCCAGATCCAGCTGATGACCGAGACGCCGTTCGGCCCAGAACTCGATCCAGCTATCTGACCATGCGTTGGGTTGGGGCGTGGTGCCGATGAAGTTGTCCTGCATGAAGCCGAAGCGTTCGGCTGTGCAGCGATGCAGGACGGCAAGTTGTGTGCCGAGCCTTGTTGCATCGCCGTGAGCGTGCAGGTCCAGCTGCTCCAGCACCAGGAAGTTGTGGCCTTGAGCCGTGCCATGCGCGATGACGCAGGGTATGCGCAGCGTCTGTGTGGCGGCGAGGGCATTCAGACCGGCGGCCTCGGCCGCGAATCCTGTCCTGAGCCATGTCGAAGGGATCGCGGCGTGGCGGACATCGTTGAGTTTGACGAAATAGCACGAACCGTCCGCCCCTTCGAGGCGATGGCTCCGGTTGATGTCGCCCCCGCTGACCGGTGTTTGTGCGCGCAGGTGGAACGGGCGCTGCGTCGCCTCCGCGATGGCGGCGGCGACACGGTCCCACAAGGTCATAGCTTGATGTCGAAACCGAAGTGTTGCTTGAACAGCGCCATGACCTCATCACGCGAATGGCGATGGTTCTGGCCACCGCGGCTGGCGATCTTGAGCGAACCCATCAGCGAAGCGAGACGTCCGCTGGTCTCCCAGTCCCAACCGGCCTGGATGCCGTATAGCAGACCGGCGCGATAGGCGTCGCCGCAACCGGTGGGGTCGACGATGGCTTTGGCCTTCGGCGTGGGGATGGCGATGTGCTTGCCGTCGGCATGGACCATGGAGCCGTCGCCGCCCATGGTGACGATGAGTGCAGACACGCGCTGGGCGATATCGGCCAGTGACTTGCCGGTCTTCTCCTGCAACATCTTCGCTTCGTAATCGTTCAGCGTGACGTAGTTGGAAAGCTCCACCATCTCCAGCAACTCGTCGCCGGAGAACATGGGCATGCCCTGACCCGGGTCGAACACGAAGGGGATGCCGGCCTCCGCCAGCTCGCGCGAATGCTTGAGCATGCCGTCACGGCCGTCCGGCGATACGATGGCAAGAGTGGCTTCATGCGCGTCCTTGATGTGGTTCAGGTGCGACATGCTCATCGCGCCGGGGTGGAAGGCGGTGATCTGGTTGTCGTCCAGGTCGGTAGTGATGAACGCCTGGCCGGTGAAATTTCCCTCGACATGTTTGATGTGGGTCTGCGGCAAACCGAGCTTGGTCAGGCGCGTGGCATAAGGGCCGAAGTCGTCGCCGACGGTGGCCATGATCAGCGGCTGGCCGCCCAGCATCTGCAGGTTGTAGGCGATGTTGCCGGCGCAGCCGCCGTATTCGCGGCGCATCTCGGGCACCAGGAAGGCAACGTTCAGGATGTGGATCTGTTCGGGCAGGATGTGTTTCTTGAAATGGTCCTTGAACACCATGATGGTGTCGTAGGCCATGGAACCGCAGATGAGTGTCTTCATGTTCGCCCTTGTCATGTGGATAAGCGTCTGGATTATATCAAGGCGGCAGGGGATGACTGGTCGTCGATAAACGTTACAATCGGGACAGGGTAGCCACGTCAAGCCATGAAAGGACCGCCATGCCGATCCCGCAACGCATCATCGCAGCCACCGATTTTTCCGTCAGCGCCACGCAGGCAGTGCGTCAGGCCGCCCATCTGTCGCGCGCTTGGGGCGCCGAGCTGCTGCTGGTGCATGTGTTCAACGACAGCGTGTGGGCCAGCCTGCGCGCGGTGTATGACCTGCCCGGCTGGAACGACGTGAAACCGGTGGTCAACCAGCGCGCCCGTTTGATGCAGCTGGGCAAGGAGATCAGTGCCGAGTTCGGCGTGCCGGTGCAGGTGGAGATCCTGACCGGACGCGCCTCGCAGCAGATCGGCGAGATCGTCGCCGCGCGTCGCGCCGACCTGCTGGTGGTGGGCGAGCACGGCGAGAACTGGGTGCGCGACATCGTGCTCGGCGGTACCGCGCTCAAGGTGATCGAGGCCGCGCGCATCCCGGTGCTGCTGGTGCGCCGCAACCAGCCCGGCGACTATCGCGATGCGGTGATCGCCACCGATTTCTCCGCTTCTGCGGAACATGCCGCGCGTCTGGCGCTGGCCGCTTTCCCGCAGACGCAGAAGGTGTTGGTGCATGCCTGGCTGGTACCGCTGGAGGCCAGCATGCGGCTGGGTGGCGCGCGCGAGGAAGACATCGAACGTTTCCGCGAGCGCGAGTTCGCCCAGGCGCAGCAGGGGCTGGATGCTTTCGTGCAACGGCTGGGCGCAGCACCGGACGCATTGCAGCCGTTGGCCCTGCAAGGCTCGCCGGCCAGCGTCATCTTCGACCAGGCCGAGGCGCGCGGCAGCGACCTGGTCGTGATCGGCAAGCATGGCGGCAGTCCGTTCGATGAGCGCCTGCTGGGCAGCGTCACGCAAAACATCCTGTACCACGCGGCCTGTGACGTATTGCTGACCGCCTGAGCACGATGATGGGACACCTCGCACAGATCATCCTGCTGCTGGCCGTCACCGTCGCCGTCATCGTCATCTTCCAGCGCCTGAGGTTCCCCACTGCGCTGGGCTATCTGCTGGTCGGCGTTATCCTCGGGCCGTATACCGCCGGGCCGACCGTCTATGTGCCCGAGTTCAAGGCGCTCGCCGAGTTCGGTGTGGTGTTCCTGCTGTTCACCATCGGCCTCAGTTTCTCGCTGCCGCAGATGCATGCGCTACGCCATCAGGTGTTCGGGCTGGGCACCGGCCAGGTGCTGCTTACCACGCTGCTGGTCGGCGTCATCGTCTGGCTGGCGGGATTGCCGGCCGAGGTGGCGTTCGTGGTCGGTGCGGTGTTCGCGCAGTCTTCCACCACCATCATCGGCAGCCTGCTCACCGAGCAAGGTGAAGAGAACAGCCAGCATGGCCGGCTCGGTCTGGCCATGTCGGTGTTCCAGGATGTCACGGCGGTGCCCTTCCTGATCATCATCCCGGTACTGGGCACGGCGGTCGGCGCGGCCGCGCTGACCGGGGCGCTGGGCTGGGCGCTGGTCAAGGCGCTGATCGCGTTCGCGCTGGTGTTCTTCGTCGGGCGCTGGCTGCTGCGTCCGCTGTTCCACATGGTGTCCGAACGGCGCTCGCTCGAAGTGTTCACGCTGGCGGTGCTGCTGGTCGCGCTGCTGGCGGCCTGGGGTACCAACCTGTTCGGCCTGTCGCTGGCGTTCGGCGCCTTCCTCGCCGGCATGATGCTGGGCGAGACCGAGTTCCGCCACCAGGTGGAATCCAGCATCCGGCCGTTCCGCGACGTGTTGCTCGGCCTGTTCTTCATCGGTATCGGCATGCGCTTCGATCCGGCTTCCATCCCGCCGATCTGGCACTGGGCGCTGCTCGGTGCGCTGCTCATCGTGCTCAGCAAGACGCTGATCGTCGCGGCCATGATGCGTCGCAGCGGGATCGATGCGGCCGTATCCTGGCGCACCGGTCTGCTGCTGGCGGTGGGCGGCGAGTTCGGGCTGGCGCTGATCGCCATCGCACTCGATTCCGGCGTGCTCGATGAGCGGCTGGGGCAGATCGCGATCACCTCGGTGTTACTGTCGCTGGTCATCGGTGCCGTCATGATCCGCTTCAATGCGGCGATCTCGGCGTGGCTGGTGGCGGAATCTGCCCAGGCCAGCCAGGAAACCTTGCTCGGTGCTGCAGAGCAGCAGGTGGTGATCGGTGGCTACGGGCGTGTCGGCCATACCATCGCGGTGCTGTTGCAGACCAGCGGTGTACCCTTCGTGGTGTTCGACAGCGATGCCCGTCGCGTCGCCCAGGGACGGGCGGACGGCCTACCTGTGCTGTATGGCGATATCGCCGATCCGGAACTGCTCACCGCCATCCATGTGGAGCGTGCCGCACTGGTGGTGATCACCATCGACCATGCGGCGAGCGCGCTGCGCACGGTGCATTTCCTGCGCAAGCATTGCCCGCAGGTGCCGGTCGTCGCCCGGGCGCGCGACTTGCAGGCCAGTTCACAGTTGATGACGGCAGGGGCGACGCATGCATACCCCGAGGCCATCGAGGCCAGTCTGCGTCTGGGCGCATCCGCCCTGCAGATCCTGCAGGTGCCGCAGAGCGACATCGAGCGCGTGATGCAGACGGTGCGCGACCTGGATTATCGACCGGTGCTGGAATGAAGCGAGCGCGCAGGCGCGTGCCGGTTCACGGTTTGTTGCCCAGCATGAATGCGGCTTTCACTGCTTGTTGCGTGGCGCGGCGCAGCATGCTGGCGGCGCGCAGCCGGATCTCCATCTCCGACACCGCCAGCGTGCCGTGTGCACCGGCCTCCAGTAGCCAGGATTTCACTGCCTGATAGTGTTCTTCCAGTGTGCGTTGTGCCCGTGCGGTCTCCGCGCGGTCGGCCAGTTCGATGGCCGGGTCGACGGCATCCAGCAAGGCTTGCGCCTGGGCGGCGAACTTGCCGGCCTCGACCGGTGCCGGGGTGTCGGTCTCGCGCATCGTCGCGGCGAGGTCCACCGCCAGTTCGGCCAGCGTCTCGTAATAGCGCGCGATGCGCAGGATGTCGGGCAGACGCTGCGCGTTCTCCGCCGACATCTCGGTGCGGCTGAGGCGCATCACGAAATCCGCGATGGCATGGTTCAGACTGAGCACGGTCTGCCGTTCGCGCTCCAGCTTGTCCGCGGCTTCGCCCCCGGTCGCATCGCGCAGGGCACGCAGCGCGATGCCGCCCATGCGCCGCACTTCCTGGTGCAGCGCGTCCAGCGCCAGGGTGGGTACGCCGAGCACGTTGGCGTCCAGATGTTTCGGTCTCGCCTCGTCCTCTTCCGCGGTGCGGAAGCGTCGCTCCAGGAAGCGGGTGAGATGGCCGGCCAGCGGCCACATCAGTGCCACGCCGAGCAGGTTGAACACACTGTGGAACAGGGCGAGGAAAGCTGCCGGCGCCGGGTCGAGATGCAGCAGTTCGCGCAGCATGCCGAGCAGGCCGATCAGCAGCGGCAACAATAGCAGCGCCACCGCGCCGGTGAGCACGTTGAACAGCACATGCGCACTGGCGGCGCGTTTCGCGTTCGGCGTGGCGCCGATGGCGGCGATCAGCGCGGTCACCGTGGTGCCGACGTTGGCGCCGATCACCACGGCGGCGGCGGCCTCGATGCTGATCATGCCACTCTCGGCCGCGGTGAAGGCCAGCACCAGCGAGGCGGCCGATGCCTGCATCAGTACGGTCATCAGGATGCCGGACAGCACCATCACCAGGATGCCCAGCATGCCCTCGAACTCGCGCAGCGAGAAACCGCTGGCGCTGCCGGCGAAGGATTCCTTCAGCAGGTCGATGCCGAGGAACAGCACGCCGAAACCGGCCAGCGCCAGCCCGAGCGCGCCGCGTCGCTCGCGCTCGCCGGACAGGCGCAGCGCCATGCCGATGCCGATCAGCGGCAGCGCCAGCGCGTCGATCTTGAACTTGAGGCCGACCAGCGCCACCAGCCAGCCGGTCATGGTGGTGCCGACGTTGGAGCCGAACAGCACCCACAGCGACTGTCCCAGCGTGAGCAGGCCGGCGTTGACGAAACCGATGGTGGCCACCGTCACCGCGCTGGAGGACTGCACCAGCGCGGTCACCAGCGCGCCGGCCGCCAGGCCGCGCAGACGTGTGCGCGTCGAGCGGGCGAGGATGCCTTCCAGCGCCGGACCGGCGGCCAGTTTGAGGCCGTCGGTCATCAGTCCCATGCCGAGCAGGAACAGGCCGATGCCGCCGAGCAGTTTGCCGAGAGATTCCCAGTCTGCCATCTCAATGATCCATCACGGATGACGGTTGTAGAACCATTTCAGCAGGAAGGGCGGCGACATGGTGGTCAGCGCGATGACGATCAGCAGGCCGGCATACAGCTCGCCGTTGAGGATGCCCTGGCTGAAGCCGAGCTGCGCGAAGATCAGGCCCACCTCGCCGCGCGGGATCATGGACAGACCGATCGCCAACTGCTTCGGGCGCGGTTCGCGGATGAAGAACCCGGCGCCCAGTTTGCCGACGAAGGCGACCAGCAACAACAAACCCGCCAGTTCCCACACGAAGGGAGAGTCCCAGTTCACCGCATTCAGGTTGAGCGAGACGCCCACCATCACGAAGAACAGCGGCGAGAAGGTGTGGATCAGCGGGCGCACCTGTTCTTCCAGGCGATGTGCCAGTTTGGGGCTGGGTTTGAATTCGACGGCAGGACGCTTGCCCATCCACAGGCGGAAACCGAAATGCTGGCTGAAGGCCAGACCCGCCGCGAAGCCGCCCATGATCTCCGGCGCCCCGACGGCATGCGCCAGCCAGGAGAACAGCAGGATCATCGCCAGCGCCATGGTCAGCAACAGCCCCGGGGTGGCGGCGCGCTGGTCAAGGCGGTCGATCAGCATCGAGGCCAGCTTGGCCACCAGCGGGGTGAGGACCATGAACAGCAGGATATACAGCGCGACCTCGCCCAGCACATCGTACGAAGCATGCTGGCCGATCACCAGTTGATAGAGGAAGGCCAGCGCCAGCACGCCGAGGATGTCGTCCAGCACCGCCGCACCGATCACGATCTGCGCTTCATCGGTATGCCGTTTGCCGAGGCCGTCCAGCACGCGCACGGTGATGCCGATACTGGTCGCGGTCAGCGTGCCGCCGATGAACAGGGCGGTCAGATCGGGCAAGCCGAACACGACGGCGCTGACGCCGTAGCCGAGTATGAACGGCAGCGCGAAGCCGACCAGCGCCACCACATACGGCTTGATGCCGGAACGCGCCAGGCGCGACAGATCGGTATCCATGCCCACCTCGAACAGCAGCAGGATGATGCCGATCTCGGCCAGCAGCTTCATGGTGGTGTCGGGAGACACCCAGCCGAGCACCGAAGGACCGATGAGCAGGCCCGCCAGCAGTTCGCCGATCACCGGCGGGATGCCGAAGCGTGCGGCGGTCTCCGAGAACAGCCGCGCGGCGATCAGGATGATGGCGAGGAAGAGGAAGAATTGGTGCAGTTCCATGAAGGCTCCCGAGGATCAGTTGCCCCGATGATACAACGGTGTCTTATGGCGCTGCGTGTTCAGCGTCAGTAACTGCGGGCGTAGCCCATGCCGATGAAGTGTGCGGCGTTGCCGTTCAGGTCGAGGCCGATATGCAGGTCGAGCTGGGTACTCTCGTTCAGCAGCCAGGCGTAGCCGCCATCCATCATGTACACATCGTTGCCGCTGTGGTTCAGCGGATGGTCGGCATACAGTTCGACGTAGCTGCTCAGTGAGTCGTCGATCGCATATGAATATCCGATGGCGGCTTGTGCCTGCGTCTGCAAGGTGCCGGGATTGCTGCTGGCGAGTTGCAGCATGCCGAACAGCTCCTTGCGCGACCACAGTAGCGACAGCTGCGGTGCTGCCTTGCTGCCGGCGGCATTGCCATTGCCGCTGGGCAGGTTGAGCAAGCCCAGCAGCGACAGTTTGAGGTCATCGCTGTCGAGCAGGCGATATTTGCCACCCAGTGTGAGATTGTTCACGGTGCTGCTGCCGTTGGCGAAGGTCCAGCCGCCCCATTGCACTTCCACTTCGGTCGAGGTCGTGCTGCCGATACGCACGTTGGTGAGGGGCAGGCTGCGACCGTCGCGACTGCCCTGGAAACCGAGTTCGACGTTGTAGTGGCCGGGTCGCACGGTGTAAGTGCCGGTGCTGAAGCCGGGACGGTCGGCGACGATGGGTTCGGCCCAGGCGGTCGTTAAAGTGCAAAGCAAGGCGAGGGAGAGCAGGGTACGTGAGGTCATGTGGGTACTCGATGGTCAGGTTGGTATGTGACGGATGTTCCTGTGCGGCGCGGATCCTGACGTCAGGATCCGGCGTCAGATTTTTTGACGGCGGGCTGTATCGTTGCCGAGAAGTTGCGGCTCATGGTGAGGAACAGCGGTGTCGGGCAGATCGCGCGCGAACATAGTTTGGCGATGAAAGCGGCGGCCATCAGCGGCAGGATCATCTCGTGATTGGCGGTCATCTCCATGACGATGACGAAGGCGGTAATGGGGGCTTGCGTGACCCCGGCGAAGTAGGCGACCGCGCCCAGGATCATGGCCGCGCCCAGCGGCACCGAGGAGAAGATGTGCGCGATGTTGTAACCCAGACCGGCGCCGGCGGACAGCGTGGGCGCCATGATGCCGCCGGGGATGCCGCTGACGTAGGTGACCAGCGTGGCGGCCATTTTCAGCAGACCGAAATTCTCGGGTAGCGCGGTGTTGCCATCGAGCATCGATTTGGCTTCGTTGTAGCCGCTGCCGTAGGTGTTGCCGAACGAGGCCAGGCCGATCAGCGCGACCAGCAGGCCGCAAGCGGCGGCGAAGCGGATCGGATGGTGGCGCATCCAGCCGCCCAGGCGACCGGTCAGTCCTTTGTTGACTTCGATCAGCATGCGGCTGAACGCGCCGCCCAGCACGCCGCCGGCGACGCCGCACAGGATGACCACGTTCCAGTCGCTGCCGAAGGCCAGCGTCTCCGAGGTGCGGCCGAAATAAGCATAGTTGCCCAGCAGCGCGAGCGAGGTGATGCCGGCGATGATCACCGTCATCAGGATGGTAGAGCTGTTGTGCTCTTCGAACGAGCGGCTCATCTCTTCGATGGCGAAGACGATCCCGGCCAGCGGCGTGTTGAACGCAGCCGCCACGCCGGCCGCCGCGCCGGCCAGGATGAGGCCCTTGTCCAGGTCGTAGCTGGGGAAGCGCGCCAGCTTGCCCATGTTGTGCATGATCGCGGCACCGATCTGCACGGTCGGACCTTCGCGGCCGACCGAGGCGCCGAACAGGAAGCCCATCACGGTGAGTAAGATCTTGCCCAGGGTGACGCGCAACGACAGCAGGCGATCGCGCATCGGCGATTGTTCATCCAGCGCGGCGATGACTTGCGGGATGCCGCTGCCTTGCGCACCGGCGAAATATTTGCGCGTCAGGTAGACCACCAGCGCAAAACCGCACGGTGTGACCAGCAAGGGCAGCCAGGGGGACACGGCGAGTAACTTGTGGAAGTTGCTATTCGCCCATTCGCAGATGACGGCGAACAGGATGGCGACCAAACCCACGCTGATGGCGCCACCGAGGAATACGATGCGGCGTTTCCACCAGACGATCAAAGCCTGCTCCTGTCAACTGAGCGTGTCATCAGATCGATCAAACCGACGAACATGCAGTTATGCTCCTCCCGATTTCGAGAGATCCATCGAGCGCGGATGAGGCGAGGGTTGTCGCATCAATCGGCGGGAGGCTTATAGGCCGGCACCTTCATGGTGTCACCCGGTTGTTTGCCGAGCAGACGCGAGTACAGGCTGCGCACTGCCGGGACGGGGTAGGCCATCACCAGCACGGCGCTGAGCGAGATACTGACCAGTACCACCATGTAAGCGGTGTCGCGGATCAATGCGCCACCGTCGATGCCGTATTGCAAGGGCAGCGCGGCCAGCACGGCTGCCGCCAGCCCCTTGGGGGCCATCATCGAAGTGATGGCGGTGTCGCGCAGGGTGTAGGTCGGTGCGCGGAACACGATGCGCGTGAGCAGCAGGCGCATCGCGTAGACGGCGGCCACCATCAACATGGCGACGGTGGCCGGGCCGATGGCGCCGAAGTGGATGGAGATGCCGAGATAGACGAAGAAGTAGGTCTTGAGCAGGAACACCGCTTCGCGATAGAAAGCCAGATCGACTTCGTTCAGCGGCTCGATGTTGCGGTCCAGGTTGGGGATGCGGTTGAGGCCGAACTTCTGGTAGTTGGTCAGCGTGATGCCCAGCGCCAGCGCGGCGATGGCGCCGGAGAAGCCGAGCGCCTCGGTTGCGCCATACACGATGAACACATAGGCCAGCGTGGACGAGATGGTGTTGGGGAAGTCGCGCACTTTGCCCAGCACCATCAGCCAGCCGATGCCGCCCACCACGCCGAACACGGCGGCGAACACCAGGGCGGCCAGCACGCTGCCCACCACCTTGCCGGCGGCGACGTCGCCTTGGGTGAGAATCTGCAACATGGCGAACAC
>JAJZSA010000013.1 GCA_021822115.1 Pseudomonadota bacterium
GCTAACAACGAGATCAAGCACTTGGCACTTCACAGGCATCACAACCTGAGCACCAGACTTCTCGCGCGCCACTAAGCGCGTAGCTTCGTTCTGCCCGTGTCAGAGCGCGGGAGAAAACAATGAAACGTATGTTATTCAATGCGACGCAGCCGGAAGAACTGCGCGTCGCGATCGTGGATGGTCAACGACTGATCGACCTCGATATCGAAACCGCCGGCAAAGAATCTCGCAAGAGCAACATCTATAAAGCGGTCATCACCCGCATCGAACCCTCCCTCGAAGCCTGCTTCGTCGAATACGGCGGCACCCGCCACGGGTTCCTGCCGTTCAAGGAAGTCTCTCCGCAGTACTACCAGCCCGGCACCACCAGCCGCTCCGGCATCAAGGAAGCGCTGCGCGAAGGCCAGGAACTGCTGGTGCAAGTGGAAAAGGACGAGCGCGGCAACAAGGGCGCGGCACTGACCACCTACATCAGCCTGGCCGGTCGCTATGTGGTGCTGATGCCGAACAACCCGAACGGCGGTGGCGTCTCGCGCCGTATCGAAGGCGAAGACCGCAACGAACTGCGCGACACGCTGGAGCAACTGGACGTGCCCAAGGGCATGAGCATCATCGCCCGCACCGCAGGCATCGGCCGCAACGCCGAAGAGCTGCAATGGGATCTGGATTACCTGAAGCAACTGTGGGACGCCATCGAAGGCGCCGCCAACGCCGAGAAGGCCCCTTCCCTGATCTATCTGGAAAGCAGCCTGGTGGTGCGCGCCATCCGCGACTACTTCAACCCGGACATCGGCGAGATCCTGGTCGACACCGACGACATCTTCGAACAGGCACAGGCCTTCATGGGCACCGTGATGCCGGACCACGTGAACCGCATCAAGCGTTATCACGATGACGTGCCGCTGTTCTCGCGCTTCCAGATCGAACACCAGATCGAATCCGCCCATGCGCGCGAAGTGCGCCTGCCTTCCGGCGGCGCCATCGTGATCGACCATACCGAAGCGCTGACCGCGATCGACATCAACTCCGCGCGCGCCACCAAGGGCACGGACATCGAATCCACCGCGTTCAACACCAACCTGGAAGCGGCCGACGAGATCGCCCGCCAGTTGCGCCTGCGCGACCTGGGCGGTCTGATCGTGATCGACTTCATCGACATGGAGGCGAGCAAGAACCAGCGCGCCGTGGAAGACCGCCTGCGCGATGCGCTGCGCTTCGACCGTGCGCGCATCCAGACCGCGAAGATCTCGCGCTTCGGCCTGCTGGAGCTGTCGCGTCAGCGTCTGGCCCCCAGCCTGGAAGAAGGCAACCACACCACCTGCCCGCGCTGTAACGGCGTCGGCCATATCCGTGGCACCGAGTCCTCCGCACTCAACATCCTGCGCATCATCCAGGAAGAAGCGATGAAGGACAGCAGCGCCGCCATCCACGCGCAGGTGCCGGTAGACGTCGCCACCTTCCTGCTGAATGAGAAGCGCGCCGACATCAACCGCATCGAACACCGCTTCAAGGTGCGCGTGATGTTGATCCCCAATCCGCATATGGAAACGCCGCATTACACGGTGAACCGTCTGCGCATGGACGACATCACGCCGGAACACCTGCAGGCCAGCTACAAGCAGGTCGCCACACCGGAAGAGACCAACCCGATCGCCGCCGCACAGGAAGCCAAGGCCGCCGCCCAGCGTCCGCAGGCTGCCGTGCGCAGCGTGACCCCGGCGCAACCCGCGCCCAAGCACGAAGAGAAACAGGAAGCGGCCAAGCCCGGCCTGTTCTCGCGCTTGCTCGGCTGGTTGTTCGGCGATAGCGGCGAAGAAGAGAAGAAGACCGAGCCTAACCGCAAGGGCGGCAACCGCAACAACGGTCGTCGCGAACGCGGCGAGCGTGGCGACAAGCGTCGCGGCGGTCGCGGTGAACGTAACGAACGCGGTGAACGTACCGAGCGCGGCGAGCGTAACGAGCGCAATAGCGAGAACAAGCAACCGCGCCGCGAGGAAGCCCCGCGCCAGGCCGAAAAGAGCGAGAAGGAAGAACAGCCGCGCAAGGAACGCCAGCCGCGTCAACCGCGTCAGGACAACCGCGAACCCAAGCCGGTGCTGGAAGCTGCCGCACCGGTCGCTAGCGAGCAAGGCGAGCTGGAAGGCCAGGCCCGCGAAGGCGGCCGCAAGCGCGGTCGTCGTGGTGGCCGTCGCGAACGCGAGCGTCGTGAGCAGCAGACCGAGAACGGTAGCGAGCTGAATGCAGCAACACCGAACGCAGAAGCCCCGCGCGAGCAAACACGTCCAAGCCGTCGCCAGCCGACCGAGATCGTGTGCTACCCGGCCGGTTACACACCGCGCCTGAAGCCCACCGAGATCGTCTGTCACCCGGCATCGACCAAGGCAGCACCGCGCGCGGCAGCGGCACCGGTCGCAGTGGCAGCGAGTGCCCCGGCAGCTCCGATCAGCGTGGATCTGAGTGCCAGCGGCCTGACCATGATCGAGACCGATCCGGTCAAAGCTGGCACGGCCGAAGTCGCGATGCCCGATGTCGGTACGCACGCGCCGCGTCGCCGCCAGCGTCCGCGCGAGATCTACACGATCGAGAACAGCGAACCGCTGCAACAGGTGGAGACCCGTTCAGGCAACTGAGCGTAAGCGGCTCCCCCAACGAAAAACGCACGGCATGCCGTGCGTTTTTTGTTTTCCGGTGAGGGAAGATCCAGCTTGCTGCATTGTGCGCAGCCTGGGCCGGTGCCTGCGTCTTGCTTCAACCGGGCCAGTCTGGATCAAGCCCAGTGCCACCTAACGACCCAGCAAGGTCTCCATCTGTTTGCGATAAGTCTCGCAGTCCGCCGTCGAGCTTGGCGCACTGCGTTGGGTAGCCCCTGATCGCAGGGTGAGATGCAAATAACACTGGCTCGCCTCCCCCTTTCCGGGATGCCCCACCTCGATGGCTGCGATCTCCCCGGCCTCGATACGCTGCGCCTCAAAATAACTGCCTGCGTAATGCAGCGTGACCGATTGCGCGTCGACCTCGGCCGCCGTAAAGCTGCCGTATTGCTCGCGGTAGGTGAGCAGGCCGAACAACAAATAGAACAGCAGCCCCAGCATGGCGCCGGTAGATTTGCGGATCTCCGACTTGGTGCCCTCCAGCGAGAGCGTCATCAATACGGCGGTGACCGCCACCACCAGCGCCCCCCAGGCCATCGAGATGCGGAAGGCATGCCAGATTGCGGGTTCCGAGGAGAAAGTCAGCAACATGACTCAGTGCGGCAGCTGTGAACGGATATGTTTCAACAGACCCGACGCGGCATCTTCCACCATGTCGAGCACGCGCTCGAAACCTTCTGCCCCACCGAAATACGGATCGGGCACCTCGCGCTGGCTGTGCCGCTCGGCGAACTCCAGGAACAAGCCGAGATGGCCTTGCGCATCGCGCGGGCGCAGGCGTTGCAGGATGGCCAGATTGGCCTCGTCCATCGCCAGCACGTAATCGAACTCGCTGAAGTCGCGCACATCGACCTGACGGCCGCGCAAGGCGCTCATGTCGTAACCGCGCTGACTAGCCGCCTGCCGCGTGCGCGGATCGGGCGCTTCGCCGATGTGATAATCGTGCGTGCCCGCCGAATCGATGCGGATGGCATGCGCCAGCCCGGCCTCTTCCACGTAACGACGGAACACTGCCTCGGCCGTGGGCGAGCGGCAAATATTGCCCATGCAAACGAAGCACACTCCTACTTTCTCTTTATCTCTCATACTCTTAAACAAATATTACATCGAAATATTGATGCATTTTAGCGCACTTACGCCCTATATAATTCAAACAGTTGCGAGTGGTTTTACAAGTCCGTAGAGGGCAACCAAGAAGGTCTTCCGTCACCCATAAATTCATCCAACCTGGCAGTAACTGCCAGAACTACTACAACATTGCCTGCAAGTGCGTATTCCAAAAAATCTGATTACCCAGTCCAGCGACATTCGCACCCAGACCGGAACAGCTGAACAGCCTGCCAATAGACAACTCAATGCTTTGACCACACTCTAAGCCAAAGTAAAGAATATCTAGGCCGAATGGCATATTGCCCAAAAACCGCGCTTGCTGTAGGGTGGAATCGACATTCGTAGAGGTGGGTAAAGTATGCGGGGGATTGTTCTGGTCTTAACAATGTTATTCCTCATGGGAGGTAGCATCGCCGTCGCCAACGAACTTGCCCCTATTCGAACCATCCTGAATCTTCCAGAAAACCAGATCGATCTTGGCAAGGCAAAGCTGACCATAGACAAAATGATTGATCCGAGTATTGACGTGAAAGTTAACCTCAAGAAGATCGACTCGATGGTCGCAAGCATTCAAATGGGTTTGTTCTTCAACGCATCCAGCGATGAGAAATTGCAGGCTTTAAGGACGTACCTGTATACGCCGAATCAATCGAACGGACAGCGCCCCTACCAGTACGACTTGTCAGATCCCTATGGCAAAGACCTGCGGCACAAACTACTCCCCAATTATTTGGAATCCAGAAAGGGAAATTGCGTTTCCATGCCCTTCCTCTTCATCATCCTTGGGCAGCGGCTTGGTCTGGATGTAACAGCTGCCACAGCACCCGAGCACATATTCGTGAAATACAAGGCCGACAATGGATATTGGATCAATCTCGAAACGACCAGCGGAGCAAATCCAGCCCGAGACGAGTGGCTGAGGCAGCAAATGCCCATGACTGATGATGCCATCACAAATGGCGTCTATCTCCGCCCCCTAAGCAAGAAAGAAGCAGTTGCCCTGATGGCAGATACGCTGATCGAACACTACATGCACAAACACCAATACGAAAAGGCCATTGAGGCCTCGGATTTAGTACTGGAATATTCACCGAAAGCGGTAACAGCCATGATTCACAAAGGTGCCTCTTATGCTCGACTGATCAATGAGCGGTTCGTAAGGAAATATCCCAGACCGGATTTGATACCGCAGACTGAGCGGTCTTATTACACTTTCCTAGATCAAAACAACCGGCTTTGGTACGACAAAGCAGAAACACTCGGTTGGAGAATGCCAGTTGAGACCAACAACGCGCAATACAATCCAGTCGTAGAGCGTGCGAAATTGACACGGTAGGGAGATGACGATGATCAGATTTGGGAATGTTATTGCGCTGTTGCTTGCACTTGCCAGTTATGAAGGAACAGCGCTGGCGAGATATATCCAATCCGACCCAGTTGGACTAGGGGGAGGAGTTAATACCTATGCCTATGTTGGCGGCAATCCCTTGGCGTGGATTGATCCACTGGGCCTATCTGGGCTGTTAACAATAAATTCAAGTGGAAATGGCGGAAGCAGTATGACCTCAGGGCATAGTTGGCTTACTTTCGCGCAAGATGGTGGTACGACGACGACCTATGGGACATGGGGGAATAATCCAATGAATTTAGGAAACGGACTCCAAACCAACTTAGAGCTTGGAAGGGTAGCTAATGCCTCACGAAGCATACATATCAATGATGCCCAGGAAAAAGAACTGATGGAGGCAATTGAATTTGCTAAAAAACAGGGGGCTGATGCTTGGCAATATGGCGCACCCTGTTCAAGTTTTAGTAGTAATACTTGGGAAAAGGTAACTGGAGAATCGTTAAATACCCACTGGGGGCCGATTAGCAACCCAACAACGCTTAAGGAGTCTATTATCAGTGCAAACGGTGGCGTACCCCATTTAACCGCAAAATCCCCACAAGGGAGTTCTGCCTCGTCATGTGTTTGTACAGGATCTTCTAGCGGTTCATCGGGCTCTTCCTTAAATTCAGCAGGATCGTCATTCTGATGAAACTACATTTCATAACATTTCTATGGGCACTATTAATTCTCTCTATGTCTGCCTGTAACGCAAGCGGGGTAGGAATGGTGCTTGAAAAGAAAGATGTTCAATTCTTTAAAGTGAGCGACATTCCTACACGCACACCGCATGCGCTGAAGATTTCTGGTTTGGCTTTTCATAGTGCCTTGGCTGTGGAAAAAATATCAACAATAACTGAAGGACAATCTCTAACCGTCTTTATTCACTTAGTCCCAGCCAAACCTGGGCTGTCTGGTAGTTTCGAGTACGAGCTAACAATTCCTGATTCCATTAGTGATGTGAAATTTGGAAATGAGAAAGTAGAAATATGGAATCGGAAGGCAGCATCTAATTAAGGTTCGAGCTGACTAGCAATCAGGGCGGAACTGTTGTATTTCGGAATGATCCGATCCGCTTTGACAAAATATCACCACATCCATCCGCTGGTTCGCTAACAAATAGACCCTGTGCTTGCGTCTCCTGTCTATCTAGGAAAACAGTTCCGGATAGAATGGCTCGGTCTCAGGCTACGCTATGATCGCATGGCTGATGGTCATGATAGATCCTCAAGGCTGCCTCCCGTAATTCCGGCGAGGCAATCACTTCCGAAGGCGCTACCATCGACACCATAGCTACCAAGGAATCGAAGATTCCCAGCATCGCAGTGCGTCTCACAGTCAGCATCGAACAGTCTTTGCCGGCGACGTTTTCGCCAGAATTGCTTAGGTAACCGAAATTGCATTTACTGATTTTCAAATGCACATATCTCAAGGTTCTCTTTTTGAATATTCAACGGAACACCTGTTGCTAGTACATTTGAATAACACTCTCTATTCGCATCACCGCCACCTGCTCAACTTATGCCAAACGCCGACTCACTGATCTGGCTTGATGGCCTGACTATCTGCACTGACTAAAGAACTGCACCACTTCCACCATCGCTTGCGTATCCGACTCGCAGTACTTCAAGAGATTCCTGACTTTTCTCGCCTTCACATCTGCCGGTGTCGCGGGGGCAATAATCTCCAAGTAGGCCTGTTGGGCCATCGTGCCGTTTTGCACCTCCTCCAGTTGCTTGTAATCCAGATGCGCAGCAATGGTCGGCAACACCGCTTTGATGGACCATGACCCTTTCATGTCGGGGTGGTAGTAATAGCTTTGCAGCAAGGACAGCAGGTTGACCAGTCGATCCAGGAGCTCAATCAGATTGGGAGCTAGGTCAGGAAAGAATTCCATGAGCCCTTTTATGATGGTGCTTTCAAAGGATCCGTACACGATGATCGGTCCGTCAAGTTCCACAGCTTTGATCAGGCTTTCCGCGAATTTCCGCATCGGCGGCTCGCCCGACGTCGATAGGAATTCTATGTGCTCCAGAGAACAGCCATCGCGTTCGATGTGGCAGGACCATTGGAAAGGCAGCTGTTGGTGTGGTCGGGTTCCAGCCCAGCGCGGGATGACAAAGTTGATGGTCTCGAAATCCAAGTAGAAGCGCGGGTATGGCAATTGGGCTAACTCCTGCCGAAGTTCATCTGCGATATGTGCCCGCTGGCTCAATGTAGCTTGCCGGACCATGATGTGCCGCTCGTTCCGCAAGCGCCCATCGGGGATGTCACGAACATCTTCGATCCCGGCTTCGATGAGCTCGTCAATCAATTTGCGGCCATTGGGCAGGATGGCGACCGGGTAGTCCGGCATGTCCATTTTGCAGAGGGATTCGAATGCGCATTCCGGCTTGCACTGGGCACCCATCGCCACGGATGGGATGTTGCCTGCCAGCGTATCTCGATGAAGTGCAAGCCATGCCGGAACCTCCGGCAACAGCGCCCTCACCTGCTCCGTCATGTCTTCCTCGACCAGCAGCCCCTCGTAATCCCCGTCGCCCGCATAGACGAATCCTGTATTCACATGCGCGATACTGATCTTGCTGATGGGGAGCCCCGCACCTTCGGCCACCCAAAGCTGGATGGCACAATCCGCCAGGTGGTGTTTTTTGACACTGCCCGAGGATTTCACCTCAACTATCCGCCAATCATCGACATCGGGGATCAGGATATCTGCTCGAATGAGCGTGCCCGCATAAGTAAACGCACCTTCGAACAGCGGAACATCCCCGTCTTCATTAATCAACCGGGCTGTTTCTGCGACGGCCAGGTCAGGTCGCTGAACATGCCCCACCAAGCGACCAGTCTGATAGCACTGACGAGCGATGACTCCAATCTCGACACCATTGCTGATGGCCTTCCGGGAAGTCGACGCGGCTTGCGCCAGCTCAGGGTTGTAGGTTTGCAACCAGAGCTGCTTGGGACAACGCAGTCCGGTCATGATGTGTGATTTAGTAATGTATGGCGTCATGGTGTGATCTGCTCAGTCGTTCCAGAAATTCCGGAAACGTTCTGCCGAAAGATGTGTGTAGCGCACGGTGTGCTGAATGTTACGATGCCCCAGATAGTGCTGAATGGCACGAGTATCCTGCCCAGCTTGGGCCAATTTGTAGCCACATGCATGACGTAGCATATGTGGGTGGACGCTGAAAGACAGGCCCGCAACCATTCCGGCCCGGGCAATGATCTTGCGGAATGCGTCGGCGGACAACTCCCCGCCCCGCTCGCTGCAGAACACAAATCCCTTGTTTACATCCCGCTTCAGTTCTTTCAGCGCATCGATTTCGGGAGGGCGTAGCGGGTGAACGCTGGGAGTGCCTCGCTTGATCCGGTTGATATGCATCAGGGCTTGCCCAAGATCAATCTGATCCCAGCACAAACTGACGAGTTCGGTAACTCGCAGGCCATGCCGGTAGGCAAGCATGATGAGTGTCGCATCGCGATGACCATGCCGCCCCACGGTCCTGGCTGAGTTGATCAACTGCTCGACTTCTTCCTGGGTCAGGTATTCGCGGCTTCGGTAACGGCTGTTCTTGAGCCGCTTTGGCATGGCACGTTCCGGGATGGACTGCTCGGTGCGGCAAGGGAAATTAATGATGGTGCAGCGCTGCATTGCGTGAACTCTCCATGAAAGAGCTATTAAACGGAAAGATCAAACTCACTCCTTTCCAAGCTGTTCACACAATTTACAGAAACCGCCGTTTTCCCAAAGAGAAAAATACTTGAAGCTTGTCAGGGGATAGTTACTACTGGTCGCAAGAACAGCGTCAGCTGAATATCTGCCTTCAATACTGGATCATTCACCCTATCCCGCTGGAAACTGATGCGATCAAGGCCAATGGCTGGATTCTCCGCCAATACATGCGCCACAAAACTGCGCACCCTCGCATAATCCGCTTGCACGGAGAAAATGATCTTGTATTCCATCCGGGGACTGTTGCTATCTTCCAGATGGTATGCCGCTTGTTTGAACCCTACCCCACTGGCCTCGGCGATGGCATAGACCTTGGCTAGTATGTCCGTCACATCCTCTTCCGCGGGCAACGAATCAAAGAACCTCGCCAGTTCTTGCTGACGATCTCCCAGACTGAATGTGCGGCTTTGCATGGCAGCTTTAGAGCGTGCGCCGTCGAGGCGGCCATGCATGAAACTGGTCTCCTGCTCCAATGGATCAAGTGCAGCGATGGAAAATATTCCGGCCAAGGCGAGCAGGCATATCCCGGATATGCCTTGCCAACCGAGTTGCGATCCAAGCTGTTCGATCAAGCGTTTCATCATGATTTGATCCAGCGTAGTGATAAGGTGAAAGCAATCGGATGCAGCGGATCATCCCGTTTTGATTCGTGGCTCACCAAAAATACGTGAGAGAACGGTTTGGTCGTTCTCAGCTGAGCGATCAGCGTGAGCACTGCTGCATAGTCCTTCGCCTCTCCTTCGATTCTCAAGGTGCCGCTTTGCATATCCGGCACAATGGACAGGATCGCCGCATGCTCGTTGCTGACAGATTCCAGTCCTGAGAAGAACTCATCCCATGGCGTCGAAAGTCGCTCAATGATCTGGCGCGCCTTTTCGAAATCGTCATCAGAGAACTTCCTGCCACGCGACATCTCTCTGGGCACATCCAAACGCAGATTCGAAGTTTGCATCTCTTGATACATCGCAGCTCGTTCCTGCTGCAACCTGTCGTAAGAAAATCCCATCTCAGCCAGCAATGCCACACCCGCCAGAAACAATACCCACCCAGCCAACCGCCTCGGAGCCTCAATCGCTTGCTGAAAGTCCAGCTGCAGCGGCCCTTTTGCCAAGTGACTCATCGCATTAGCCAGCATGCTACGCAGAAAGGAAGATTCCTCATCCGAAATAGCCGTTTCTAACACTTTGAATTCATACCCCAGCTTGGGCATATCCGAAACATCGAATCCAGGCAGTGCATACAGATAGACCGACTTGCACGGCTCCGCCACAGGATTGGATAGATTCTCTCTATCCAGCAGCATGGGAATATCTTGCGCACTGCCATGACGTACCCCACTCAAGACTTCGAACGCCCCATCTCTCAGCAAGGCAAAGAGGGAATACCCAGGTTCATGGATGACCAACCAGGCTGCATCAAGACCTATTGCCTTGAAGTGCTGATTGAATACTGGAACCAAGGATGGCGTCACCGAACGCAACGTGAGTTGATGGGCAGCACAGACTTGCCTCAATCGATCAAGCAAAGCCTTCTCCACAGCACACACCAACGCAGACTCACCCGCCTTGCTGCGCTGGATGCGCAACGCCCATTGTTTCGCAACAAGGCCATATACCTGTACCAGCGAATACTCGGCAAAAGCCTGCTGGGCCGCAGGATCCTTCAACTGAGGATCAAGCTGAATAGCTGCAAAGTGAACCAGTCGATTCGACAGAACGACATCGACCACGGCGTCTTGCCACTCGGGCTGACTCAATAGCGCATCCAGTTTTTCCAATGCAGCCTGCCATGGAGCCTGAGCGCTGAAAGCATCGATCGTTACATCGACCTCTCCCAACAGCTTCGGGCGCAGCCCTCCCCCGAATTTGAGCAAGCTGACACGCTCAGGGCTGAGTGTGACGCGCAGGCGTTTATTCCACGAAGGTGACACGATTGATCTCCTCCAATGTTGTCACACCCTGCGCCACTAACTCCAACGCCGCTTCGCGCAAAGACCGCGTCCCGTTCAACTTGGCTGTTTCCTTTATCTGCCGCACTGGTGCGCGGCTGGTGATGAGCTCCCGCAGTTCGTCGTTAAGCAGCAAAATCTCTGCGATCGCCTTGCGGCCAGAATATCCCGTTCCCCGACAATGTCCGCAGCCCCTGCCGCGCATGAAGCGATAGTTCGCCACCTTGCCGGGCTTCAAGCCTGAGCTATCGATCTCTTCCGCGCTTGGCGTGTAGGGTTCGGCGCAATGCTGACAGTTCAACCGGACCAGGCGCTGAGCCAATACCCCATTGAGTGCCGAAACGAAACTATAGGGATCGACTTCCATGTGCATGAAACGATTCATCACGTCGAACACATTGTTGGCATGCACCGAGGTAAATACCAGATGGCCGGTCAGTGCGGATTGCACGGCGATATGTGCGGTTTCCGCATCGCGTATCTCGCCGACCATGATCTTGTCCGGGTCATGGCGCAGGATGGAGCGCAAACCACGTGCAAAGGTCAGCCCCTTCTTCTCATTCACGGGGATTTGCAAAATGCCCGGCAACTGGTACTCGACCGGATCTTCGATGGTGACGATCTTGTCCAGCCCCTTGTTGATCTCGGTCAGAATCGCATACAGCGTGGTCGTCTTACCGCTACCCGTCGGCCCCGTCATCAACAACATGCCATAAGGCTCATTGGCCAGCCGCCGGATCTCTTTCATCACCGACGCCTCAAACCCCAAGCTGTCTAGGCTGAACCCTTTGACCTCGTCGGATAGCGCCTTCTTGTCCAGAATCCGCAACACCGCATCTTCGCCAAAGATACTCGGCATGATGGAAACGCGAAAATCCACCTCCCTGCCCTGCAACACCGCCTTGAATCGTCCGTCCTGCGGGATGCGGTGCTCCGCGATATTCAACTCCGCCATGACCTTGATGCGTGAGATCGCCTGCTCAGCCATTTCCCGTCCGCGCACTTCACCAAGGTCGTTCAACACACCATCGATACGATTCTTGATGACTAGGCCCTGTGGCGTGCTTTCCAGATGGATATCGCTCGCTTCAGTCTTCAACGCATCATACAAAGCAGAATTGACCAGTTTGACGACCGGGCTGCTGTCTTCGCTGATCGAGCGCAGGGAAATATCCGTCAGCTCTGCCACACCGCCTGCCTTATCGGATGCCAGCAAAGCATCATCCACCGCACGTACATGATCTTCCTGCAACGCAAGATAAGCAGAAAGGTCGGTATGGTGCGCCAACCGCCATGTCACTGCTTGCGCCGTAACGCCCTGTATCCATGCCCGCAAGCCAGTATTGAAGGGATCGGCGAACACGAACAGCAAAGCCCCCGTCTCATCGCGAGCAGCCACACAACCATGCTTGACCGCATCAGGATAGGCGACCACGTCGAACGCAGGCTGCAACCCATGCAACTGCGCCATATCTATCGCCGGGCAGTGAAACAAAGCCGCCAGTTGCTCGACGAACGCCGTATTCGATAGCTCGGCCATCTCCTGCAAGACCTCGATCAAGCGACGGCTCTCTTGAGCACTGCGGGCACGTGCTGTATGGATCAAGGTTTGAGTGAGTTCGGCCATAAAGATCGTTCGTTATTGGATACTGCTTGCCAGTTCGAATATCGGCATGTACATCAACACCACGATCAGCCCGATCACAATGCCGATGAACGCCATCAGCAGCGGCTCGAACAGTTTGGTGAACCAGTCTATCCAGCGCGCCAACTCCTCGTCCATGAATTCAGCCGTGCGCTCCATCATCTCACCCATCTCGCCAGTGCGCTCGCCCACGCGCAGCAGGCGCGACGAAACCGGGGTGCCGAGCTGATGCCTGTCCATGGATTGCGAGAGGGATACCCCCTCCCGAATATCGTTTGCCGCAACAGACAACCGCCCCTGCATCTCGATCCCCAGCAAGCCCTTGGCCATATCGATAGCCGTGACGACCGGGATGCCGCCGCGCAACAACATACCCAGCGTGCGATACAAGCGCGCCAACTGATAGAGCCGGACCCGCTCGCCGATGGCCGGGATGCGCTGTATGGTTTGCATCAGCCAGACGCGAGAACTTCTCAGGCTGAACCAGTAACTGGCAATACCCACCGTCACAGCGATCCCGCCCAGTACCACCGTGGCATGCGCACTGACGAACTGCCCCCATGCCAGCAAAATCCGCGAAAAGAACGGCATATCGCCATGCATATCTTCATACACGGCACTGAAACGCGGCACCACATAAAACATCAGGAACAAACCGACCAGCCCGCCCACCACGATCAGCAAAGCCGGGTACACCGAGGCGCTGACGATACGCTTCCTGATCACATCGGCCTGCTCCTGATAGCGCACATAACGCTCCAGCGCCTCACCCATGCCGCCAGTGCGTTCGCTCGCGCGTATCGTCGCCACATAAAAATCAGAGAACACCGCAGGGAATGCCGACATCGCATCCGACAATGATTTACCTTGATAGAGCGCAGTGCGTAGCGATTCCAGCAGATTGCGGTTAGCTGGTTGATGTTCTTTTTCTACCAGCGTATCGACAGCCTCAATCAACGATAGCCCCGCCGCAAGCAAAGCCAGCAGCTCGCGGCTGAACAGCAGGACGGGGAACTTCGTCTCAGGCTTGAAACGCAACAGGTTCGACAAACTGAAAGGCCGTCGTGTAACTGCCAGGATCGTCCAGCCGCGCAGATCCGCATGCGCAGCAAGGCTGGCTTCGTCCGGCGCTTCCACTTCCAGCGTCGTCACTTCATTGCTGCCTCTGACTGCTTGAACGAGATAGCGCATCGCTACCAATTGGTAATGTCGGCCGCTTCGCCGCTACCGCCCAGCTGACCATCTTTGCCGTAAGAGAACAGGTCATATTCCCCATGCTCTCCCGGCTGACGGTATTGATACGCATTTCCCCAAGGATCAGGTGGTACAGCCTTCTTGAGATAAGGACCATCCCATTTCGCTTCGTTTGCAGGTTTGCTAGAGAGCGCACTCATGCCCTGTGCGGTACTGGGATAGTGGCCGATGTCTAGGCGGTATTGGTCGAGGGCTTTGTCGAAAGCATCGATCTGCGCGCGGGCGACTTTGACTTCTGACTTTCCCACCTGACCGAAATATTTCGGGGCGACATAACCGGCGAGCAGTCCCAGGATCACCATCACGACCAGTAGTTCGAGAAGGGTGAAGCCCTTGGAATGATATGCGCTAGCAATGTTGGTTCTGGTGGATAGGCTCATTAATAAAGCTGCTGGGGCGGTAATTTTTGTTAGATTTTAAGTGTATCAGGGCCAGTAAAATAGCAAAGCAAGACAGTTTCACAGAGTTTATTGTTGTGTTGCTCCAGATGAAGTTCGCTCGGTAAAACATGCTGTATCCTGCCATATAAATCCATGCAAGCACATATGCAATTTGGTCTATATTCAGCCTATATATTTCGGCATATTGACGAATAGGATTTGGGTCTGAAATAGGGCGCTTATTTCGAAACTGCAAACGGTGAAAGGTACTCAAACTTCCAGTCCGAGTACTGAACCTTACCCTCGAAATCAGCGTCCACAACAGTAAAGCCAGCTATCTTGAGCGGCGCTTTCTCCGACAGGCTATACACCCCCATGATGCCGCCACTAGGGGCTGCGATAAGTCCCCACGCTGTGCTGTTGGTGACTGGATCTCGGTATAGTTTGCGCAGGTAATGTTGCGGTGGGTTGTAGCGGTTATCGGTTACCAGGTCTTCGAGACTGGTTGGATATCGTTTGATCGGGCCGGGTGTGCGTTCGTAGTACAGCATGATGGCCTGCCGGTACTGGTTACCTACGAACAGAAGCTCGGATTCTTTTTCCCTCTGCGATGTTTGCGTCCAGTTGATTCCAATCTGCGCGAGCAACACACCGGCCACGGCGATCACAAAGAGAATAGTCAGATAGGTGAAGCCGGATTGCCTGTTGCTACCATTCGGCATAAGGCGTCCCGTCCCTGCCGTTTCCCGGCGCGCCGCTCTTTATGTCGTAGATCGCCCCCTTCTCTGTGCTGGCTGGCGGGATCAGGACCCAGCTCGTACTGCTTTGCGTGATTGGATCGACAGGTATCTTGCGGAAGTATTGCTTGCTGACCAGATCATCTAGCGTATCGGGATAGCGGCCTGTGTCGGCATGGTACTTATCGAGCGCTTCGCGCATCTGGGTCAGATCCTGTTTGAGCACTGCCTCTTCGGCCTTGCCAACGCTGTTGAAATATCTTGGTGCAACGATCGACAGCAGTAGCGCTATGATGGTCATCGCAACCAGTAGTTCGATAAGGGTGAAGCCGTTTCCGGGAAGTCTCTTATGGCGCATCGTTACCACTCTCGATACGGGACGCCGTTCAAGCCAGTGCGGTCACTCAAGGAATAGACATCGAATACATCTTTTCGGTAACGCGGGGCGTCCGGCGGGCTATCGTAACTGCGCTTACCCCAGGAAGATTCGACATCCGTACTACTCTCGTCAAATGGATCTTTGGGAAGTCGCCGTAAAAAGTATATTTGCTTGTCGACCGGGCTTTTTACATCCTTCACGCCGTTCACAAGCGCAGACAAGGTTGGCGGATAGCCGCTTTGATCGAGCGATCTGGCCACCCTGCCCTCGTCCACCGCCTGCTTGTAGGCATCGATCGCTGTGCGGATCTCACGCAGCGCGTGGCGTAATTCCTGCTCTTTGCTGCGTTGCTGGGATAGTGCGGACAGGGGCATGGCCACCGAGGCCAATATCGCCACGATGGCAACTGTGACCAGCAGTTCGATGAGGGTAAAACCTTTGTGCGTGCCAATACCGAAGCGCAATTGCATCGCAGGTCGCCTACTTGCCGATGCTGATCGACGACACAGGCAAACTGCTCACCGGCAACACCCGCCCTGCCGCATCAGAGAAGTTTGCAGCCCCCACACGCAGCTGCAGCTGCCCGGATGCAGAATCCAGCGGCTGGAAGGTCACGCTGGCGAGAATGCCGTCGCCTTGCACATTGCCCTTGCGCGTCACGCCAAGATTGATGCGGCCGCTCTTGTCCTGCACTTGCTGCATGAACTGGGTCTTGCCGTCCGGTTTGCTGAGTAAGTCGCCCTCGGTCACGTTCAGCACCTTGAGTTTGGCTGCGTCGTAAGACAGATCGACCAGCGCATTCTGCAAGCCCGAGGCGTGCAGTTTGATCTGCACGGTGAACGGTGTGCCGACCTTGACCTGGCTCGGACCATCCAAAGACATGGCAACGCTGCCGACAATCGGCAAGGCCGGTGCGTCAGCGACTGGCTTGATCGTATCCACTGGCAATGCCACATTGGCTCCTGCGACAGGACCTACCTCCTGAGGGGCAGGTATTCCAACTACTTGCTCACTGCTACCCGCACCGACCTGGTTGATCTCCATGCGCTCCAGGCTCAGCATGGCACTCGTTCCTGATGGGAACGCTTCAACAGGCGATGCCGGTCGAACGATATTGCGCACGACATGCGGGGTGATCAGCAGCACGACCTCGGTTTTGGATGAATTGTCAGAGCGACTGGAGAACAACCGGCCCACGATAGGCAGCTGGCTGAGCACTGGGATGCCGTTGCCGGATTTGCGGTCTTCCTTGTTGATCAGGCCTGCCAGTATCTGCGTCTCGCCATCTTTCAGGCGCAACACGGTATTGGCATTGCGCGTACCGATCTGGTAGGTGAGCGATCCATTGGTGTTCTGGATCTGCTTGGCGATATTGCTCACTTCAAGGCCGACCTTGATGCCGACTTCGTTGTCCAGATAGATGGTCGGCTCCACATCCAGTTTCAAGCCCACATCCAGATAGGTGATGCTTTCCGCGACCAGGCCGGTTGCGGTGGTTGTGTTGGTGATGACCGGCACCTTATCGCCGATGTGTATGTTGGCCTTTTCCCGGTTCTTGACGCGTATCCTGGGATTGGCCAACAGGTTGGTGTCGCCGTCCTGATGCAGCATATTGACGACCAAGGCCGGATCGGTGATGGATACTTTGACCAACCCTGCATTCCGGTTCAGCAATTCAGGTAGCGTGACCGATCCCGATTTTCCGTCAGCCCCCATCACGCTATAGCCGATCTGACTGGGATACTGGATGCCGATGGTGTCCAGCAGATTCGAACCCACCTCCAGCACTTCCACTTCAAGCATTACTTCCGGCTCGGCGATGTCTTGGGCGGTAATGAGACGCTCCGCCACGCGGATCACGTCTGCCGTATCGCGCATCACGATCATGTTGAGCTTGTCGTCCACATAGATGTCTTTAGGCTTGAGCATGCCTTTGAGCGTCGCCGCAACATCCTTGGCACTGGCATTGGTCAAATAGAAGTTCTTGATCTGCAGTTCCTGAAAGTCGCGCAGTTTGTCCGGTGTGTTCGGATAGATGAACAGCGTATTCGGGCTGAGCACGCTTTCCTTCAACTGGTTGGTGACCAGTATGAAACGGATAACATCCTCGATACGCGCATCTCGCACCAGCAGGTTCGTGCGCAGATCGGCTCGCACATCCTTGTCGAACAGGAAGTTGACCCCGGCCACCTTGGAGATCGATTCGAACACCGCCTTGATCGGCGCATCCTTAAACTCGATGGTGATGGGGCGTGAGAGCTTTGATTTGAAGAGCGTCCCGGACTGATTGTTGACCGCAATGTTGGCTTCGATCTCGCGCTTCAGTTTCAGCGCATACGGGTGCGATGGTGCATCCGCCAACACAGCGCGTACATGCTTCGCAGCTGCGACAACCTCGCCCTTGTCGAACTGTGCTTGCGCCTCATTCAGCAGCGCCATCTGCTTTTCTTCGCCCGCCAGCGAACTCAGGCCGACCTTTGCTCGCGGATTGTCCGGAGAAAGATTCAGGATGCGCTTGTAGTATTGCGCTGCCGCCTGCCAATCCTGAGCACTCTTGGCTTGTTCCGCCTGCGACAGCCATTGGTAGATCACCGCCTCGCGTCGCTTGAAATATTGGGAGCGGTATTCGCTATTGCCCGGATCGAGCTGATAGGCTTTGTCCATCTGCGCCAGACCATCCTCGATCTGGCCTTGCTCATACATCTTCACGCCATCGTCAAATGCCTGTTGCGCAGCGCAGCCCGACAGCAACAGACATATCCCGGCAACAATGAACAGTTGTTTATTGAATATCACGTGACAGGCTACTTTCAGAGATTCATTGAGAAATAAAACCCGGCTGCATCACAGCCTTGAGCTCGGCAGCGCTGATCAAGCCATTGGCTGCCTGTGTCGAGTTGAAGACCAGCGTCTGCTCAGTGCTCGTCGGCAGATGCGTCAACACGGCTTCGCTTTCAGAGATCTTTTCGACACGGTATGTATCTTCCACCACGTCATGTACCTTAACGGTGTATTGAATGCCGACATTGGAGATGAACAACGTCATCTCGTTACCATCCAGCATGCGGCCGATGAAGGTGAATGGAAGCGGTGGTGCTATCGGCTGTGGCGGTTGAACGGGGACGGTTTCTACAACTGGCGCTGCCGCTACGGGCGGCGGCGGTGCATACCATGATCGGGATTCGAACAGTCCGGAGGAGACGACTTCCTTGGGCAGGGGGCGCTTGATGGTGGACAGATCGAAATGCGTTTCGGAGGATTGCTGTGCGGCAGTATTCCGCTCGCCTTGTGCATGAGACTTGGTGACCGCACCAACCACCTCGCCATCCAAAGCTTGCTGATCTGCAGCCGTCATGGCCAAGGTTGTCCCGAGCGAGACAGTCAGCAGGATCAGTAGGCTTGCTTTGATGTGCAATGGGGGCTCCGTCGAGGCGAGTGTATCAGTTAGGTGTGAAATCGTGAAAAGTAGATGCCATTACGGTGCTTTGCGAAATTCTTTTGGTGACAATTGTTTTAATCTCACTTCCCCGTTTATAGCTGTTTCATTATCAAGTGTCGACTTAATATTCTCCCAGCCAAATTTTATTTGGCGAATGACTATTGCTTGGTCTGGCAAAGTAAATGTACTCATTGCTTGTTCAATAACTATTGGATTCCTTAAATATATTTCACTTAAATAATCCGCGATATTTTCATCCGCGGAATTCTCATAAGAGACTACTACTTCTAAAAATACTTTAGCTAGCTCATGGTCATTTCTTGAGGAGAGGATTTCTAGCACCCGTGTCTCACATGAAGCAATTTCATTTTCAATAAAGCTTTCGCTTCTTTGACGCAATTGAGCGTATGCAGCATGGTTGTCTTGGCTCAACGATTTTTTGAAGCGCTCGTTTATTTTCACGCCTTCTCTTAATATATTTATCAGTTCTTTCGATGTGCTATTTTCTGAACAGGGAACATTTACCTCCATACCTACCGAAAATGTTCCATAAATCATCAATAGCGCAAAGATCAAAATTTTGTTCTTCATGATGGTTAATGAATAGGAATCGTTGTAACAATCAGAGGAATTGATTTATTGCCTGACTGACTAAAATAATCCTTTAGTGCATCGTAAACTTTTGCCTGGTTACTGCAATTCACTCCGATACACCCTTGTGTTCCAGCTGTACCTCCATCAGGATGAATTCTCAACAAAGTTCGATCTGTTTCAAACATGGGATCTAGATTCAGACTCCACCCAGAACTATCGGAGCATTTCATTCCATTTTCTTTTCTTGGAGTTCTCAAATAACTTCCTTTATAAGCTCCGCTTGGCAAGGTCCCTAGGCCCCAAGGCCCTGATGTTGCCGGCACACTCCACTCAACAGTAAAGTTATCGTAGCCAATTAACTTTTTCCCATCAAACAATAAGCGATCAAGCAATCCGAGTGGATCAATATAACTCAACGGATTATCCCCCACATACCCATAGGTATTCACTCCACCCAAGAGCCCGATCGGATCACTCTCAATATACCTTCCGATCGCCCGATCATAATCCCGATTCACGTTGTAGTTGGTATTCGTCTCCTTATCCGCATACTGCCCTGGGAAGCGCAACGGGAAGCTGAACTGCCCTGCCCCGTTCGGATTCTCGTTCGCAGCATTGTTCCCGAACGGATCGCTGTTATCCCACAACCAAACCGTATTGCCGTTCACATCCGTGATCTCTCTCGGTGTGTCCAGATGGTCCGTATGGATGTAGTACACCTGTGCCACACCGGTCTTCACGGTCACACCGACCGCAGCCGAAGTGGTGATGGCGTTCAGCGTGTCCGTGGCAACGGCACTCAGGGTGTAGCTGCCCACAGGTACGTTGCTCCAGGTGGTCGAGTACGGTACCTGAGTGGCGGTGCCGATCAGCGTGCTGGCGTTGCTCGCATTGTCGATAGCATAGAAGTCTACTTTCGCCACTGTGCTGGTGGTGCTGACCGCATCCGCCGTCAGCGTGAAGCTGCCGGGCACAGTGGCCGTGGCACCGTTGGTCGGGCTGGTGAGGCTGACCGCAGGCGGGACGTTGGCGATGGCGTTGACGGTCACTGTTGCCGAGGTGGTGGCAATGCCCAGTGCGTCAGTCGCGATTGCGCTCAGGGTGAAGTTACCCACCGGCACATTGTTCCAGGTGACGCTGTACGGTGCAGCAGTCGCTGTTCCCAGCAATAGGTTTGTCGTGCCGTCGTTGGCGTAGAACTCCACTTTAGCGATGGTGCTGGTGACGCTACTTGCCTCTGCCGTCAGCGTGTAGCTGTTCGGCGAGGTGATCTGGGTGCCATTTGTCGGGCCAGTCAGCGTCACGCTCGGGGCTTGATCGGAGATGACGCTGATTGCCGCCGAAGTCGTCGTCGTCCCCCAAGCGCTGGTCGCTACTGCCGTGAGGCTGTAGCTGCCCGCTGCCACGTTAGTCCAATTGAGGCTGTAGACACCGGCTGTCCCTGTGGTCGCTGTGCCGATCAGTGTGCTGGTATTTGTCGCAGCATCAGCTGCGTAGAAGTCCACCTTGATGATGCTGCTGGTGGTGCTCGATGCATTGGCCGTGAGGGTGAAGCTGCCCGGTGCGACCGATACCGAATTGGGCGCAGGACTGGTGAGGCTCACAGTAGGGATGGCATCGGCTGTGACACTCACGGCTGCCGAGGTCGTCGTCGCACCGTAGTTGTCCGAGGCAATGGCGGTGATGCTGTAGCTGCCCGCCGCGACGTTGCTCCAGTTGAAGGTGTACGGTGCCTGGGTGACGGTACCGACCAAGGTGTTGGTCGTGCCGTCGTTGGCATAGAACTCCACTTTGGTGATGCTGCCATCTGTGTCTGTGGCATTCGCACTCAGACTGAAGCTGCCGGGTGCGATTGATACTGCATTCGCAGCCGGACTGGTGAGACTGATCGTGGGCGCTGCGTTGGCGATAAGGGTAATGGGGGCGGAGGTAGTGGTCGCACCATTACCATCAGTCGCAACAGCAGTGATCGTGTAGCTGCCCGATGGAACATTAGTCCATGCGTAGCTATACGGTGCTGCGGTCGCGGTGCCGATCAATGTCGTGCCGTTGTAGAAGTCAACTTGGGCGATGCTGCCTGCTGAGCTGGCATTGGCCGTCAGGGTGAAGCTCGCCGGTGCTGTCGCTACGGTGTTGTTGGCAGGCGCAGTGAGGCTCACGGTCGGTGGTGAGATCACATTGATTGCTGTAGCCGTCGAGGTGGTCGCTGCTCCCAGATTGTCCGTGGCGATGGCGGTCAGGCTGTAATTGCCTGCGGGCGCTGCATTCCAGTTGATGCTGTAGCTCCCTGCTGTGCCTGTCGTAGAAGTGCCGATCAGGGTGTTGGTGGTACCGTCGTTTGCATAGAACTCGACCTTGGCGATGCTGCCGTCTGTGTCAGTCGGATTGGCACTGACGGTGATGTTCGCAGGGGTGGTGTAGCTGCTGCTGGTTGTCGGGGCGGTGAGGCTGACCATCGGTATGGCATTAGAGATGACCACGACGGTAGCCGAGGTGGTGCTGCCATTTAGATTGTCGGTGGCGATTGCACTCAGACTGTGGGAACCGGCGGGAACATTCGTCCAAGCGAAGGTATACGGTGCTGCTGCGGCAGTGCCGATCAGGATGCCGTCTGCATAGAAGTCGACCTTGGTAATGCTGCCGTCGCTGTCGGCGGCATTCGCAGTCAGTGTGAAGCTGCCCGGGGCAACTGACACGGTGTTCGCTATCGGGCTGGTCAGGCTGACGCCAGGCAACTGGTTCGAGATAACCGCAACCAGGGTCGAAGTCGTCGTCGCGCCGTAGTTGTCCGTGGCAATGGCGGTGATGCTGTAGCTGCCTGCTGCTACGTTCGTCCAATTGAAGCTATATGGTGCGGCTGTCGCGGTGCCGATCAGAGTTGTACCGTTGTAGAACTCCACCTTGGCTATCGTGCCGTCTGCATCGGCCGCGTTGGCCGTGAGCGTGAAGCTTGCAGGTGCAGTCAGAACACTGTTGGCAGCCGGACTGGTGAGGCTGACCGTGGGCGCTGCGTTAGCAACAAGCGTGATAGGAGCGGAGGTAGTGGTCGCACCATTACCATCAGTCGCCGCAGCGCTAATGCTGTAGCTGCCTGCCGCAACGTTCGTCCAGTTGAAGCTGTACGGCGCTGCGGTCGCGGTGCCGATCAAGATTGTGCCGTTATAGAAGTCAACTTGGGCGATGCTGCCCGCTGAGCTGGCATTGGCCGTCAGGGTGATGCTCGCCGGTGCTGTCGCTACGGTGTTGTTGGCAGGCGCAGTGAGGCTCACGATCGGTGGTGCGATCACATTGATTGCTGTAGCCGTCGAGGTGGTCGCTGCTCCCAGATTGTCCGTGGCAATGGCGGTCAGGCTATGACTGCCGATGCTGATGTTATTCCAGCTAAAGTTGTACGGGGCGGTGGTGCTGCTGCCCAGCAAACTGCCATCTGCATAGAAATCCACTTGGGTGATTGTGCCGTCACTGTCAGCGGCGCTTGCTGCAAGAATGAGATTCGTTGGTGCAGTCAGAACACTGTTGGCAGCCGGACTGGTAAGACTAACGGTTGGAGCCTGATTGGCGTTCACGGTAACGGTTGCCGCACTTGTGGTGGTTTGCGCGCCACGGTCGTCCGTGGCTTTGGCAGTCAGGCTGTAGCTGCCGACGGCAACGTTGCTCCAACTGAAGCTGTATGGTGCACTGGTGGCGCTACCCAGCAAGATGGTGCCATTATAAAACTCGACCTTGGTGATGGTTCCGTCGGCATCGCTGGCATTGGCAGTCAGAGTGAAAGCGGCTGGTGCAATGGCGGAGCTGCCAGAGGCTGGACTAACGAGGGTGACGCTCGGCGCCTGATTCGCCACGAGTGTGACAGTGATACTCGCCGAGGTGGTGCTCTGATCGTGGTCGCTCTTGGCCCTTGCATGCAGGGTATAGGTTCCTGTCGCAGGCGGGGTGTAGTTGAATTGATAGGGCGCGCTTAAGTCTTCACCTACTTCCACACCATTCACAAAGAATTCAACTTTGTCTATGTGTGCATCCGAATTCCCTGCATATGCATTCGCCTGCATGGTGATACTTGCCGGGAAGATGTAGGTACTATTGGCCGTTGGCGATGTGAGGCTAACGGTGGGCGGCGCTTCTACGTCGGCGACAGCTTCAATATTGAAACCAAATCCCAATAGCATCAGGGCGGCTGCGCCTAGTTTCTTAAGTGTATCCATGATCTGCCCTGCTTCGCGGTTCGCTTGTCCGGATTGTTGGTTACGGGTCGTGTTGGTCATGTCGGCTGCCCTCATTGCATCACCGCCACAGGCTGATCATTCAAGTAGATGTACTCCCGCGTGAACTGGTTGGTGTTTGTCGGACTCTCCCCGATCAGGTGACCCTGGCTGTCGTAGTGGTACGTCGTGTCCGTATTAGTTGAGGGCACTTGTTTGCGTGTTCTCAAGCCCAAGGCATTCACTTCGTAGTTGACGACCCCCTGCGCCGTAGTGGCCTGAATCAGTCTGCCCCTCAGGTCGTAGCTGTACTGACGGGTGGCATCACTGGTGGTGGCTCCGTTCGCGTCATGCGTGAGGCTCTGGGTGGCCGTACCGGTCTGGATGCCGGTCAGACGGTTGCTGTCCGGGGCGTAGCCGTAGGTCGTGGCAGTCGTGCCCACAATCTGACTGGTTCGGTTGCCGACGGTGTCATAGCCATAGCTCTGGTTGAGTGCACCCTGGGTGTAGCTATTCAAGCGGCTCATCGGGTCGTAGCCGTAGTTGGCGGTGTTGGCCAGGTTCTGCGGATCGGCGATGAAGCTGATCTGTGAGGCGGCGTCGTATCCGATGGACTGGAGTTTGCCGTTCAGACTGTAGCTGGCGATGCGGCCATCCTGATCCCGCTGCCGGGTGTAGGTCTGTACCGGTGTCGTGGTGCCATCTCCGTAGGTGAAGCTGTGTACCCCACCGAAGGGTTCGTACTGGATGTTGCTGGTGAGGATCCTGGTGATGCCCTTGTAGGTGGTGGCGATCTGGCTGATGCGACCCATGCCGTCGAAGCTGTAGTCCACGCTACGGCCTGAGGGGTAAGTGAGGCTGCTCAGGCGGCCTTGGGCATCGTAACCGTAGGCGGTGACGTAGGGCGTGGTGCCGGTGGCGGGCTGACGGGTGGCACTCAGGAGGCGGCCGTGCTGGTCGTAGGCGTAGTCGGTGGTGCCGGTACTGTCTACGATCTTCGTCAGGTGGCCGATGCCGTTGGTGCCCTGGTCGTAGGTATAGCTGACGCTCTGGCCGGCAGTTCCACCGGTATAGACGATGCCGGTGAGGCGGTTGAGTACGTCGTAGCTGTACGTTGCAACTTGGCCTTTGGCATCGGTACGGGTCAGGACGTTGCCTGCGGCATCATAGGTATAAGCCGTGGCACCGGTGTCGGGGCTGCTCTGTTGGTTGAGGTTGCCGAGGCCATCACGACTATATTGGGTGGTGAGGTTTCTGGGATCGGTGACTTGGGTCAGTTGGTCTTGACCGTCGTAGCCGTACTGGATGATGCCGCCGTCGGCCTGGGTGCTACTGATCAGGCGGTTCAGGGTGTCGTAGCTGTTCGTGCTCTGACGGTTCAGGGGATCGGTGATACGGGTCAGGTTGCCGTTGGCGTCGTACTCATACACGGTGGTCTGGTTGACGGCGCCGATGTCTTTCCACAAGCGGTTCAGAGCGTCGAAGACTCGGCTGTGGCTCTGGATGACGGTGCCGGTGCTGTCGAAGGTTTCTTCTTTAGTGCGGTTACCGGCGTTGTCCAGGGTGTAGTGGATGCGGTTGCCGAGGTTGTCCGTGATGTCGGTCAGACGGTGGGCGGCATCGTAGGTGTAGATGTAGCTGCCGCCTGTGGGTAGCGTGACCTGAGTCAGGTTGCCAACGCCGTCGTAGCTGTAGCCAGTGGTCTCGCCGCCGGTGTTGCGGCTGGTCAATCGACCTCGGGCGTCATAGACGAGGTTGGTGATGAGGCCATTGGGATCGGTAAGGGTCCCTACTCTGCCGTTGGCGTCATATGCACTCAGTTGAGTGGTCTGGTTGAGAGCGTTGCTGACGCTTTGCAATTGGCCGCGGCAGCCCAAGGCTGAAGCACCCGCACAGGCGGCGTCCACTGCGTAATAGCTGTAGGTGCTAATGTCGGCAACGTCGGTGCGGGCTCCATCCACAGTCAACACTTGGCCCAGAGGACTGTAGGTGTAGCTGATGGTGCGGGCAGTACCGTTAGCTGCAGTGGCCTGCCCTGCGCCACCGGTGGCGTCACTGGTGGGTTGCACGGTCTTGCTCAGCAGGTTGCCTTGGGCGTCGTAGCTGTAGGTGGTGAGGCGTAAGGGTTCGGCAATCTGGGTCGGGAGTCTGTATGTAGCATCCCAAGTCGTGCTGGTCTTGCGTTCGGTGCTGCCTGCTGCAGGTACATAGGCCGCCAGGTCTACCGGACAGGCTACGCCTGCCGCTACGCCTTCCAGGCGAACCGTCTCAAGGTTCCTTGCAAGGTCGTACGCGTAGCAGGTCTTGTTGCCGTTGAAGTCCGTGCGCGAGGCTACGTTGCCGTTGCCGTCGTAGGTCACCGCACTACCCGATGCGCCACAACCACTGCCTCCAGGCTGGCTTTGTCCTGTGCTCTTAACGACACCTAAAACAGTGGTGAAATTGTAGGTGCGGACACTACCCAACGCATCTGTCACGACAGTGGATGTGGGGTTGCCCGCAGCATCTGTGTTGTATACCAGACTGGCGGTGTCCGCACCACCCGCGAGATATTCCGCAATGGCCCGCCCTGTATTGTCGTAAATATAGGTGGCAAACCTGCTACCGTTCTCGTCAGTAATTCCCGTAAGTAAATTAGCATTATCAACGCCTGCGTCAGGCGTCGCCGAAACGTATGCAATCTCACCATAATGGTAGGTCTTGGTCTTACCGTCAGGGTAAGTAACGGATGTCAGGTTGCTGTCGCTATCGTAACCATATGTATACACCCCGCCCGCAGGGTCCGTCATGGTGATCAGCCGCGAAAGTCCGTCGTACGTAAACCCGAGGGAGCGACCTGCATAGTCTGTTACTGCTATGACCAGTCCCGCAATACTAGCTATAGTTTTGGGCGTGGTTAGATCGCTGTAGGTAATGGTGGCCTTCAAGCCAAACCGGTCTTCTATTGAAACCAGTTGTCCTTTCAGGTCATACGTTTCCGAATATTGCCCGGCCGCCGGAGTGTAGCGCCAGCCCGTTTGAACGTTCGATGCATCCTTCACTGCGACAAGCTGGTCTTTGATGTCCGCATCAGAAACCCAATTGCCTCCAGATTGCCTGAACTTGTAGATCTTGCCGTCAGGGCGCTTGGCAAACATCGCAGCCCCCCCCGCTATCAGCTTGACCATATTAAAATCGATCCAGCTGTTGTACTGCTGCGTCCTGAGACCTGCCATGGATGAGTTGTATGCGCGGCTGTATCTCAAATACGGGAAGGCTGCGCTTTGATAGTCCGTCTCTTGCTGGAATTTATTGCCGTAGCCAATGCTTATCGGATTCTTGGTAGCCGGGCAGGAACCACCGGTTCCCTTGGGATTCTCTATGGGTTTGAGCACGCATTGGCTCAGCCAAAAATATAGGGGATCATAGCCCCCATTAGACCAGATGTCCGTTGAAGTGCACCGCATCCTCAGTTCCATCCAGAAAGAAGCTACTACAAAATTTTCTGCATTCTTAATGAAGCAACCCCGCTGTATATAACTAGAAGAAGAGTTTACAAAAGGAGAACCAAGATAATAAAACTGAAATGACTTACATGCAGGAGTACTGGTACCAAGACATACAAAGGATTGGCCAGAATTCTCCCAAGCGCTGTCTATCTTGGCGCCATCCAAACACATCTTTCGGGAATCCTTATAGTCTGGCAAGGTTGCCATAGTTCCAGGATAAGGACCCCAATATGTATCTACCCAGCTATACTCAAAAGCAAATACCGTCAAAGATTGCAACATCAAAATATTGCCCGCTATCAATATAACGGCACATTTGAGTGGAAATGATTTATTCAGGCTACGTGCTAGATTGATTAAATTGCAGAATGAACGCGAGCTATATTTTTTCTCAACTACTAGTTCCATCAACATTCCTTTCGTCCGTCGAATCCATTTACTCAAGCTCGCATAACAAATGCAAAAACTTGTCGCGCCACAAAATCGCGCCGAATCCTGCCACAAATATCCACGCCCAGATATATGCCATTCGGCCTATACCCGGCCTATATATTTCGGCATATTGACGATATGAATTTGGTCTGAAAGGCGGATCAGATTGTTCCGATATAGGACGCTTGGCACAGTCTTAATGGGGAACTGCAAAACCTCATTGCTACGTGGTGCCATTGTGTGAACTTTCCGTATAAGGGGCTTTTTACGGAAAGTTCAAACCCCCTCCCGCTGTGTGCCGTTCACACAATTTACCTAGGCCGCCCGATTCCCAAAGCGGAAAATTCTTGTCAGCCCCATAAACAAAAACTGCGTCCAAAATGGACGCAGTGGCTTACAACTAGGTTCGTCTGATTACATCAATAATCAGAACGCGGGATAGCAGGTCACTTATTGAAGCCGCGACCCACTACTGTCGTTTCAGCGTGAGTCCATGGCCCCCAGCCGAAGCTGTAGTCCTTCTTGTGGTCTTCAATGTACTTCAGGTTTTTTATTCGCTGGCGCTCCATTCCGCGCTCCCAGGCTGCTTCAATACGCGCAGACTTCATGCGACGTTCCGCCTGTGTTGCTGCATGCTTGCGTGCTGCATACTCACGAACCTTTGCCTCGGCTTGGGCTTCGGCTTGCACCGCAACGTGGTATTCATCCACCGAACCGAAGTCTGAGGAAGATACTGCGCCAGAGGCTGCGAGCATAACGATCCCAATGACTGCTGGAGCGACAGCGATAGATGTTTTTGCGTTGTTTTTCAACGCGCTCTTCATTCTAGTCGTCGTCATGTTTGTAGATGCCGATATACCCAGGGTCAAAACTGTTGCGTAAGTATGAGCATTCATCTAAGTCGCCAACTTCGGTTTCTGTTTGAGTCACTCCACTGAAACTTGAATGATTCTCTGTGTATCCTTCATTCTTGTCCTGATACTTCATATACAGATGAAGTATCAGGGCGATAACTACTGCGGCGATCATTGTGAAAATTTGGATGTTCATACTATCCCTTTACGTGCCAACTTAAGTCGGAATAAAAGACCTCAAACTTCATTAGCGGCACGTTGTTATATTGAAACGCGAGAGGTCTTCTTGGTCAGTTCCGTGGAGCCTGATAATGGCCATTCACAAATTCACAAGAGTAGACACTCGGCATGATTTGATCTCTGCGAATCCAGTGCTCGTTTCCGTAATTTGCAACCGGGAATGAAACCTTTACCAGTTTCTTCTTCACTTCAATAACTGGACCACAGTTCGTGATCTCCCCTTCGGATAGTTTTCTTCTCCAATTTTCAAGAATGGCTTTTGCTTCTGCGTCTCGCTTTGCAATTTGCTCGGCTTTAATTTTTTCTGCTCTTGCTATGCATGGCTTCGCATTTTCTTGCATTTTTTCAGGACTAATCGCCCATTTAAGCTCCGTAGTCGCATAACCTACTGAACCCTTACTTTGCACTTGGGCCACACCATGGGTAAATGACGAAACATTCTCGTACTGTGGGGTAATGACGAACTCTCCAGTTTTATCTATCACCCCCCATTTTCCGTTCATCTTGGCAGGTGCATAAGCGTCAGCAAATCGTCTGTGTGCAGGTTCATCCAAAGAGAAGTCGAGCGAGGAACCTACACTCCAATTTCCAGATATTTCAAATAACACTTTGGAAAATGACGCTATTACTTACACTTTCAAGCACGAGGATCAAATGATGAAAATCACACTTAAAGAATGGGGGATGCGTCACTACTCTCCTCCTCCATCCATGCATGTACTGCGCAGCTGGGCATCGACCGGTCAATTACCTGGAATCGAAAAGGTTGGGGCATGCTATATGCTTGACGAGCATACCGTCCGCATTCCTGTGGCGATTCAACGCATCACCGGGGATGTTTCTCCGCGTGTGCAACAGATTTTAAAGGCGGCATGAGACCTCGCCGACACAATCTTCCGTTGAATCTCTACCGGTCAGAGGATAAGGCTTCCGGGAAGGTTTACTACGCGTACAGAGATCCACGAACAGGTAAGCGCCATGGTCTGGGGTCAGACCGAGATCAAGCAGTAGCCGATGCTATGGCCTTAAATAGCGCAATCTACACTAGCATCGCGTCTACGCGAGTTTCCGCAATCGTAACTAACAAAACGAGCTCCCCATCTTTTGGTCAGGTGATTTCAAGACATCTGGAGCTTTGCGAGAAAAAACGCAAGCTGGCCGACAACACCTTAAGAAACAAGGCCAGCACAAGCCGCGCATGGGAAAAATCACTAGGATCCAACAAGCGGCTTGCCGACATCACCGTTAGAGACTTGGTCGAAGTTCTGGATAGTTATGAGGATCGGCCAAGAATGGCGCTTGCAATGCGATCCGCAGCTGTTGATATTTGGAAAGATGCAGTAGAAGAAGGCTGGGCAGTAGACAACCTCGCGGCAAAAACCCGCGCACCAACAGTCGAAGTTAAGCGATCTCGTCTGACTTTGAATGACTTCCTGCTCATCCACCAAAAAGCACTTTCTCTTGATTCATGGATTGCAAGAGCGATAGAACTGGCCTTACTCACAAGCCAGCGTCGGGAGGATATTGCCAATATGGAGTTTCGCCGAGGGAAAGATTCAACGGCATGGGTAGACGATAGGCTCTATGTTATCCAGAAAAAGACCGGCAACAAGGTCAGCATCCCGCTCGACACCAGCATTGCAGGCTTCACACTATCCACCACCGTGAAGGCATGCAGGGATAGTGTAGTGAGCCGCTGGCTGGTGCATCACATTCGACCGAGGACACTATCCAAACCCGGCGATCAGGTCTGGATCGACACGATCACCAAAGGTTTTGCCCGAGCCAGAGACTTGGCTGGCGTGAAGGGTGAGCCCGGCAAGAACCCACCTACATTCCACGAAATCCGTAGCCTATCAATCAGGCTTTACACTCAGAGCCATGGTCCCGAGTACGCCCAAGCAATCGCTGGCCACAAAGACGCATCGACGACTGCGATCTATCGAGATCTACGCGGCGATGAGTGGGTGAAAGTAGGCTGAAGTTTTACCAGAAAGTTACAAGAGTTTTACCAACCCCATCAACCACGGGCTTCGCAGATATTGCCCATGCAAATAAAAAGAACTTTCACTTTCACGTTGGGCACTCAGATGGGTGACTGGAACACGCTCTCGCGCAGTTTCTTCAATTGGTCGCGCAGTTGTGCGGCTTTTTCGAACTCCAGGTTCTTGGCGGCGGCCAGCATCTCCTTCTCCAGCCGTGCCAATTCCTTCGACACTTCCTTCTCGCTCATCGCGAGGTACTTGGCCTGCGTCTGCGCCGCCTTCAGTTGCGCGCGCTCGGAGTCCATGTCGTATTCGGTGTCGATGATGTCCTTGATGCGCTTGACCACCGATTGCGGCGTGATGCCATTGGCTTCGTTGTAGGCGAGCTGCTTGGCACGGCGGCGCTCGGTCTCGTCGATGGCCTTTTTCATCGAATCGGTGATGCGGTCGGCATACAGGATGGCGGTGCCGTGCAGGTGGCGCGCGGCGCGGCCGATGGTCTGGATCAGCGAGCGCTCGGAACGCAGGAAGCCTTCCTTGTCCGCATCCAATATCGCGACCAAGGACACCTCGGGGATGTCCAGACCTTCGCGCAGCAGGTTGATGCCCACCAGCACGTCGAACACGCCCAGCCGCAGGTCGCGGATGATCTCCACGCGTTCCACCGTCTCCACGTCGGAGTGCAGATAGCGCACCTTGATGCCGTGTTCGGTGAAGTATTCGGTGAGGTCTTCCGCCATGCGCTTGGTCAGTGTGGTGACCAGCACGCGTTCGCCCACCTGGATGCGCGCGTTGGCCTCGCTCATCAGGTCGTCCACCTGGGTGGCGACCGGACGGATCTCGATGATGGGGTCGACCAGGCCGGTGGGCCGCACCACCTGTTCCACCACCTGGCCCTGATGCTCGGCTTCGTAGTTGGCCGGCGTGGCGGAGACGAAGATGGTCTGGCGCATCACCTTCTCGAATTCGTCGAAGCGCAGTGGACGGTTGTCCAGCGCTGACGGCAGGCGGAAGCCGTAGTTGACCAGGTTCTCTTTCCGCGCACGGTCGCCTTTGTACATGCCGCCGATCTGCGGGATGGTGACGTGACTCTCGTCGATGATCATCAGCGCGTTCTTGGGCAGGTAATCCATCAGCGTGGGCGGCGCCTCGCCCGGCTTGCGCCCGGACAGGTGGCGCGAGTAGTTCTCGATACCCTTGGTGAAGCCGATCTCGGCCAGCATCTCCAGATCATGGCGCGTGCGCTGCTCGATGCGCTGCGCTTCCACCAGTTTGTTCTCTTTCTGGAACCAGGCGATGCGCTCGGCCAGCTCGACCTTGATGGTCTCGATGGCGCGCAAGGTGGTCTCGCGCGGCGTCACGTAATGGCTGGATGGATACACGGTGTAGCGCGGCAGGCGCGTCGCGATGTGTCCGGTGAGCGGATCGAACAGGGATAGCGTCTCCACCTCGTCGTCGAACATGGTGAGACGCAAAGCATGGTCGCTGCTTTCCGCCGGGAAGATGTCGATCACGTCGCCGCGCACGCGGAAGGTGCCGCGCGCGAAATCCATCTCGTTGCGTTCGTACTGCATGGAGACCAGTCGCTGGATGATGTCGCGCTGGGCGACCTTCTCCTTCTCGCGCAGGTGCAGGATCATGCCGTGGTAATCCACCGGGTCGCCGATACCGTAGATGGACGACACCGTCGCCACGATCACACTGTCCTCGCGCTCCAGCAGCGACTTGGTGGCGGACAGGCGCATCTGCTCGATCTGCTCGTTGATGCTGGAATCCTTCTCGATGTACACGTCGCGCGACGGCACGTAGGCCTCGGGCTGGTAGTAATCGTAGTAGGAGACGAAATACTCGACTGCGTTCTCGGGGAAGAACTCGCGCATCTCGGCATACAGCTGCGCCGCCAGGGTCTTGTTCGGCGCCATGATGATGGCCGGCCGCCCGGTGCGCGCGATGACGTTGGCCATGGTGTAGGTCTTGCCGGAGCCGGTCACACCGAGCAAGGTCTGGAATGCGAGGCCATCCTCGATGCCTTCCACCAGCTTGGCGATGGCCGTGGGCTGGTCGCCGCTCGGTTCGAACGGCTGATGCAAACGCCAGGGGCTGTTGGGAAAGGTCTGTATCTTCATGGTCGGCCGTACATTGTACGGGCAAAGGCGACTTTGCCCAATGTGCCGTCAAACGCCGGAGTCTCCCCTGCCCTTGCCGGGATGTTGTGCGGACAAGTGCGCCAACTCCTGGCGCAGTCGCTCCAGTTCGCGCCGATAGGTCTCGGCATCGCCGTGATCGAAGAAGCCGGGGTAATGCTCGTGCGCTGCCTGCACCCGCCGTGCATGCTTGATCGGACACCAGTATCGCTCGGTGCGTGCCGCCACCTCACGCGCATAGGCCGCCACGCCGTTGCCGTAACTGCAATAGAAACAATTGAACCTCTCGATCAGGTTGAGATACGGCAATCCGGCACGGTCGAATACCAGGTAGTCGGCGCGCCGCACGCGCGGGATGTCATAGACGGGGAAACACACCCACTGGTACAACGTGACGAACGCATCCAGCAGGATGAACGGAAGCCAACCGAGATAGATCAGCGGCGCCGTGAGCAGCACCAGCGGCCGCGCCTCGGCGATGAAACGCCATAGCCCGACCTTATACGCACGCTGACGCTGACGCAGCTCGCCCGCCAGCTGGATGCGTTTGCGCTCCCACTCTTCGCGCGCCTCGCGGTAGCTGTCTTCGATCTCATCCTGCAAAGCATGCAGGCGCGCCAGCAATTCTTCGAGATGGTTCTTCATGGGGCGATCTCCGATTGCGGGAAGCAGTACGCGACAGCATGCCGCCGCAAAACTGCAAGGGATATCATCTTAGCGGCATTAGGGATTTCCTTACCCCTTTATTCTTTCCGATTTTCAGGCCCTTGGCTTGGCTGATAAAATGCGGACTCACCCGCACCTTATCCGGCAGACATCGATGGCCTCACAAGAATTGCCGTACCATTTCCGAGACTTGGTGGACATTCCGGCATTCTCTCGCATGCTGGAAACGTTCTTCCGCGCCACCGGCATCCCCAATGGTGTCGTCGATGCGAACGGCGAACTGATCAGCCTGGCAGCCGGGGAGAATGCCTGCACGAAATTCCACCGCGCCGTGCCTGGCTCGGCCAAGCAATGTGAAGCCAGCAACATCGCCATCATGCACGACCTGCGCGCGGGTGCCGTGGCGGGCGGCCTGTGCCTGAACGGCCTGATGGACTATGCCACCCCAGTGGAGATCGAAGGACGGCAACTGGCCACGCTGTTCCTGGGGCAGGTGTTCCATGAACCGCCCGACCTGGATTTCTTCCGCGCCCAAGCCAGGAAATTCGGCTACGACGAGGAAAGCTATCTGGATGCGATCAAAACCATCGCGGTGGTGGACAAAGAACGCCTGCAAACGCTGATGGCCGTGATGGTGGAGATGGCGCAGATGCTGGCGGCCAGCGGACTGGCGCGACTGCGCCAGACGACACTGGAGCATGACCTGAACGAACAGGCCGAACGACGCATCCAGTTGGAAGACATCCTCAATGCCTCCCCCATCGCCATCGGCTGGTCAGACAAACAGGGGCGCGTGGAATACGTCAACCAGCAATTCGCCCGCCAGTTCGGCTATGGCAATGCCGACATCCCCGATCTGGACACCTGGTATCGCTTGGCCTATCCCGATCCGGCCTATCGCCGGGAAATCATCGAGCCATGGATCGAAGAGGTGCGGCATTCTCATCAGAATGGCACGGTGCCCCCCGAACTGGAATCGACCATCACCTGCAAAGACGGCAGCAAACGACGCACGGTGGTACGCGTCTCCTGGGTGGGCGAGCGACGTCTGGTCAACTTCACCGACATCAGCGCACGCTGGCACAGCGAACAACGCAACCAGGCGCACGACACCATGCTGGCCATGGTGGCACGCGGCGTGATGCTGAACCAGATCCTGCATGCCATCGTGGCCGAGGTGGAAAAAGAAGATGCCAGCGCGCGTTGCAGCATCCTGCTGCTGGATGCGGAAGGCAAACATCTGCTGAACGGCGCCGCACCCGGCCTGCCCGACTTCTATAACCAGGCTATACATGGCCTCGCCATCGGCCCCAAGGTCGGCAGTTGCGGCACCGCTGCCTATCTCGCCAAGCGCGTCATCGTCGCAGACATCAGCACGCATGAATACTGGCAGCCCTATACCGCGCTCGCCGCACAGGCCGGGCTGGGCTCATGCTGGTCGGAACCCATCCTGTCCTCGCAAGGCAAAGTACTGGGCACCTTCGCGATCTATCATGCGACCCCGCAAAGCCCCTCGCCCAAGGACATCGAGCGGCTCACCTTCGCCACCAACCTGGCCGCCATCGCCATCGAGAACCGCTATGCGCGCGACGAGCTGGAGCGGCGCGCCTATTCCGATTACCTGACCGGTCTCCCCAATCGCCGTCGCTTCTTCGAACTGGCGGAAAAGGAGATGCACCGCGCCGAACGCTATGGTTCACAAGTCTCACTGCTGATGCTGGACGTCGACCACTTCAAACGCATCAACGACACCCATGGCCACAAGATCGGCGATCAGGTATTGCAGAAACTCTCCGAAGTCTGCCGGAATACCTTGCGCACCATAGACATCGTGGGGCGCATCGGCGGCGAGGAATTCGCGGTGCTGTTGCCGGAAACGGATGACCGGCACGCGCTGGAGGCGGCCGAGCGCTTGCGCGATGCGCTGGCAACCGCCCAAGTGCCGCTGGAGAACGGCAAGCTGCTGAACTTCACCGCCTCGTTCGGCGTATCGGCCCTGAACAAGATCGACATCAGCATCGACGCGCTGCTCAGCCGTGCCGATGAGGCGCTCTATCAAGCCAAGAACACCGGCCGCAACCGGGTCTGCGCCTACGCCTGAGCGCTCCCCTGCTCTGCCAGCACGGCGCGGTTGCGGCCTTGTTCCTTGGCACGGTAGAGAGCATCGTCGGCGCGGTTGAGCCAGTCATCCACGGTCTCCATGCCTTGCAGTTCGGCGACCCCGCAAGACACCGTGGTCGGCAACGGCTGCGGCACGAAGGCCAGCGGCGACGCCGCCACCTGCTGGCGCACACGTTCGGCCAGTGTCAGGGCATCCGCCACGCGCGTCTCGGGCAACAGCAGCAGGAACTCCTCACCGCCGTAACGACCGAAGGCATCCTCCTTGCGCAGCGCCGGCTGGATGCGCTGTACGAATGCGGTCAGCACCGTGTCGCCCACCGCGTGACCGTGGCGGTCGTTCACCTGCTTGAAGTGGTCGATATCGAACAGGACCAGGCTGCAAGGCGTGCCATGACGCTGGAACAACTGACGCTGACGTTCCAGCAACTCGACGATATGGCGGCGGTTGTAGATGCCGGTGAGTTCATCGTGCATGGCCAGGGTATGCAACTGGCGCGCAGTCTCGGCCAGCTGCTGGTTGCGCTGCTCCAGTTGCTGCGAGATGGCCTGGTTCAATACCAGCTTGCTCACGCCATCGACGAACTGACGATAACCGTCATAACCGACGCGCAGCACGATGCCCATCATGACCAGCAGGCCGATGGCGAATTGCATGTGTCGACTATCCCCCAGCCACAGGTAATAGCTCACCGGCACCGCCAGTACGCTGACCACGAAAGCGGTCAGCGTCTGGAAGGATGGCGCCATGTTGACCGTGCTGGTGGCGGCGATGGCGGCCAGCACCGTGAGTACCGTGAGATCGGTGATGAGGCCCTCGGTACCGCCGACGTGGAAGAACACTGCGGCCGAGCCCCAGGCCATGCCCTGCAAGGCGCGCAGGGACACCTGCCAGTGATGCCAGTACGGGATGCGTTCATCGGTCGGCGGCCGGCGCAACAGACGCGTGCTGAGCACATAGGTGACCGCATCCGGCAGGCTGTTGAGCACGGCCCAGGTCAATACCGCCGCCGCACCGGCGGTGTCCCACGCCACCCAGGCGATGAACAGCGTCCCCAGCGGCGCCAGCATGGCCGCTTCGCGCGCACGCTCGAACAGCACGCGCACCGCATGGCGGTACACCTTTTTGCCGTCCGCCTCACGCGGGATGTCTATCGTCTCCACGCCCTCGCTCACTTGATCGTGTGCATCACTTCCCGCGTCGCGCCGCCAGCAGCAGGCCGACCACCATGCCGGCCACGCCGCTCAACAATATCTTGTTGCGCATCGCTTCCAGGCCGGACACCGAATGCCAGGCGCTCTGCAAGGCGTTGCCGCCGAACTGGAACAGGCTGGCGGGACTGACATAATGACCGGCGATCTTGCCGAACAGCGCATAACCGATGCCCAAGCCGATGGCGGTACAGGCGAGGATGATGAGTTTGCGCATGCTGCCTCCTTAACCGATCAGGATGCCGAACTTCGCAGTGGCCAGTGTCAGCAGCCCCAGCAACAGATTGATGGCGACCAGCTGGCGGATCTTCGCCAGCATGGCGCCCGCCTCTTTCCATTGCTGGCGCTCCACATGCAGGCTGAGCGGCACATAGCAGCCGAAGAACACATACACGTACACGCCGACCATGCCCAGGCCGAGCAACAGCATGACATGCACGTAGTGGCCGACGTTAGCCATGCCGCCGTACAGATAGATCAGGTACAGGCCGGAGATCAGGATCAGCGCGATGGCCGCCCACACCCAATTGAAGAAGCGGCGGAACACATCGTTCCACAGGCGCAGGCGTTCCGGCGGTTGCAGCACGTCCACCGCCGCCGGGCGCAGCACGAAATAGGCGAAGAACATGCCGCCGACCCAGACGATGACACCGAGCAGATGCAGGAATTTCAGCAAAGTCATAAAGCCTCCTCAGGATGCGGGCACGAGCAGGTCGCGCACCGGTTTGAAAGAACGGCGATGGATGTCGCTCACGCCATGGCGCCGCAACGCTTCCAGATGCACGGCCGTAGGATAACCCTTGTGGCCGTCGAAACCGTATTGCGGATAGCGCGTATGCATCTCCAGCATGATGGCATCGCGTGCAGTCTTGGCCAGGATGGACGCGGCGGAGATGGCGGCCACCTTGCTGTCACCCTTGACGATGGCTTCGCTGGGCAGCCCGGTATCCGGGCAATACAGGCCATCCACCAGCACTTGCTGCGGGCGTAGCGACAAGCCCTCCACTGCACGCTTCATCGCCAGCAGCGTGGCTTGCAGGATATTCAGTTGGTCGATCTCGTGCGGTTCGGCATAGGCCACGCACCAGGCCAGCGCCTGTGCGCGGATGAGCGGCGCCAGTTTGTCGCGCTGCTTCTCGCTGAGCTTCTTGGAATCGGCCAATCCCGCGATGGGACGCGCCGGATCGAGGATCACCGCCGCCGCGCTGACCGGCCCGGCCAACGGCCCGCGCCCAGCCTCATCCACGCCGCAGACGAGCAGCGTCGTCGCCATCACGCGCGTTCCAGATACGGCAGGATGGCGGCCGCCGCTTTCTGCGCGGTGTCCTGACGCAAGGTGCGATGCAGCTCACCGAACACCTGCTCCAGCTCTGCCACCGCCCCTTTGTTGTTGACCAGATTGAGCAGCGCCTGCGCCAGGTTCTGCGGCGTGGCATCGTCCTGCAGGATCTCCGGCACCACGAAGCGGCCAGCCAGGATGTTGGGCAGGCCGACATACGGCAGGTATTGCTTGCGCATGGCCAGCTTGAAACTGAGCGGCGCCATCTTGTAGGTGATGACCATGGGACGCTTGAGCAACGCAGCTTCCAGCGTGGCGGTGCCGGATGCCACCAGCACGCCGTCGGCGGCGATCATCGCCTCGTGCGCATGGCCGAACAGCATGGTGATCGGCAATTCGTGCGCATCCAGCTTCCAGATCGCATGTTCGAAGATGCTGCGCGTCTCGCGGCTGGCCAGCGGCACCAGGAACTGCGCCTCGGGACAGCGCTGGTGGATCAGGCGCGCGGTGACGATGAAGGTCTCGGCCAAGCGGCGCACCTCGCCCTGACGGCTGCCCGGCAACAGCGCGAACACCTTGGCGCTCCTGGGCAGGATGCGCATCTGCTCGCGCATCTGGGCACGGTTCGGCTGCTCAGGCAGCACATCGGCCAGCGGATGGCCGACATAGGTGACCGGCAGGCCCACCTTGTCATACAGCGCCGGCTCGAACGGGAACAAGGCCAGCATGTGCGATACCGCCTGCTTGATCTTGTGGATACGTTCGCCGCGCCAGGCCCAGATCGACGGGCTGACGTAGTGCACGGTGGGGATGCCGCGCTGCTTGAGCGCCAGTTCCAGACCGAAGTTGAAGTCCGGCGCATCCACGCCGATGAACAGCGCGGGCGGCTCGGCGATGAAGCGGTCGCGCAGCTTGCGACGGATGCGCAGCAACTCGCGCAGGTGACGCAGCACCTCGACGTAGCCGTTCACCGCCAGCTTCTCCATCGGGTACAGCACGTCCATGCCCACGGCTTGCATCTTGGGGCCGCCGATGCCGACGAAACGCACGGCGGGATAAGCCTGCTTGATGGCGCGCATCAGCAGGCTGCCCAGCAGGTCACCCGAGGCTTCACCCGCCACGATGGCGATGGTCTTGAGCGGAGTAGTCATGATGCGGTCAGCGGACGATGCCGCGACTGGCTTGCGCCAGGAAGTCGAGCATGTTGTCGATGTCGCCATCGGCATCCGGCGCTTCGCCGCGCAACGCGGCCAGCTCCTGTTGTGCCGCCTCGAAGCTGCTGCCCTTCTTGTACAGGATGCGGTACATCTTCTTGATCATGTTCAGGCGCGCATCTGAATAGCCTTTGCGGCGCGGCCCTTCCTGGTGCGGTCCCTTGGCCTCGGCCGGATTGCCCACGGCGGTGACGAACGGCGGCAGGTCCTGCGACAAACGTGTCTGGAAACCGATCATGGCGAAATCGCCGATGCGCACGAACTGGTGGATGCCGCTCAAGCCACCGATCAGGATGTGGTCGCCGATCTCGACATGGCCGGCGAACTGTACGCTGTTGGCGATGATGTTGTGGTCGCCGATCACGCAATCGTGCGCGACGTGCACATAGGCCATGATCCAGTTGTCGCTGCCGATGGTGGTGACACCCTTATCCTGCACCGTGCCCAAATTGAAGGTGCAGCACTCGCGGATGGTGTTGTTGTCACCGATCACCAGACGCGTGGGTTCGCCCTGGTATTTCTTGTCCTGCGGCACTTCGCCGATGGAGCTGAACTGGAAGAACTGGTTGTTCTTGCCGATGCTGGTGTGGCCGTCGATGACCACATGCGGCCCCACCACGCTACCTGCACCGATCTCCACATGTTCGCCGATGATGGAATACGGCCCGACGCGCACGTCGTCGGCCAGCTTCGCACCGGGATGGACGATGGCGGTGGGATGGATCAAGGAACTCATTCCTTGTCCCGCATCGTGCACATGATCTCGGCTTCAGCGGCAGTCTGCCCGTCCACCTCGGCCACTGCGGTGAACTTCCACAAGCCGCGCTTGTTGAACACCGGCTTGACCTTGAGGATCAGCTGGTCGCCCGGCACCACCGGACGCTTGAAGCGTGCACCGTCGATGCCGACGAAGTAATACACCTTGCTATCGTCCGCCTTGCCGCCTTCGCTGTTGAACGACAGGATGGCCGCAGCCTGCGCCATGGCTTCGATGATCAGCACGCCAGGCATCACCGGATGATGCGGATAGTGGCCGGGGAAGAACGGTTCGTTCATGCTGACGTTCTTAAGCGCCACGATCTCGACGCCCGGATCGATGGACAACACACGGTCGATCAGCAGGAACGGATAGCGATGCGGCAGATTCTTCATGATCTGGTTGATGTCCATCGTGATACCACTCATTTCTCTTCTCCCTTCAATGATTCGATCTCTTGCTCAAGCTTGCGGATGCGCGCGGCCATCTCGTCCAGATGGCGCAATTGCGCCGCGTTGCGGCGCCAGGCGTGGTTGTCGCTGAACGGGAACACCCCGGTATAGCTGCCCGCCGCCGGGATGCTCTTGCCGACCAGCGTGCCGGCCGATACCTCGACCTGGTCGGCGAGTTGCAGATGGCCGAGGATGATGGCACCGCCGCCGATGCGGCAATAGCGACCGATGCGCGCGCTACCGGCGATGCCGACACAGCCGGCGATGGCGGTGTGCGCACCGATGCGCACGTTGTGTGCCACCTGGATCTGGTTGTCCATTTTGACGCCTTCCTCGATCACCGTGTCGTCCAGTGCGCCACGGTCGATGGTGGTATTGGCGCCGATCTCCACATGGTCGCCGATGACGACGCGACCGATCTGCGGGATCTTCAGCCAGCGTCCGTCGTCCCAGGCGATGCCGAAACCGTCCGAGCCGATCACTGCGCCGGCATGCACGATGACGTGCGCGCCGAGCTGGCAGCCGTAGTAGACGTTGACGTTGGGATACAAACGCGTGTGCTCGCCCAGCACGGCATCTTCGCCGATGCTGCAATTGGCCATCACCACGGCGCGCGCGCCGATGCGGGCGCCGGCGCCGACCCAGACGTTGGCGCCGATATGCGCATCCGGCGCGACCTGAGCGCCGGCTTCGATCACCGCGCTGGGATGGATGCCGGGCATGTATTCGCGCAGCGGATTGAGGAACGCCGACAAGCGCGCGAAATAGGCATAGGGATTGGCGGCGACGATGCGCGGACGCTGGGTCAGTTCGGCATCCGCCTCGCCCAGGATCACCGCAGCAGCATGGCTGTCTTCCAGTTGCTTGCGGTATTTGGCATTGGCCAGGAAGGCGATCTGCCCCGCCCCGGCCTGCTCCAGCGTGGCGATCTGTGTCACCACGGTGTTCGCATCCCCCAGCACACGCCCGCCGAAACGGGCGACGATGTCCGCCAGACTGTAACTCACGCGCTTCTCCCGTCCCGGATTATTTGGCTGCGTCGGGCAAGGGCTCGTCGGCCAGATAGCGCAACACCTTGTCGGTGATGTCCACCTTGGGATTGCGGTACACCGCCTCTTGCAGGATGACGTCGTATTGCTCGCTCTCGGCGATGGCACGGATGGCCTTGTCGGCCTTGGCCAGGATCTGCGCCACCTCTTCGTTCTGGCGCAAGCTCAGGTCCTCGCGGAACTCGCGCTGGCGCGTCTGCAATTGCAGGTTGAGGTTGGCGATCTCGCGTTCCTTGATGCGGCGCGAGGAATCGGACAACTGGCTGCGGTGTGTCTCCAGATCGTCCTGCGCATCCTTGATCTGTCCGGCCAGACGCTTGATCTCCTGGTCGCGCACGGCGAATTCCTTGTCGATCTTTTTCTGCGCATAGATGGCCTGCGCCGATTCGCGCAGGATGCGCTCGGTATCCACGATGCCGATGCGCGACTCGCCCGCCTGCGCGGCGCAGGCGAACAGCCATGCACCGGCGACGATTGCCATGATGGAAGTCTTCATATGCTCTCCCTTGCGTGCCATCAGAACATGCCGCCCATGGTGAACTGGAAGCTTTGCAGCTTGTCCTGCGGCTGCGCGTTCAGCGCCTTGGCCCAGCTCAACTGGATCGGGCCGGCCGGCGAGAACCAGGTCAGCCCGAGGCCGGCAGCATAGCGCATTCCCTCGGAGGCCGGAACTTGGGTGTTGTCGCCATAGACCGCACCGCCGTCGAGGAACAGGCCGAGGCGCAGGGACTGGTTCTTTTCCATGCCGGGCATGGGGAACAGCAGCTCGGCGTTGGCCAATACGCGACGATTGCCGCCCAGCGAATAGTTGCTGGCATCGCGCGGACCGAGCGAGTTGTAGTCATAGCCGCGCACGGAACCGGGACCGCCCGCATACAGGCTCTTGAAGAACGGCAACGTCATGCCGCTGTAGCCGTTGGCCGTGCCCAGGTCGCCATTGAGGTGCAAGGTCAGTGTCTGGCTGACCGGCACATACCACTGCTGTGCGTAGGTGAGCTTGTAGAAACGCTGGCCGGACACCGGCAGCGAAGCTTCCAGTGCGGCGCGCTGGGTGGAACCTTCCGTGGGGAAGATGGCGCTGTCGCGGGTGTCGCGCGACCAGCCGATGGTGCCGATCACGTTCTGGTTGGTCTCGCCGAAGGTGGCGATGTAATCCACGAAGCGCTGCGGGCTGGTGGCGATCAGGCCGATGGTGGTGTTCTCCAGCGCCAGACCGTAGTTCCAGGATTCGTCATCGCTGATCGGCACGCCGAAACGCACGCCAGCGCCATAGGTATCCGAGGTGTACTGGCTGACCGTGGTGGTGGTGGTGTTGGAACGGCGCTTGTAGAGGTCGAAACCGCGGCTGATGCCGTCATCGGTGTAATACGGGTTGGTGTAGGACACCGAGTACACCTGGTTGATCTTGCTGGTGTTGATCTGGGTAGACAGGTAGTTGCCGGTACCGAACAGATTGCTCTGCGTCACGCCGCCCATCAGGGTCAGGCCCTCGCCGTTGCTGTAGCCCATACCGATCTGGAAGTTGCCGGTGGATTTCTCGGTCACCGTCAGATCCAGGTCGAGTTGATCGGTGGAGTCGGGCACCTGGCGTGTCTCCACGTTCACGCTCTCGAAGAAGCCCAGGCGGCTGATGCGCTGCTTGGATTTCTTGATCTTGGAGGTGGCGAACCAGCCGCCTTCCATCTGCCGGAACTCGCGGCGCACCACTTCATCCTTGGTCTTGTCGTTGCCGGAGATGTTGATGTTGCGCACATAGGCGCGCTGCATGGGGTCGACCACGAAAGTGAACGCGACCTGATGCTTGTCCTTGTCGATGTCCGGCACGATGTTGACGTTGGCGAAGGCATAGCCCTCCTCGCCCAGATTCTCGCGGATCTTCTCCGAAGCCGCGGTCAGTTCTTCCCGCGAGAACACCTGCCCCGGCTGCACCGTCACCATGGCGCGCAAGGCTTCGTTGCTGAACACGTTGCGCGCGCCCGCCACCTTGATGTCGGAGATGGTGTATTGCTCGCCTTCGGTCAGGTTGAGCGTGATGTAGATGTCCTTCTTGTCGGCCGAGATGGTGACGTTGGTGGAATCGAGGCTGAAATCCATATAGCCGGAGTTCATGTACAGGCTGCGGATGGCTTCGATATCGGCGGACAGTTTGGGTTTGGAATACTGGTCGTTGCTGGTCAGCCATGAGAACCAGCCGGGTGTGGTCAGCTTCATCTCATCCAACAACTGGCTTTCGCTGAAATGCTTGTTGCCGATGATGTTGATCTGGCGGATCTTGGAAGGTTTACCCTCCACTACCTTGATGCTCACAGCCACGCGGTTGCGCGCCAGATCGGTGACCGTGGTTGTCAACGCCACCGCGTATTTGCCGCGCGCGATGTACTGACGCTTCAGTTCGTTCTCCGATTTTTCCAGCACGGAACGGTCGAAGATGCGCCCCTCGGCCAGGCCGACACGCTTCATATTCTCCAGCAATTGCGGCTTGGGGAAATCCTTGATGCCATCCAGCTCGACGCTGGCGATGGTCGGGCGCTCCTGCACGCGCACCACCAGCACATCGCCCTCGACCAGCAGTTTCACATCCTTGAAGAAACCGGTGGCGAACAAGGCACGCAATGCAGCGGTGGCATGAGCATCGTCCAGCGTGTCACCGACCTTGACCGGCAGATAGCTGAACACCGTACCGGCTTCCGTGCGCTGGATGCCCTCGACACGGATATCCTTGACGACGAAAGGCGCCGCCGCCCAGGCGTTCGCAGTGAAGACAAGCGCGAACACGCCCGCGAGTTTTCTGAAATCCATTATTCCCTAACCTAAAATCAGGCGGCTCACGTCGTTGTACAACGCGAAAGCCATCATGGTCATCAGGAGCGCGATCCCGACTTTCTGCCCTGCTTCCCAGAGCCTGTCGGAGACCGGACTTCCCTTGAAAAATTCCACCGAATAATACAGCA
>JAJZSA010000079.1 GCA_021822115.1 Pseudomonadota bacterium
CCGATCTGGCGGTCGCCTCAGCGGTGCGGATGGAAGGTGATGGGCACCACGCTGGGCGGCGGCGATTGCAGGATGTGTTTCTTCATCTTGCCCATCACGTGCATCTCGCACTTGCGGCAATCGAATTCCAGACGCAGCTTCTCGCTGCCGTTGACCAGCGTCATCGGCTCGGCGCGCACCTGTCCCTGCACGCCGATCACGCCCTTGGCCTGCTTGGGGCACAGGCTGAGCGAATAGCGGATGCAGTGGCGGGTGATCATCAGCGGCACTTCACCCGCTTCCTCGTGCGCCTCGTAGGCGGCGGCGATCAGCTTCACGCCGTGCTGCGCGTAGAAGTCGCGCGCGGCGCTGTTGTACACGTTGGCGAGGAAGGACAGCGTCTCTTCCGGATATTGCGCGGGCGGTTCCACCGCTGCCTTGCGCGGCAGCGGCACATAGGCGGCGAGGCGCGCGGCTTCCAGTCTATCCACGGCATCGCGGCGCAGGGTGTTGAGCAGCGAAGTGGGGATGAACTGCGGCTGTGACCAGTTGATGGTGATGGTATCCACTTCGTCCATGCTTCGATACGCCTCGCTGTGCGAGGCACTCAGCACGAACGGAGTGGAAGCAGGCCGTTCGCCCTGAGTAGCCTGCGCAGCAGGCGTATCGAAGGGCAAGATATCTACCAATTCAAAATCCGTATTCCCCAACCGCGCCAGCTGATTGCGCACCGCATCTTCCGCTTCATCGGGATTCTTCGCCGGTTGCTTCTCGAACGCGGCAGTCGAGGTTACTGTGATGCCGTCCTCATCGATGAGCGTGAGCGCGTAACCTTCCGCCGTTTCGCTGAAGACCATCCGCACCCCAATCTTACGTTCTGCCGATTTCTTGCCGAGTGCCAGTTCCCAAGCATGGTCGCTGTTGCGGTTGATGGTGAGGCCGACGCGTAATCCGATCAGCTCCGCCATCTTCTCATTCGGCCACACGCGCCATGCCGCGCCCATCTGCTTCACCGTATTGGCGCGCAGGCCGCGCGTCTCGCGTTTGTGCAGGTAGTTGAGGCCATCGCCGTTGGCGAGCGTCTCGTTGGTCTCGATCTCGAACCAGTCCGGGCCGAGCTTGCTGATGCTGCCCAGCGGCAGGCCGACGAAGCTGGGCGCGTCGAACGCGCCGATGTCGATCTGGCGGCCGTTGGCGAAATAGTCGGTCGCGCCGCGATGGAAGGTCTTGTCCGGGTCGGGCGTGAAGAACAGTTTCGTGCTGCCGCTGGAGGCCGCGTGCAGGTCGTGGCGGTTCTCCAGGATCTCGTCCAGCAGGCGGCGGTAATGGCCGGTGATGTTTTTCACATAGGGCGCATCCTTGTAGCGTCCCTCGATCTTGAAACTGCGCACGCCGGCCTTGACCAGTGCGCGCAGGTTCGCGCTCTGGTTGTTGTCCTTCACCGACAGCAGGTGTTTCTCGAAAGCGACCACGCGCCCCTGTTCGTCTTCCAGCGTGTAAGGCAGGCGGCAAGCCTGCGAACAATCGCCGCGGTTGGCCGAACGACCGGTGTGCGCATGGCTGATGTTGCACTGGCCGGAATAGGCCACACACAGTGCGCCGTGGATGAAATGTTCGATCACCGTGTCGCTGGGTACGGCCGCGCGCACGGCGGTGATCTCTTCCATGGTCAGCTCGCGCGCCAGCACCAGTTGCGAGAACCCCACCTCGGCCAGGAACTTCGCCTTCTCCGGCGTGCGGATGTCGCACTGCGTGGAAGCATGCAGATCGATGGGCGGCAGGTCGAGTTGCAGCAAGCCCATGTCCTGCACGATCAGCGCATCCACGCCGATGTCGTAGCAGTCCTGCGCCAGTTTGCGCGCAGGCGCCAGCTCCGCATCGTGCAGGATGGTGTTCAGCGTGACATAGACCTTGGCGTGGAAGCGGTGCGCATAACGCACCAGCTCCGCGATGTCGGCGATAGCATTGCCCGCCTTGTCGCGCGCGCCGAAAGAAGGCCCGCCGATATACACCGCATCCGCCCCATGCGAGATCGCCTCGCGTGCGATGGCGACGGTCTTGGCGGGGGCGAGCAGTTCGAGGGATGAGAGGGGGGTAGGCATGGCGGCGCGATTATACCGGGTGGAGGTCGGAGCTACCTTTTAATGCAAAGAGGCAAATAGCAGCAATTCGAAACAAAAGACGGGAATAGTCGTTTTATGCGACTTTCCTGATAGCCCTAATTTATTAATAGGTCGATTCATCAATATCTTTCGGCCTATTTATTCACGTAACACAGTGTGATTCAATGTGCACGGGCTCTATGGAGTTATGCTGGTCGACTAAATATGGGAGATTGATCTTGAAAGTTATCCTCGCTGCCTTGGTTGCGCTCACAGTTGTTGGGTGCGCTACCAATAAAGTGCCCCTCGTTTCGAATAATCCAGACCTTCTTGTAATTGGGCAAAAGCCCGAGGGATATCCAAAAACTCACATTGAACCCTATCCAAGCTTCCCTGGATTTTGCCTTGAGATTAAAGAAAGCTGGAGAGAGGATAGCTACGCTGGACAAACAGTATGGCTAAAAGACAAAGAACTTAGAAGCATGCGCTGTCCTGAGTAATTTGGCTGTTGTATCTCTTCAACTGCTCGCTACGCGCTCGATTCTCCCACCCCTCGGGGGTAGACGTGCCTAAGGCAATATCCATAACTTTGCTCAATTAATTGAGTATTTGTTATTGCTAATGAATCAATTTCTTCGGAGTGGCTTTGAATGATTTCAAATTTCAAGCTTAAATTTGGACGAGTGCCAGCAGCTGCAGGTGAGCCTATTGAAGCCACTCCAGTTACTGTATTTGTTGGGCCAAATAATTCCGGAAAGAGTCGGATTCTTGCAGAGATCGAGCGCTATTGTCGTTCGGGTAGAAAGGACGGTAGTTCAGTAATCCTTGAAGAGCTATCATTTACTGGGCTTAATGCACATCTTGCCCAACAAGCCGTTGAAAAAATTCGACAACAGCCCAACCCAGGCGAGTCCATAAATATTGATCATCTATTTATTGGAAGTCGTTACGGTAGAAGTCAAGTTCCGCTAGAACAGTTGATTCATTATGTTCAGCGACCTTCAGAAAATATTTCCGCATTCTGTCAGTGGTTTCTCACTCATAACACGCTCATACTTGATGGCCGCAGTCGTATTAACCTTGTGAATGATCAGTCCGCCGGCGATTTGCAAAGTTCGCCTCAAAGTAGCCTCCAAGTATTATTTCGAAACGATGCGAAACGACATGAGGTTCGCCGTATGGTTTTTGAAGCGTTTGGTACGCACTTTGTAATCGACCCTACACATCTTGGACAACTACGAATACGCCTTGCGAATCGCCCACCTCGCGACGATATGGAGGAGCGGGGAATACATGCAGATGCAGTCCAGTTTCATGCTGCTGCGCAACTCATAAATCAAGCCAGTGATGGAGTGAAAGCCTTTACCGGCATAGTCACCGAAGTGATGGCCGGCGATCCAAGTGTCATTTTGATAGACGAACCGGAAGCATTTTTACATCCGTCCCTAGCATCAAAGTTGGGATATGAGGTTTCTCGTGCGGCACTATCCGCAGACAAACGAGTTTTTGTATCTACGCACAGCCCAACGTTCGTTATGGGCTGCATTCAGTCTGGTGCACCTGTAAATATCGTTCGGCTGACCTATCGTGGAGGGGTGGCAACTGCGAGAGTTCTACCAAGCACTGAAATATTAGAGTTAATGAGGCATCCTCTGCTTCGTTCAACAGGTGTGCTGAGTGGATTATTCTATGAGTTTGTAGTGGTCACTGAGTCGGATGCTGATCGTGCGTTCTATCAGGAAGTAAATGAACGGCTATTGCAATTCAAGCCCGAGTGGGGAATACCCAACTGCCTGTTCATTAATGCTCAGAACAAACAAACTGTTCAAACCATCATCAAACCGTTGCGCCAGCTTGGCATCCCTGCCGTTGGGATTGTCGATGTTGATGTGCTTAAAGATGGGGGGGCAAACTGGACAAACATACTTACTAGTGCAACCGTTCCACCTATATCGCACGGCCCACTGGCCGCAATGCGAGCTGCCGTGAAGGCGGCTATGGATGCCTCTGGCCTGGACATGAAAAGAGATGGAGGCATAGCTATACTTCAGCCTCAAGACCGTGAGGCTGCGCAGAATCTTCTATCTCAATTGGCCGAATACGGCGTCTTTGTTGTGCCGGGAGGCGAGTTAGAGTCGTGGATGAAACAACTTGCGGTGGGCGGGCATGGTCCGACTTGGCTAATCGGTATGTTCGAACGTATGGGTGAAGACCCAGCAAACGCCAACTATATACGTCCCGCCGACAACGATGTGTGGGAGTTCATGTCGAAAGTGAAGGCATGGCTGATTAATGCAAATCGTAAAGGGATCCCCGCATAACTGCGGCCCCAGCAAGACACTCGAGTTAAGACTATGTTCAAATTATTTTTTGCTACTGTAATAAATAGGCCGCACAGTCTCAGTAGTCGCTTATGCCGAAAATTCTCCCTGAAGCACTTAACCTGCCACTCTGCGAGTGGCGGGCTCATGAATCAACTCAAGCTATCATCTTTTTCCCGCGCAACGTCTCCACGATCTCGTTGATGACTCCCGGATCGTCGATGGTCGATGGCACGTTGTAGGGCTTGCCGTTTACGATGCCGTTCAGCGTCTTGCGCAGGGTCTTGCCGGAGCGGGTCTTGGGCAGGCGTTTCAAGATCACGGTGTCCTTGTAGCAGGCGATGGCGCCGATGTGTTCGCGGATGCGGGCGATGAGTTCTTTCTGCAACGCTTCTTCTTCGACGCTGACGCCGGACTTGAGCACCACCAGTCCCATCGGGATCTGTCCCTTCAGCGCATCGTCGCGCGCGATGACGGCGCATTCTGCGATGGCGGGATGGCCGGCCACCACTTCTTCGATCTCGCCGGTGGAGAGGCGGTGGCCCGCTGGGTCAAAGGGGGCAGCTTCGAATGATTTCCTTGCCGCGATTGCAATGTGCCGCTAGCCGACTGCCCTAGTAAGTCTTGCAAAGAACCTTAATGTTGAGAGCCGATCATTTGATCGTTGTTTAGCCATGCCATCGCTTCGCGCAGGTCTGCGGTGTCGGTTCCTGCGGTGAATTTTGCGCAGGTTCCGCTCAGCAGTGCGTGCGCATCGGCGCTGCGGCCTTGCTGCAACCATAGCCGGGCCAGGCTGGTTGCGGCGCGCAGTTCCAGTGCGGGGGCTTGCTGGTCGCGGCTGAGTGTCAGGGCTTGTGCGAAGCGGTCGGCAGCGTAGGTGACATCCTGCGCATCCAGCATCAGGTGATATTCGCCTTGCAGCCTGAGTATCTCGCTCTCCCAGAAGCGGTTGTCCTTCTCGTGGCAGGAGGCCAGTGCCTGGTCCAGCGTGCGTATGGCTTCGATGTGATGGCCGAGGCAGCCTTGCGCTTCGCCGAGCGCGGAGATGAAGAACGCTTCGATCCCGCTCATCACGGTGTGCACGATGGCGCATCCTTGTTCGATCTGGGCGAGGCCGGCTTCGTCTCCCGCGCGGCAACGGGCCAGCCCGAGGAAAGTCATGCCGGATACCAGCCAGATGTGGAAGCCGTGGGCCTGGGCGATGGTCAGCGCTTGTTCGGCATGATGCCGCATGTCTTCGATGTCGCCGTTCCAGCGCGCCAGGATCATCAGGTGGGTGTGGATGTAGCCGAGACTGTAGGGGTGGTCGAGGCGTCGGGCGATGTCCAGTGTGCGTTGCCCGGTGGCGGCGGCCTGTGCCGGGCGGCCGCTCAGCCATTGCGCCCACACGAGTTGCGAACCGATGGAGATGCAGACGTTCTCGCCCACGCGCTGCACCATTTCTGCATGATGCTCGGGACGGTACAGCGCGAGGCCGCGCTCGAAGTAGGCGCAGGCGGTGCCGGGCTGGCCGCGCCAGAGGTGGCAATCGCCCACGGCCAGGCAGGCTTGCTGCAACTGGATGGGGTCGTCGCCTTGTTGTGCCAGCTCGAACAAACGGTCTGCCAGTTCTGCGGCATGTACGAAGTCCTCGCATGAGCTGGCGCCCAGCCACTTGCCCCAGATGGCGGTGAAGGTGATGGCATGGTCGCCGGCCTGTTCGCCCAATTGTTGCGCGCGCGAAAATGCCTGGCGCGCTTGCAGCGAGCCGTAGCCCTGCGTGACGATGCTGGCGGTGCCCAGGTGCAGGTTGAGCGCGGCCTCCATCTCGTCGCGTTCAGCCGATGCAGGCAGTTGCGGCAGCAGCGCGAGTCCGTTGTTGAAGTGGCCGATGGCTTCCTCGTTGGCGGAATGTTGTACCGCGCGCTGTCCGGCCAGCATCCAGAATTCGATGGCGGGCAGGGTCTCGCCGCCGGCCGCGAGGTGTAGCGCGAGCAGTTCCGGCTGCTTGGCGATGATCTCTGCTTCATCGCTTTGCAGCATGCGTGCGATCAGCAGGTGCGAGGCCTGGCGGTCCTGGCGCGTTTGCGATTCGTAGGCGGCTTGCTGGATCAGTGCGTGTTTGAATTGTGCCGTCGTGCCATGCACCGGCAGCAGCAGTCCGCTGTTTTGCAGGGCGGCCAGCATGGCGGGGAAGTCTTCCGTCGCGGCGATCCGTTGCAGCCAGTCCACGCGGAACTCGCGCCCCAGCGTGGCGGCGAGTTGTGCCGTGTGTCTGGCGTGGCCCAGCGCGTCCATGCGTACCGCCAGCAAATCATGCAACGTGGCCGGGATGCCGGACGCTTCGTCGCGGGCGCTGAAGCGCGCCATCTCTTCGATGAACAGCGGCACGCCGTCGGTGCGCGCCGCGATGCGGGCGGCTTGCGCGGGCGGCAGATCGTACTTGAGTGCGGCGATCATGGTCAGGACGTCCGGCGGGTCGAGTTGTCCCAGCGGCAGTTGCGTGAAGCGGCCCGCCGCCCAGGGCGGCGCGAACTCGGGGCGTGCGGTGCAAAGCGCCAATACGGCGCAGGCGCTGTCTGTTTCGACGAAGCGATTGAGCAATTCCAGCGATGAGGGATCGATCCAGTGCAGGTCTTCGACCACCATCAGCACGGGGCGGTGTGCGGCGAGGGCACACAGCCATTGCAGCAGCAAGGCGATGGTCATTTCCTTGAGTTTCGCCGGCGGGAAGGGCGGCAGGCGGTATGGCGCGCGTAGCGGTAACGACATCAAGCCTGCCAGCAAGGGCACGGCTGCTGCGGCAAGCGATGCGAATTCCGCTTCAAGGTATTGCGCCAGCTTTTCGAACTTGCGTTCCGACGTGTCGTCCGGCGTGCAGCGTAGGACGGCTTCCAGCATGGCGATGAACGGATAGAACGGCGATTGGCTGTGCTCGGGGAAGCAGCGCAGCTCGGGCAGCACGCACGGCTGGTCGCGCAAGGTTTCTTGCAGCGCCAACAGCAGGCGCGATTTGCCGATGCCGGCCTCGCCCTGCACCAGCACAAGACGGCGTGTGCCGTGCGTGGCCTCCGTCCAGGCCGCCCGGAGCGCGGCGAGTTCGCGCTGACGTCCCGTCAGCGGCGTCAATTGTGCGGCGGCTTCCAGGCGGGTGCGTGCGCCGCTTTCGCGCGCCACGGCGAAGAGCGATTTTTCCCCGGCAAGCCCGGCGAACGTGTGCGTGCCCAGCGGTGTGCAATCGAAATATCCGCTCACGAGCTGTCGGGTCGCGCCGCTGATGACCACCCGGTGCGCGCCCGCGCCATGGCGCAGATGCATCGCCAGCTTGGTGGTCTTGCCTGCGGTATCCGGTATGGCATCGCCGCCAGTGATGATCAGCCCGGTATGCACGCAAGCGCTGACCTCGATGCCATCCTGCGTGGCACGGCTCACTTCCAGCGCGGTCTGCACCGCACGGCGGGCGGCGTCCTCGCTCGCCTGCGGATAGCCGAAGTAGGCCAGCAGGCTGCCACCGTGGGTCTGCACGATATGTCCGCCGGCGCGGCGGATGATCTCGGCGCAATGCGCTTGCGGTTCGCGCAGGCGCGCCATCGTTTCTTCCGGATCGTCTTGCAGGGCGACCGGCAGCTCGCAATACAGCACGCTCACTTGCCGCCGTTCCGCATGCGGGGGCGCGGCGGATGCTACAGGCGCGGCGTGATGTGCGATCCGTTCGCCTTTGCGGATGCGCTCGGCCAAGGCACAGGTCTCTGCCTCGGGCAATACGCCGAGTTCGGATTTCAGCAGTTTGCGGAAGGCATCGAAGTGCGCCAGCGCAGCGCTGTCCTGACCGTTCTGCACCAGCAGGCGCATCGCGCGGCGCTGCACGGCTTCGTCCCATGGTTGCAGTGCCGCGAGCTGCAAGGCGTAGGGCAATGCCTGATCGGGCGCGTCGTGGTGTTCATGGAACTGGGCGAGGCGGTCGAGCAGCAGCAATGCGCGCCGATGCAAGGCTTCGCGCTGCGCTTGCAACCACTCTTCGAATTCCGGGCATTCGGGTAGCGCGAAGCCGGCCATGAACTCGCCGCGATACAGCGTGGCCATCTGCGCCATCTGTGCGGCATCGGAAAAATCGTGCTCGCGTGCGAAATCCGTCACGTCCAGATGCAGCGCCGCTGTCGCCAGCGCGACGTCGCGCGTGGTGGTCGCGAGCAAGTGGCTGGCGCCGCAGAGCAATGTTTTCAGGTTGAACAGCGCGCGGCGCAGGTTCTGCCGCGCAGCGCTGGCCTCCATATCGGGCCAGAACAGCGCGGCCAGGTGGTCGCGCCGCAGCGGTTTGCCATCGGCCAGCGCCAGATAGGCCAGCAGGGCGCGCAGCTTGGCATAACCGGTCTCGGCGGGCGCTGCGTCGCCGATGCGGATGTCGAAGCCGCCCAGCAGTCGCAGCGTCAGCAGCGGGGGGGAGGATTCGGGGAGAGGTTCGCGTGTCATCTTTTCATTATGGCTGGGCGAATGGCGCCGGCGCAATGCCCATGGACGCTTCATGGACGCTTGCTTGATATAAATCCGATCGATGGGGCTGTGGGGGTAGGGAACGCGCCGCAACGGATGGCAGGTGCGGCATCGTCGTGTACGGGAGATGGGGAAATGACAGGGATCGCAGAAAAGAACGAGCGACCGAAGATCTTGGTGGTGGACGATACACCGGCCAATCTGACGCTGGTGGCCAAGGTGTTGAGCGGGGAATGCAAGGTACATCTGGCCAACAACGGCGACAAGGCGCTGGAGCTGGCGTTGTCGGTGCTGCCGGACCTGATCCTGCTCGATGTGATGATGCCGGAGATCGACGGCTTCGAGGTGTGTCGGCGCCTGAAGGCGAATTCGGTGACGCGCGACATCCCGGTGATCTTCCTCACCGCCAAGTCGGAGGTGGAAGACGAGGAGCTGGGCTTTTCCATCGGCGCGGTCGATTTCATCCACAAACCGATCAGTCCGCCGATCATCGTGGCGCGCGTCGCCACCCATCTGCGCATCAAATTCATGCAGGACTATCTGCGGCAGGAGAATGTGCGCTGGCAGGGCGAGGCCATGTTGCGCGCCTCTGAGCTGGATCAGTTGCGCGCATACATGTGGGCGCAGCCGTTCGCCAAGCGTTGATCGCGGCAGGCAGGGATCAACGCAGTGAAGCTGAAGCAGCTCTCCGCAGTATTCTCCGGCGTAGTGTTGTGCGCGCTGCTGGCCAACGGGTTCTTCCTGTGGCAGATCCAGCGTGCGCATGTGTCGGTACTGTCGGCGCAGGCGCATCGCCAGCAGGCGGTGGAGCTGATGCAGAACCTGCGCCAGGAGACGGAGCACCTTACCCGTCTGGTACGTGCCTATACCAG
>JAJZSA010000080.1 GCA_021822115.1 Pseudomonadota bacterium
GCTGGTGCCGTCGTAGTGGAAGATGCGGAAGCGGTATTCCTTGCCCGTCAGTCGTGCGACCCCGATGATCAGCGTGTGCGGCATGCCGGCGTATTGCAGTTGCAACTGCGTGTCGCGGTTGCAGTCGATGATGTAAGGCAGCTTCTGCTGCGCCAGCCAGGCATGCAGCGGCGAAGTGCTCCACTGCGTATCGCGATAGGTGGCGTCGAGGAACTTGTTCACCGCGCTGCGGCCGCGCTTCAACTCCACGTTCATCGCGGCGCGCGGGAATTCATACATCAGCTTCGGCGCCATCGGCTGGCCGTTGTTCATGGCCAGGATCAGGCTGTCGCTGTCGGCGGGGATGGCATTGCCGCCGGCATCGCTCACGCCCTGCAAGGCGCCTGGACCGAGGTAAGGCACCACGCTACCGTCGCGCAGGCCGGAAAGGATGTCATCGAATGCGGTGCTCATGGATCAGACTCCTGTCGTTCAAGATGCCTGCTACCGTCGCAATAATCGGGCCAGTCTCCGAAAGCCCGCAACGGCGGGGATCGCGCACCGGCAAGGCATGGAGGGAATGCGACAAAGCCGTCCACCTTGTCGCAAAGGGGTAGGGGAGTTGGGCATTCATCATCCGGGCTTGCCGTCAGGTTTAACATTTCGATAATATTGGAAATGTAGAATCATGGACGGGAGGTAGCAATGCAGATCGAGATCGCAGTAACGGCCTTGGCCGCCCTGGCGCAGGAGACGCGTCTTTCGCTGTTCCGCCTGTTGGTGCAGGCGGGCAAGGACGGGGTAGCGGCCGGGGCGTTGGGTGAACAATTGGGCATCCCGCCGGCGACCTTGTCTTTCCACCTGAAGACATTGGCGCAGGCCGGGCTGGTCAAATCGCGCACCGATGGACGTTTCGTGATCTATCGCGCGAACTATCCGCAGATGGACAAGCTGATCGCCTATCTCACCGAACATTGTTGCGCGGGCGATGCCGCGCAATGTGCCCCCATCAACAAGTGTTGAAACATCAAGACAAGGAAAATCATGAGCGAGAAGACTTATAACGTATTGATCCTGTGCACCGGCAATTCCGCGCGCAGCATCCTGGGCGAAGTGCTGTTCAACCATCTGGGCAAGGGGCGCTTCAAGGCGTACAGCGCGGGCAGCAAACCGGCGGGGCGCGTCAATCCGGGCGCACAGGAATGGTTGCAGGCGAACGGTTTCAGCATGGATGGTCTGCGCAGCAAGAGCTGGGACGAGTTCGCGGCACCCGACGCACCGCAGTTCGATTTCATCTTCACCGTGTGCGACAACGCGGCGGGCGAAGTGTGTCCGATCTGGCCGGGCCATCCGATGACTGCACACTGGGGCATCCCCGATCCCGCGCACATCGAAGGCGACGAGGCGCGCCGCGCTGCCTTCAATCAGGCAGCGCGCCAGTTGGCGACGCGCATCGAATTGTTCTTGCAGTTGCCATTCGACAAGCTGGACAAACTGGCGCTGAAGGAAAAGATGGCCGAGATCGGTCGCATCCAGGATTGATGTGAGGGGATAAAACGATGAGCTTGTTCGAGCGTTATCTCAGCCTGTGGGTGTTCCTGTGCATCATCATCGGTGTGCTGCTGGGGCAGGCGCTGCCCGAACCGTTCCGCTGGCTGGGCGGTCTGGAAGTCGCTCGCGTCAACATCCCGGTCGGTCTGCTGATCTGGGTGATGATCGTGCCCATGCTGCTGCGCATCGACTTCGGCGCTTTGCACCAAGTGCGCAAGCACTGGCGCGGCATCGGCGTCACGCTGTTCATCAACTGGGCGGTGAAGCCGTTCTCCATGGCCTTGCTGGGCTGGTTGTTCATCCGCCATTTCTTCGCGCCGTATCTGCCGGCGGAGCAGATCGACAGTTACATCGCGGGTCTGGTGTTGCTGGCCGCCGCCCCGTGCACTGCGATGGTGTTCGTGTGGAGCCGGCTGGTGAACGGCGAACCGTTGTTCACCCTGTCGCAGGTGGCGCTCAACGACACCATCATGGTGTTCGCCTTCGCGCCCATCGTCGCCTTGTTGCTCGGGCTGTCGTCCATCATCGTGCCGTGGGATACGCTGCTGACTTCTGTCGCGCTCTACATCGTGCTGCCGGTGTTGCTGGCGCAAGCCTGGCGCAAGGTGCTGCTGAAGCGCGGCGAAGCGACCTTGCAGCGCACGCTGGAAAGACTCGGCCCGCTTTCCATCTCTGCGTTATTGCTGACACTGGTGTTGCTGTTCGCCTTTCAGGGAAAAGCCATCGTCGAACAACCGCTGGTCATCCTGATGCTGGCCGTGCCCATCACCTTGCAGGTGTACTTCACCTCCAGCGTGGCTTACTGGCTCAATCGCCGCTGCGGCGAGGTGCATTGCGTGGCCGGTCCTTCCGCGCTGATCGGTGCCTCCAATTTCTTCGAGTTGGCGGTGGCCGCTGCCATCAGCCTGTTCGGCTTCGAGTCGGGGGCGGCGTTGGCGACGGTGGTCGGCGTGCTGATCGAAGTGCCGGTGATGTTGAGCGTGGTGTATCTGGTGAAACGCAGCAAGGGCTGGTACGAAAAAGACGCCGCATAAGCGGCGTTAAGACTGCACCACCGTAGGATGGCGCAGTCCGCAGGCTACTTCAACGGCAGATAGACGTCCGTCAGCAACTCATGCTCCGGCGTGTCCGGCATCAGGTTCAGATAGTGGAAGAACAGCGGGAAATCGCGCAGCTCTTCGCCGCTGTCCGGCAACCAGTCGCGGTACAGGTAATAAGCCGCTTCACCGATGCGCTGATGCGAACCGCGATGCCGTACCACCGCGCAGCGACCGGCGGGGATGCATTTGTTGACCACCCCTTGCGGATTGGCGGGCACGGCCTCGTCCACCGAGCCGCAGATGTCGAAGCGGAAATCTGCCGGAGGCGTGGTATCCGGATTGTCGTAGACGATGCCGAAGGTATCGCTGGTCTGTATCGGCGACAGGCCGCTCGTCTTGCGCCAGTCGATGAATATCTTCACCGAATCGTTGACTAGGTCGGGTGGGCCGCGATGTTCCAGCACTGCGATGGGGGTCTCCTCGAATTCCCAGATCTTCACTTCCATGTGTGTACTCCTGTCTATATTGGGGAATCGGTAGCGCTCGTTCCACGGTTGCCATTTCGGTTGCAGCCTGAATTCCGTCGGGGTCTGGCCGAAGGTGTTCTTGAACGCGCGCGAGAACGATTCCGGGTTCTCGAAACCGGCATCCAGCGCAATGTCGGTGATCCGTTCCAGCGGGCTGAAGACCAGCCGGTAAGAGGCCCGCTTCAAACGCATCAACTGGATGTAACGCATGACACTGATGCCGCAGTAATCGGAGAACTGACGGTGGAAATGGAACTTCGAAAAATGCGCGACCTGGCTCAACTGTTCCACCGACAACGATTCGTCCAGATGGTGGTCGATGTAGTCGAACACCTTCTTGAAACGTGCCGCGTACAAGTCTGCTCTCGATGTATTCACTGTCGTATCTCCTTGGGACGGCAAGATACCGGCTGCATGAAAAACTGGCCTGACCGGGATTGCGCATCTTCGCGCTGAACGTCCGGGCCACCGCTCAATCGGCGCGGATGGCCACTGTCGCGAAGCCACCATGGTGCATCACCTCCCGCAGCAGGAGCAGCTTCAGCACCGATAGCGGTGCTGTCGATACCGGCTGCAGTCTGGCAGGGGAACCACTGGCGACATCGGCGAGATGATTGAACTGGGTCTCTATCGCAGCCACAGGGACCGGCTCACCTGCGCCTGCGAGACCGCGCAGGATGTTGCTCCAGGCGGCTTCTGCGACCACAAGGTCAGCCCCGTCCGGCAGGGCGCGCAGTGCGGGCATGAGCAGGTCTTCGATTGCCGCGATCCCCGCTTCGACCGTGGCGGCCGTGAGCGGCCCCTGCGCTAGCAGGCTGTGCACGCCGGCAAGCGATCTCACTGGAATGCGCTGTCCGGTCCGCGTGCCAGACAGGACGCGAAAGGAAAAGGCACTGTCTGCCATATGCAACTCGATGGTATTCATAGGCTGATGACGCCGCATGGATCGGCAGTCATGGTAGCAAGGCTGGCACCGAAGAGGCGGCCTGTATTCGATGCAACTGCCTCGGCTTGATCGCTTGCAGGTGCCGAAGGTGCCGACTCCGGCACGTTCAACCGATCGGTGGGGCAGGGGGGGGGCTGCGCTTCCCTCATCCTGCCAGGCTGACGGAACCGTGGTCCGTCCCGCATGGTTACGGTAGCATTGCCGCCCGTTTTCCATCGGTCCCACTCAGGCCCCTTCCCTCCATGTCTGTTGCAGCTCCCGCCCGCGCCTGCGGCATCGATTTCGGTACCTCCAATTCCACGGCCGGCTGGCTGCGACCTGATCACGCGCCCTTGCTGGCGCTGGAAGATGGCAAAGTCACCTTGCCTTCGGTGATCTTCTTCAACGCCGACGAGAACTCGGTCAGTGTCGGCCGCGCCGGCCTCAACGAATATCTGGAAGGCTATGAAGGCCGCCTGATGCGCGCCTTGAAGAGCCTGCTCGGCAGCAGCCTGATGGAAGGCAAGACCGAGGTGCAGGGGCGTGCGCTGACCTACAAGGAATTGCTCGCCCGTTTCATCGCCGAACTCAAACGCCGGGCCGAAACGGCGGCGGGCCGCTCTTTCGAGCAGGCCGTGTTCGGGCGGCCGGTGTTCTTCGTGGACGACGATAGCGAGGCCGATCGCAAGGCCGAGGCGACGCTGGAAGCCATCGCGCGCGCCAGCGGCTTCCGCGAAGTGAGCTTCCAGTACGAACCCATCGCCGCGGCCTATCACTACGAACAGCAGATCGAGCGCGAAGAGCTGGTGCTCATCGCCGACATCGGCGGCGGCACCTCGGACTTCTCCCTGATCCGACTCTCGCCGCAACGGGCGCGGCTCGCGGATCGGCGCGACGACCTGCTGGCCAACGGCGGCGTGCACATCGGCGGCACCAACTTCGACCGCCAACTGAGCCTGGAAGGCGTGATGCCGTTGCTGGGTTATGGCAGCAAGCTCAAGGGCGGTCTGGAGATGCCTAACAGCTACTACTTCAACCTCGCCACCTGGCACACCATCAATCAAGCCTATACCCGCCGCACCTGGGCTGACCTGCAAGAGCTGTATCTGGATACCCAGGCGCCCGAAGCGATGGACCGCCTGCTCAAGCTGGTACGCGAACGCGCCGGCCACTGGCTGGCGGTGCAGGTGGAAGAAGCCAAGATCGCCCTGTCCGCCGGCGATAGCGCGACGCTGCGTCTGGATCGGCTGGAACCGGGATTGCGCCACACGCTGACCCGCATCGAGTTCGAACACTCTGCGGCGCAGTTGGTGGACAAGATCGGCAGCACCCTGGGCGCCTTGCTGGCCGACGCCGGTGTGCAAGGTGAGGCGGTGGATACCATCTTCTTCACCGGCGGCGCCAGCGGCGTGCCGATGCTGCGCGAACGCCTCGCCGCCATGCTGCCCCAGGCCCGGCGCATGGAAGGTGACCTGTTCGGCAGCATCGGCGCCGGTCTCGCGGTCGAGGCGCAACGGCGCTTTGGTTGAGGTTGCCGGCCGCTAATTAAGAGTCGCTTACTCGGCGCAGCATCGCACCGGATGGTGGGATCTCATGCGGCGCAATGCCTATTGATCGTTGCGCCCTATGCAGGCTGGTCGGTGCCTCCAACTTCTTTGAGCTGGCGAAATTCTGCCAAGAGGCACGCTTGAATCGTTCAGTGCCGCATCGATCTGAATTCGTCGGATTCGATGGTCCGGCAGAAATCTTGCATCAATGCCGGATCGTGCTTGAAGCCGATCTCGTCGTGCAGGATGGCCATGATCTCATCGTGCGATCTGGCGCTGTGGTAGCGTCGGGTCACTGCCATTGCATCGTAACTGTCGACGAGCGAGATGATGCGTGAGCAGATCGGGATGTGTGTGCCCTGCAACCCGTCCGGATAGCCGGAACCGTCGAAGTGCTCGTGGTGGTGACGTATGACATGTGACGCTCTTTCAGCCGCACTGATGCCTGTGGCGTGGATGATCTGCTCACCGATGGCGGCATGCTGTTTCATGATCTCCCATTCGCCCTGATCCAGTGCAGCGGGTTTCATCAGGATATGGTCGGGGACGCCGATCTTGCCGATATCGTGGAACGCAGCCGCGATATGGATGGCTTCGATATCGATGCCGGACAACCCGAGGTGGATCGCTAGTGCGGTTGCCAGGTCGCCTACGCGTTCGGAGTGCAGGTAGGTGGGCTGGTCGCGATAGTCCAGGGCGACAGCGAGAGCCTTGGTATAGGCGTACAAGGCATGCATGGCGGGGTCGTTCGGTTCCATGATGGCCTCCGTAGCGGGATGCATGTGGCGATTGTCTGCCTCAGCCCTGCACTATTCAATGACGCTGGCGATAAGGTCTTTTCACTGCGCCAGACGCAACCAATCCTTGTGGTAAGTCTCCGGGATCGCACCCGGGCGCATCTCGGGCGAGCTGCCGATGCGGCAGTGCGTCGCATCCAACCCTTGCTGCCATGCGCGGAAACGCAGCATGCGCACCGGATCCATCACGCACGCCGGGCGTGCGAAGGGGTGGCCGAAACGGAACAGCAGATGACCGATCTCGTGCGCCAGATAAGCGCCGGAAAGTTCGGCCGCTTCCTGCGGGGTGTAGCGTTCTCCGCCGCGCAGTTCGGCGGTCAGTGCGGAATCGTCAGTGAACGGGAAGGTGCTCCAGAATACGAAAGAACCATAGCGTCCCTGCCGGCTGTAAGTGGTGGTGCCCACCGTCAGACCGCCGCGTATCGCGGTATGGATGTCCACGCCGTCGTCTTCCGCGCTGGCGATCAACTGGTTGGTGATGACGATGTCGTACTGCAGTTCGCCATAACCCAGCGTGTCCCAGTCTATCCATTCGTTGTAAGGCGTGTCGTCCAGCACCGGTCGGCCGTCTGGTGCTGGCAGCGTGCGCCAGGCTTGCAGACGCTTCAGCATCACGTCGGTAAGTTGTGCGCTGAAAGTGCGCAGGCTGTCCGGCCGTGTTGCGGCGGGCAGGTATGGCTGCGCATAGGCATAGGCTTCATCCAGCGTGGTGCCATGGGTACGCAAGGTCGCCAGCAGACCTTGTGCGATGCGTTGCGGATCGCCGTGGCCGGATTTGAAGTCGTAGATCGATGTTGCGCGTGCCGCACGTACGCGCGGTGGGAGGCGTGCGAACAGTTGAGCCACATCGGTCTCTTCCACCACGCTGAAGCGTAACGTCACGCCGAAGTGTGTTTGCACGGTGCGTTGCGTCACCGCCAATAACGTCTGTATCTGTGCATCCGTCATGCGTGGCAGGCGCGGGTTGTCCGCACGCAGCACGCGCAACGTCACCACCGTGCCGGGATCCAGGTGCGTGAGCGGTTGTTGGCGCCAGGGATCATGCGGCGTCGTGCAGGCACACAGCAGCAGCGCGACGATCAGCGCAGGCAGGAGACGCGGCATGCCCGATGCTTACAAGCCCAGGATCAGCAGCACGCCGGCTGCCGTGGCGAGGATCGCCATCAATACATTCATGCCGGAGAAACTCAGAGGCATCAGGTGTGACAGGCCATTGAGGATGAGCCAGCTGCCGAGGGCCAGTGCGCCGAAACTGCGTTTCATGTCGAGTCCTTGAGGGATGGGATGGCGTGCAGTGTAGCCAAACGCAGCAGGGAGCGACAGCGGGTGCGGCGCCCAAAGCGCGGGCCTGTCCTGTGTGATAATCCTGCGGCGGAGGGGGTACTTCGCGTAAGGAGATGGCAGATGAGACGCATCATTGGATTGGGGGCATTGCTGTGGGCGGTGCAAAGTGTGCAGGCGGGCGAAGTGCGCGTGGCGGTGGCGGCGAATTTCACTGCGCCGATGCAGCAGATCGCACCGCTGTTCGAGCAGGCCAGCGGGCACAAGCTCAGCTTGAGCTTCGGCTCCACCGGCAAGTTCTACGCGCAGATCAAGCAGGGCGCCCCCTACGATGCTTTCATCGCGGCGGATACCAAGACGCCGCAGAAACTGGAGGGCGACGGCCTGACCGTGCCAGGTTCGCGTTTCGTCTACGCGCTGGGCAAGCTGGTGCTGTGGAGTGCGCAGCCGGGCTATGTCGATAGCAAGGGCGCGGTGTTGCGTGCAGGTAAGTTCAACAAGCTCGCCATCGCCGATCCCAAGCTGGCACCGTATGGGGCTGCTGCGCAAGAGACGCTGGAAGCGCACGGGTTGTGGCAAGTGCTGCAACCCAAACTGGTGAAGGGCGAGAACATCACGCAGACCTACCAGTTCGCCGCCACCGGCAATGCCGAGCTGGGCTTCATCGCGCTGTCGCAGATCACCAAAGCGGGAAAGGTGAGCGAGGGTTCATGGTGGATCGTGCCGTCGCACTATTACAGCCCGATCGAACAGAGCGCGGTGATGTTGTCGAGTGCGCAGGATGCGGCGGCGACTAACGCTTTCCTCGCTTTCCTCAAGGGGCCGCAAGCCGCAGCCGTGATCCGCAGTTACGGCTACGAACTGCCGGGTCAATGATGGCGATGCTGTCACCGGACGATCTGCAAGCCGTCATCCTCACGCTCAAGCTGGCGAGCGTGAGCACGGCCATGCTGCTGTGCATCGCCACGCCGCTGGCCTGGTGGCTGGCGCACAGCACGCGCTGGTACAAAGGACTGGTGGCTTCATTGGTGGCGTTGCCGCTGGTGGTACCGCCCACGGTGCTCGGCTTCTATCTGTTGCTGGTGCTGGGGCCACAGGGCTGGGGGGGTGAACTCACGCGCGCGCTGGGCATCGGCGCGCTGCCGTTCACCTTCGCCGGGTTGGTGGTCGGCTCGGTGCTGTTCTCGCTGCCTTTCGCGGTGCAGCCGATCCAGAACGCATTCGAAACGATGGGCAAGCGTCCGCTGGAAGTCGCCGCCACCTTGCGCGCCAACGCGTGGGACCGCTTTGTCAGCGTCGCGCTGCCGCTGGCCAAACCCGGATTCCTCACCGCGATCATCCTCGCCTTCGCGCATACGGTCGGCGAGTTCGGCGTGGTGCTGATGCTGGGCGGCAGCATTCCCGGCGAGACGCAGGTGTTGTCGGTCGCCATCTACACCCACGTCGAAGCGATGGAATACAGCGAAGCACACTGGCTGGCGGGTGGTATGGTGCTGTTCTCCTTCCTGGTGCTGCTCGCGCTGTATCGGCTCGGCGGCAGATCGCAGGTGATGCGATGAACGGCATCCACGTACGATTCAAGTTGCAGCGCGACAGCTTCACGCTCGATGCCGCATTCGATGCGCCGATGCGTGGCGTCACCGCGCTGTTCGGCGCTTCCGGTTCCGGCAAGACCACGCTGCTGCGCTGCATCGCCGGGTTGGAACGCGCGACCGGAACGTTGCAGGTGAACGGCAGCGTATGGCAGGACGCGCAGACCTTCGTGCCGGTGCACCAACGGGCACTCGGCTATGTGTTCCAGGAAGCGAGCCTGTTCCCGCACCTGTCGGTGCGCGCCAATCTGGAATACGGTTATCAACGCATCGCAGCCGCACAACGCAAAGTACAACCGGCGCAGGTCATCGAATGGCTGGGGCTGTCACAACTGATGGAAAGGCGCGATGCGAACAGCCTCTCCGGCGGTGAGCGGCAACGGGTCGCCATCGGTCGCGCGCTGCTGGTCAGTCCCGAGCTGTTGCTGATGGACGAGCCGCTATCCGCACTCGACACGCGCAGCAAACAGGAGGTATTGCCCTACCTCGAACGCCTGCACAGATC
>JAJZSA010000014.1 GCA_021822115.1 Pseudomonadota bacterium
TTCCGATCTTGATGGTGGCTTCAGGCAGCGATTGGCAGGCGACCAGGAAGGTCAGCAGCAGCATGGATAGGGTCTTCTTCAGCATGATGTTCTCCTGTGGGATGAAGTTCGGCTACGGGTTCAGTTCCCCGGTGTGAGCAGGATACGCCGCCGCAACAAGCGCGGTGGGGCGTTCACCGGCTGTTCCACCACCGGGGCGGCGGCAGGCGCCGGGGCTGCCTCAGGTTCGGCGAAGTGCTTGCGATCCAGTTCGATCTGTTCGGTCACCGCCTTGCAGCCTTCCTGGCAGGTCGGTGCGAGTGCGCTGGCGTGGCGTTCGGTACTGTCCGACCATAGTTCGGAGGCATCCGGATACTGCTGTCCCCAGACCAGCAGACAGGCACCGGAACGGAAGGTCTTCATCTCCACGGCGCGCTGCAAGCGGCCTTGCGCATCGTGGAAACCGAGCGACCAGGCGGATGCGTCATCCAGGTCTTTGAGGTGTGTGGTCGCCACATAGATGCGGTCGGGCAGGGTGGACCAGGCGCGCGTATCGGCTTCGGCGCGGGTGGCCGCCGCCACCAGGTCGCTGCCGATGCTGACGGCAGCACCGAGCAGCGCCAGTCCGGCATATTGCTGTGCGTCGTCACTGTTGTTGCGCCGCATCGCATCCTGCGCCAGATCGGAGCTGATGTGCGAGATGATGGCGGCGCCGGTGGCGATGTTCTCCGCCGTGTCGCGGAACGAGGCCTTGCCGGCGAGGATCTTGTCCACCGCGCGACCGCCGCGCGTCGCCGCCTGCCAGTACACATCTTCGATCTGCTGGCCGAACAGGGGTTGCGTGCCGTGCACGAAGGACACGCCCTGGATGTGGCCGTCGTCGGTGCGGCGGTAACGCAATTCCTCGCGGTAGCGGCCGGTCGCGTATTTGCCCGGTGCGCTGCCCACCTCGCCGATCAGCAGCACGTTGTCGTCCTTGCCCGGCAGTTTGATGCCGGGTTTGCCCTGCGTCACCAGCTTGAACTCGTCCGCCGCGCGTTGCGGCTCACCCGAGCAGTTGTATAGCCAGCCGCGCAGGTAGGGCATGATGACCATGTCGCTCTGATAGACCTCGTCGGCGGACATGGTGTCCTGCAATTCGGCGAAGCGCAGGTCGGCGCGCGCGTTGTCCAGATCGGTGTCGGAGAAGTCGGCCAGCGCCAGGTAGTAGCCGACCATGGCGCGTTCATAAGGGTCGCCCTTGAAATCCTTGTGTGCTTCGGGTACGAACTTGCTGCGTGCCTCGTTGGCCGCCGGGTTGTCGGCATAGATGGTCTCGATCTGCGCCTGGGCGTCGGCCAGCAGGCGCTGGGCGAGCGCCGGGTCATGCAGTTCCAGCGCGGTGAGGCCGGCCAGCGCTTCGTTCAGCACGCGGTTGCGTTCGCCTTCCAGACGGTCGCTGGCGATCACCGGACGCAAGGCGACAGGCACTTCGCTGCCGGGGTCCATCAGTTGCTCGATGCGCCCCGGCTGGTTGGGGTCGCCCATGCGTGCGTCGGGTGTGGCGCAGCCGGCCAGCAACAGTCCGGTGAGACAGCTCGCAGCCAGGCGCAGCGGACGATCAGCGATAGACCGCATCGTCCTGGCCACCCTTCTTGAATTCATACAGGTTGGACCAGACGCTGAGCGAGGTTTCCAGATCGATCAGTTCGAAGGTGATCTGCGTGTAGCGTTCCACGGAGCCGGTCTTCTCGCTGCGTGCATCCAGCGAGTTGATGCGGCCGGTCAGGCGGTAGTCCGCGCCGGCGGTGGCCTGGGCCAGCTTGTTGGTGCCGTTGTCGGTGACGCCCTGGCGCTTCATGTCGCGTTCCTGCGCCACCATCTCGGCCGACTCGCGCGACACGAATTGCAGCTTGCCTTGTGCGGCGCGTTGCAGGTTGATGCGCAGACGGTCCACCAGCAGGTTCTTGTTGATGCGCTGGCTGCTCTCGTTCTCGAAGTAGGCTGCGTCGAGGATCACGCGCGCCGGACGGTCGCGCTTCACGATCTCGGGGGTGGCGAGGATGTCTTTCACCATCACGTCGGTCACGGCGGTCACATCCTGGCTCTCCACGCCCACGCCGGCCACTACGCCGGTGGAGTTCACATCCTGATAAGTGACCGGCTTGCCGGCATCGGGGGTGGAACAGGCGGACAGCAGCAGGGCGGCGGCAGAAAGCGTCAGCAGGGCGTTGGTCTTCATCATGGTCTCCGTAAGTTGGGGTCGCGCTGTGACACGCAACGAGGGCGGAAGGTTCAGTGGGGGCATTGTCCGGCCCGGCGCGGCGCAAAGCAAGCCGGTGGACATTTGGGCGCGGATGCCTTATACCCCAGCGCTGTTCAACCGGATGCCCAGCTATGAGAGATCTCACCCCCACCCAGCGCAAGGTCGTGCTCGCCGCCTGTTTCGGCACCTTCCTCGAATGGTACGACTTCCTCACCTTCGCCACCTTGGCCACTTACTTCAGCGTGCTGTTCTTCCCGCCCGAGGATGCCACGGCAGCCTTGCTGGCCAGTCTGGCGGCATTCGGTGTGGGCATGGTGGTGCGGCCGTTGGGCTCGGCCCTGTTCGGCACGCTGGCCGATCGTTTCGGTCGCCGTCCGATCTTCCTGGTCACCATCTCGTTGATGGGCGCTTCCACCTTCCTGGTCGGCATGTTGCCTACCTATGCGCAGGTCGGCATGCTGGCGCCGGCACTGTTGCTGTTGCTGCGCTTGCTGCAAGGTTTTGCGGTGGGCGGCGAGATCGGCGGCGTGGCGGTATATCTCACCGAGCATGCCCCGGAAGGCAAGCGCGGCATGTACACCAGCGTGCTGCAACTGATGGGGCCGCTGGGCATCCTGGTGTCCACCTTCCAGATCGTGTTGCTGCACCAGTTCCTCGATGATGCCGCATTCAATAGCTGGGGCTGGCGCGTGCCATTCCTGTTCTCGGTGGTGCTGCTGTTCATCTCGATCAAGACGCGCATGAGTCTGGAAGAGTCGCCGGTGTTCAAGGAATTGCAGGAGCAGGGACGTGTGGCACAAGCGCCGCTGCGCGAATGTTTCCGCGACCGCCAGACGCTGAAGGGCATGGCTTTGCTGTTCTTCTGCATCTCGGCTGGCGGCTCGCTGCTGTTCTTCACTTCGCAGGTGTATGCCAACGTGTTCCTGAAGAGCGTGGTGCGCCTTGATGCACAGACCGCGAGCATGTTGGTGATGCTCACCACCTTGTTGCTGTTCCCGCTGACCGTCTTCTGCGGCTGGCTGTCCGACCGTATCGGGCGGCGTCCGGTGCTGCTGGCTGGGCTGCTGCTGGGGGCGCTGAGTATCCTGCCGGTGTTCCAGGGGCTGCTGCATTACGGCAATCCGGCGCAGGAGCGTTTCAACCAGACGGCGCAGGTGGTGCTGGTCGGCAGTGCGTGTGATTACGGGCCATTCCACAAGGCGGCCAACGATTGCGAGCGCAATCAGGAGTTCTTCACCCGGCATGGGGTGTCCTATACCCTGGAGCGAGTGACAAGCGAGCGCCCCCAGGTGCGTTTCGCGGGCGATATCGTAGTACCCGGTTTCCAGCCGGAGATATTGAAACTGGTGATGACCGAGCAGGGGTGGGCGGAGCAGGCCGATCCCGCGCAGGTGGATCGCACCATGTTGTTCCTGCTGCTGTTGCTGCCGGTACTCGCCGTGGCGCTCATCACCGGCCCGCAGACCGCCGTGTTGCCCGAGTTGTTCAAGGCGCGCACGCGCTACACCGCCGCTGCGCTGCCGCACAACCTGAGTGCCGGCTGGATCGGTGGCCTGTCGCCGTTCATGGTGACTTTGCTCTCGGTGAGTGCCGGCGAAGCCCTGGCCGGCTTGTGGTATCCGGTGGGCATGCTCATGCTGGCCAGCGTGATCGGCCTGCTGTTCCTGCCCGAGACCAAGGACGTGGCACTGGGGGAATAGGCGTGCCTCGGGTACAATGCGCGCCCCATATCTCCCTTGATGCTGTATGTCCATTCTTGCCTGGATCATCGCCGCCAGCCTGTTCGGCGGTGTGTTGAGCGTATTGTTCGCAGCGCTGTTCGCGCTGAATGCGCGCACGCATTGGATCGGTCTGCTGGTGAGCTATGCCATCGGCGCGCTGCTGGGCGCGGTGTTCCTCGACATCCTGCCGGAAGCCCTCGAACTTTCCGGCAATCCGGCCGCCATCAGCACCACCTTGCTGCTGGGCATCCTGCTGTTCTTCACGCTGGAGAAGGTGCTGATCTGGCGCCATTGCCATCACGATCATTGCGAGGCGCACGAGCCGCATGAGCATGTCGCACACGATCATGGGCGCAGCGGCACCATGCTCATCGTGGGCGATACTTTCCACAACTTCGTCGACGGCATCATCATCGCCGCCGCCTTTCTGACCGATGTGCAGCTCGGCATCGTCACCGCGCTGGCCATCATCGCGCACGAGATCCCGCAGGAAGTGGGCGATTTCGCCATCCTGCTGCATTCCGGCTACAGCAAGCTGCGCGCCTTCCAGCTCAATCTGATCTCCAGTTTCGCCACCCTGGTGGGCGGTGTGCTGGCCTACTTCGCCTTGCAGGACATGCAGTCGCTGACGCCCTATATCCTGGCGGTGGCGGCGGCCAGCATGATCTATGTCGCGGTGGCCGACCTGATCCCCGGCTTGCATAAGCGCACGCAGATGCGCGACACCGTGCAGCAGGTGTCGCTGATCGCGGCGGGCGTGGCGACGGTGGCATTGGCCGGTCATCTGGCAGGAGTCTGAACATGCACGGCAGTCTGAAGCGTTTCGCTTGGTTATCCATCTCGGCGGCGGTCGCCACCATCCTGCTCAAGGGCGTGGCGTGGTGGCTCACCGGCTCGGTGGGGCTGCTGTCCGATGCGCTGGAATCGTTCGTCAACCTGGCCGGGGCGCTGATGGCGCTGGGTATGCTGTCGCTGGCGGAGACGCCGGCCGATGACAAGCACGCCTACGGACACGGCAAGGCGGAATATTTCTCCAGCGCCTTCGAAGGCTTCCTCATCCTGATCGCTGCGGCCAGCATCGCCTGGACCGCTATCGATCGCTTGCTGCATCCGCAGTCGCTGACCGAGGTGGGCGTGGGTCTGGCGGTGTCGGTGGCGGCTTCGCTCATCAATCTGTTCGCCGCGCGCGAATTGCTCAAGGCCGGACGCGCGTTCAACTCCATCACGCTGGAAGCCGATGCCCATCACCTGATGACCGACGTGTGGACCTCGGTCGGCGTCATCGTCGGCGTCGGCCTGGTGTGGCTCAGCGGCTGGTTGTGGCTGGACCCGGTGATCGCGCTACTGGTGGCGGCCAACATCGTGTGGACCGGCTGGCAGTTGCTGCATCGCTCCGCTTCCGGCCTGATGGACGAAGCCATCCCCGACGCGCAGCGCGCCGCCGTGGAAGCCATCCTGGAACGTTATCGCACGCACGGTCTGGATTTCCATGCCTTGCGCACGCGCCAGGCCGGGCAGTTGGCCTTCATCTCCTTCCATGTGCTGGTGCCGGGCGACTGGACGGTGCAGCGCGGGCACGATCTGCTGGAAGAGATCGAGGCCGAAGTGCGCGCCGCCGTGCCTTACAGCCACATCACCACCCATCTGGAACCTATCGAAGACCCCTTGTCGCTGGCCGACCAGACTTTGCGTCGTCCGGCATTGGACCGTGAACATGAATAAATCCGCTCCCCGCATCGGCTTCGTCTCGCTCGGCTGCCCCAAAGCCTCGTCCGACGCCGAACTCATCCTCACCCGCATGCAGGCCGAAGGCTACGAGCTGACGCCCAGCTATCAGGAAGCCGACCTCGTGGTGGTCAACACCTGCGGCTTCATCGACAGCGCGGTGGCCGAATCGCTGGATGCCATCGGCGAAGCCTTGCAGGAGAACGGCAAGGTCATCGTCACCGGCTGCCTCGGCGCCAAGGGCGACATCGTGCAGCAGACCCACCCCAAGGTGCTCGCCGTCACCGGCCCGCACGCCACCGAAGAGGTGATGGCCGCCGTGCACCAGCACCTGCCGCGCCTGCATGATCCCTACACCGACCTGGTGCCCCCGCAGGGGGTGCGCCTCACGCCGCAGCACTTCGCCTATCTCAAGATCTCCGAAGGCTGCAACCACAGTTGCACCTTCTGCATCATCCCCAGCTTGCGCGGCGATCTGGTGAGTCGTCCCATCCATGAGGTGATGAACGAAGCCGAGAAGCTGGTCGAGTCGGGAGTGAAAGAACTGCTGGTCATCTCGCAGGACACCAGCGCCTACGGCGTGGACGTGAAATACCGTACCGGCTTCTGGCAGGGTCGGCCGGTGAAGACGCGCATGACCGATCTGGCCCGCGAACTCGGCAGCCTCGGTGCGTGGGTGCGCATGCATTACGTCTATCCCTATCCCAGCGTGGACGAGATCATCCCGCTGATGGCCGAAGGCAAGGTGCTGCCGTATCTCGACATCCCCTTCCAGCACGCCAACGAACGCATCCTCAAACTGATGAAGCGCCCGGCCAGCAGCGAGAATGTGCTGACGCGCATCAAGCAATGGCGCGAGGTGTGTCCGGACATCACCCTGCGCAGCACCTTCATCGTCGGCTTCCCCGGCGAGACGGAAGAGGAGTTCGAAGAACTGCTCGACTTCATCGAAGAAGCCCAGCTCGACCGCGTCGGCGCATTCAAATATTCCCCGGTGGAAGGCGCCGCAGCGAATGCCTTGCCCGACCACATCGACCCCGAAGAGCAGGAAGAACGTCTCGCGCGTTTGATGTACCTGCAAGAAGAGATCAGCGCCGAGAAACTCGCGAAGAAGGTCGGCCAGACCATGACCGTGCTGGTGGACGACGTCGACGAACAAGGCTCCCTCGCCCGCAGCGCCGCCGATGCGCCGGAGATCGACGGCCTGGTCTATATCGACGGCGAACAACTGGAAGTAGGCGAGTTCGTCACGGTGAAGATCACCGGCTCGGACGAGCACGACCTGCATGCGGAAGTGGTAAAGGGCGACTGAGGCAGATCTTTGCTGACAGGCTTTTTAGCCAGGCGGAGCAGGACGCCTGCTCACTCGTAGTGTGTCCACATCCGCAGGACACGGACCGTTCTTTGTTCGGTAAACACTTCGTACACGATGCGGTGCTGGATGTTGATGCGGCGGGAGTAGGCGCCAGTCAGATCGCCGACCAACTTTTCGAACGGCGGTGGATTTTGAAATGGGTCGGAGGCGAGAATCTCAAGAAGGGCTTGCGCCTTGGGTTTTAGTCCGCTTGCCGCAAGCTTCTTTGCATCCTTCAACGCCTGCTTGGCAAAAACGATTTCCCAACTCACCACTTGATCTCTTTCGCGCTCTTTTCGAGGGGTTCTGCCATGCCTGCCTTGATCGACTCGCGCATGCCCGGAACTGCCAGCAGGTACAAGGTCTCCTGGATCGCACTCCAGTCTTCCGCCGAGAGCAACACAGCACTGCTGCGTTTGCCAGAAATGATGATCGGCTCATGTGATTCCACGGTCTGGTCGATCAGCCGATACAGATTGGCGCGCGCTTCGCTGGCGGTAAGTGTGTTCATTTTGTACTCCTTCGATGAGGCGCAAAAGGTACGCTAATGCGTACGCAATGTAAAGCGGCTGAAGGTGTGCTGAAAGGGGGCTAACGTCTGACATAAGGGGCGCGCTTTAGCGCGTCCCGCTTGATGGATGGGTTATGCGTTTCTCTGTTTAGCATAGAACTTCGTCAGCGGCCAAATTACGTAGCCGATTGCAATAAGGATAGAGAACGTGACGGCGAAGTAAGTGAGGCTATCTTGAGTTACCCATTGCTTTGTTTCCTCCATATAAATAGCGACACCGGCCAGTCCTAAACCAAGAGGCACTGAAAAAATTGCTGCGACTTTTGACGCCCTACCCATTTCAAGCTTTGCCTTGCAGGAAGGACACGTCACTATCCAAGGATTGAGCATTGCCAATCCTTGCCAAAAGGAGATGTTTCCTTTGCACTCAGGGCATTTCGGAGAGGTGAGATTAAAGCGCATAACGTCTGAATTAAGGGGCGCGCTTTAGCGCGTCCCGCTTGAATGATGGGTTGGGCGGTAACTGCTCACCTAGATGCTGGGATACCAGATATGCCTCGACCCCACTCATAGAACATTCTTCGCTGGATGCGTCATTATTTGTAATGACTTGAATTTGCTGACCCGATTTTTTGGTAAATGTAACAAGATGAATTTGGCGATATAGATCTTTGCCGATTTTCTCGGAAGCCAGTCTCACCGTTTTTGTCTTGTCGAAATCGAGTTCTTCGTTGTTTGTAATGCCAGCATTTTTTAAATAAACGAAAGCCATTGAGGTCGGCCAATTCTCAGGACCAGCGCATTTTGGTGAACCCGCAAATGCTAGAGCAGTGGGCAATAAAAATGCAAAGAGGACAATGATTGGTTTCATGAGGCCCAACGTGAAGGTAAGGGGCTGCGCTTTAGCGCAGCCCCAGCCCGAAGGGCGAACTTGAGCGTAGGGTTAGAGGTTGGGAGCATATTCAACCCAAACTCTCTGGCCGGAGTGGTGATCTTGAACAGTGAAAACTGCCTCCTGAATTTCAGTCACGTTATGGGGATCAATGACTCGCGTGAAGTTGGTAATTTTCACGCCCGCCTCCCGAAGCGCCAATAGCTCGGAGGTGGAAAGCACATCGACGTTTATCCACAAAGGAGAAGGAGTAGAACCTCGTTGAGCAATCAGCTCATCGTAACCAGCGCGAGTAAGTACGAGGTAGGCCATGAGACCTCTAACGTCTGAATTCACCGGCCTGCGCGGCTTTTCGCGCAGGTCCGGTGGAATGATGGGTTAGCCATGTTTGACTTTTACAGCCGTTCCGGCGTGAGTAATTAGCGCATCAGCTAACGTGGTGAACATCCCATCGGTGTCTAGATACGCTTCGATGACTTTTTGCTGCGATTGGTCCGTATCATCGAACGGGAGTGACTTAAAGTTCGCAGCAGTAAGCCTCGCTTGAAGGGCAAGCCCCGTTATCTTTGGATCAAATGACCACCCAACCATGGAAGTGAGTTCTCGAAGCTGCTCTGACAAGAGGTCGTATACCGCGATAAGCTCATCTCTGACACTGGAAATCATTTTGTACAACTCTTCGCGCTGCTTCGGAGTAAAGGCTTGCGGTGATCTATTGTGCTTTTGATAGAGGTCGATCATGTCTTCAAATTGCTGTTTGCCAAGCTTTGTGCGAGCAAGTTCGATGAAAAGATCGTTATGTAGGCGATAGATGGTTGGTTGAATGAACTGCAATAGTGGCGCTGCCGCATACTTCTTTTCTGCCCCAAGCAAAAAGTGATTAACAGCAACCAGCGCTATCGCAACGCTAAGAGCAGCTGATCCGATAGAAAGAACCAGTGCCTGCCAATAGTTCGCAAGCCAATAGCTTCCGATAAGTGAGGCAAAGGACACAGCAAATGAAATTACGGTAATTCCTCTCAACGGATTCATCAATTGCTCCCTGATATTTTTGATGATGACAATTCCAACGGACTAAATGGCTAACGTCGGAATTCAGCCGACGACAAAAAGCGCAGCTTTTTGGCGGTCGGCTGGAATGAATTGTTATGCGTCATAGTGGGCACGCGGTAGACGGTACAAGCAGTGCAGGCGCAGCGAATTACCTTCAGCTACTTGAGGGTGCTCAAAGGTGCCTGACTCACACATATTGAGCCTTTCCATGACTGCGCGAGACCTGAAATTTCCAACTGCCGTGAAGGACACAATTTCGTTTAGGCCGAGGGACACAAAACCGATGCGGAGTGCTCCCCGCGCGGCCTCAGAGGCCAGCCCTTTGCCCCAATGCGAACGGGAAAGACGCCAACCAATTTCCACGCACGGCGAGAACGGAAGTTCGGCCGAGGGAGTGTGCAAGCCCACGAACCCTATGAACTCACGAGAAGCCTTCAACTCAGCGGCCCAAAACCCCCAGCCGCGCTCTCGAATCAAAGACTCGCAACGGTCAGCGATCGCATCACTTTCGGCACGTGTGAGCGGCGCGGGGAAGAACTCCATCACCCTTGAATCTGCGTTTAACGCCGCAAACGGTTCACGGTCAGCGGGCCTCCACTGCCGTAGGAGAAGGCGCTCAGTTTCGAACTCGATGGGATCAACCATTTCCAACGGAGCCGGTGAATGAAGACGCATAACGTGGAGCTAAGGGGCGCGCCGAAGGCGCGTCCCAGCGACCAAAGGGAGCGAACTTGAGCGCAGGGTTAGCCATCACTTTACGAACTCCACTTTTTCCTCAGAATCTATCCAGGTTATCCATCTATTGACTCTGCGGTCGCGGTCTTCGCGCGAGAGGCAGTGAAGCTCTTTGGCACACTTAGGCTCACTCTTCAGGTGGGTGCGCAACAGCGGAAGCAAAGAGCGACCGCGCTCGGTAACAACGGCATTCATGTCTTCACCAGTAGATTCACCAAAATAGTAATCGGAGAATTCCACCAAAACTTTGTCAGAGGCGAGTGTGCGCATTAAACCTAGCGCCTGAATTAAGCCTGAAATTGTGTCTGTGCGTCCTTGTGAAGCCATATCTATAACTGCTCCACGAATGGAGGATGCCACATAGTCAGCTCGCCATGCCGGAAGGTCTTCAGCATGCCCTACCAAGGCAAAGCAAAACATTGAGATTAAGATTGCCGCTCTTTTCATGTGATGGCTAACGTGGAGCTAAGGGGCGCGACGCTTGCGGAGCGTCCCAGCGCCCAAAGGGCGCGAACTTGAGCGAAAGGTTAGAAAGCAAGCTATGCATTCCTTGCCCAATGAACTATTTTCTTTAAGCCCTTGCCGCCCAAGAAAAGCCAAAGACCAACGAAAAGCTGAAAGACGTTAAATGAAACGAGCAGCACCCAATCAGGGTTCACAACAAATGAGTCAGGCCACAATTTCTGACCTAAGTAATTGCCTAGAGTATAGCTAATGAGCGCGGGGATGGCTTTTGCCAACACCCACAACCCGATGAGGCTGCAACCTACAGAGAACCAGCTATCGAAAACAGCAGGCTCAGAACCGTCGGTTGCCGAAGAAGGCAATATCTTTTTTGCGACAGATAACGGAAAGTACCAAAGCAAGCCACAAATAAGAACGATAGCGCCAAAACCAATAAGTATTGGCAACAATGAATCCGGAGCACTGTACTTGTGTGCCTCGACATAGGAGCCGGTCATAGTGGAAATGGCATACAAGAAGAGCCAGATAGCCGCTAAGCGCACAGTAACAGCGAGTATTTGATGAGGACTCATATTGCTTTCTAACGTAGAGCTAACCGGCGCTGCGCGGCATTGTCGCGCAGCGTCCAGCGACCGAAGGGAGCGAGGTTGAGCGCCATGTTAGGTGCTTGCATGGGGCCGCCCTGCTAAAAACCAACCGACGAAAACAACCACCAGCAGTAGCCCGGAAAGTGGCCAATACACGAGCCACTGATAAGGAAGGCCAGAAGGGTCACGGGGTCCCCAGACGGCCAATGCGCCAACCAGGAGAAGAGAACCAGACGAAGCCACGAAGCCAGAATGCCACACGATAAGAGAGGGCCTTATCGCAGCAGACAAACCCGCCCAAAGAATATGAGGAGCTGCGTAGAACAGGTAGCCCCAGACAAGATGCTGAATAAGTAGATCACCAGAAAACGGCTTCCAGCGCAGAGACATGAAAAGAGCCGCCAGCGCAAACAGCGCAGGGAAAAGAACATGGGCGAACTGGTGAGCACGTTTCATCAGGCACCTAACGTAAAGTAGACACCCGAAAAAATGCCGTGAAAAGCACCTTCGAGGTGTATATTCTGGAAATCGTCTTATAGTGCATTGTATTCATTAGGTGTGAAAATTTCGCACACCCTAATTTTTCGGGCAAATACGACATGACCCAATCTCCTAAATTGCTGGATCTGGTGCGTGAAAAGTTGCGTGTGAAGCATTACGCGCTCCGTACCGAGCAAAGTTATGTGGACTGGATTAAACGCTATATCTATTTCCACGGCAAGAAGCACCCGAAAGATTTAGGGGCACAGGAGGTGGAGGCGTTTTTGACGCATCTTGCGGTCGCGGGCAAGGTGGCGGCTTCTACTCAGAACCAAGCCAAGTCGGCATTGTTGTTTCTCTATCGCGAGGTGTTGGCTATTCAATTGCCATGGCTGGATAACGTGATTCAGGCAAAGGTGCCGAAAAAAATCCCTGTTGTGTTAACGGTGAGCGAGGTGCAGGAGGTGTTGTCTCGTTTGCGGGGGTCTCATTTATTGATCGCTTCACTGTTATATGGCGGCGGGATGCGTTTGATGGAGGTATTGCGCTTGCGCGTGAAGGATGTTGATTTTGCGCAGCACGAGATAATCGTGCGTGAGGGCAAGGGATTTAAAGACAGGGTGACGATGTTGCCCGAATCCATGGCTGCCCCACTTAAGGCGCATTTGGCTAAGGTGAAGGCGTTGCATGAGGATGATTTGGCGCAGGGGTATGGTGAGGTCTATCTACCTTTTGCCTTGGATAAGAAATATCCGAACGCAGGTCGGGAGTGGGGATGGCAATACGTATTTCCGTCGAAGAACTTGTCAGTCGATCCACGTTCTGGCAAGACGCGCCGCCATCATTTGGATGAGAAGGGTGTGCAGCGCGCAGTGAAACAGGCGGTGCGCGATGCGGGGTTGGCGAAGCCCGCTACGCCGCACACCTTGCGACATTCCTTTGCTACGCATCTGCTGGAGGGGGTACGACTTTGGCTTCGGCCGCGCCTTGCGCTTAACTTGCTATGCAAGTTAGCCTGCGCCGCAACTGCGCTGCGCTTGTTGTCGCACCGTGCAGGAACTGCTTGGCCATTCTGATGTATCTACCACCATGATCTATACCCATGTGCTGAATAAAGGTGGACGCGGGGTGGTAAGTCCGCTGGATAGATGATTTATGAGTGATGCCAGTCCTTGCATGTCTTGCGGTGCGTGCTGCGCGCATTTCCGCATCATGTTGTATCCGGATGAGGTGGCGCCGCAGGGCGGTGTGCCGCGTGCATTGGTGAAACCCGTCGCGAGAGCTTTCTGCATGCAAGGTACCGACAGTTTCCCGCCGCGTTGTATCGCGCTGGAGGGGGAAGTGGGGCAGGCGGTGCGTTGCACGATCTATGACCAGCGTCCGCTGGTGTGCCGCGAATTCAATGAATACGAGCCGGACGGCAGTCCGAACGCGACCTGTTTCAGGCTGCGCGGTCTGGTGCCGCCGGCGACCTAGACGCCGAGCGACAGGCGCTGCGCGGTGATGAAGTCGCGCGAGTTGACGTGACGCACGAACCAGTCGGTGAAGGGGCCGGCCAGGTAGTCGAGCAGGGCGGCGGGGTCTTGCGCGTCTTGCCAGTGTTGCGCTTGGGCGGCCAGGCGTTCCAGGGCGTTGTCGTGGTCTTTCTTGTGGGCGTCCAGCGCGATGAAGTCGGCTTCCTGCATGGCCTGTTCCTCGCGTGCGAACTGGCTGCGCAGCTTTTTCTGTAGCTGGGTCAGAGCTTGGGTGATCTGTGCGCTGTCGGCTTGTGCTTCCAGCAGATCGAGCAGGTCGGCATGGGTGGCAGCGAAGGCGCTGTGGTCGAACAGTCGGGTGAGGGCTTCGCCTTTCATTTTTCTCCTCGTGCGGCGATGTAGGCGGCGGTGACGAAATCCATGCTGGCGACGTGTGTGGTGAACCAGTCGCTGACGGCATGGGCTAACCAGTCGTGCAGGGCGGCGGCATCGCGCCCGGTCTTCCAGGCGCCGATATGGGCCTCAATATCTTCCAGTACGCGTTGGTGTTCGCCTTGGTGCACGGGGAAGGGCGGGAACTGCGCGGCCTGCATGCGGCGCTCTTCCTCGGCGAAATGGGCACGGGTATGCGTCAGCAGTTCGTCCAGCAGGGCGTCGATATGGGGCGGCTGTTCCTGAGCGGCCAGCGCGGCGGTGAGGCGTTGCAGCAGTTCGACGAATTCGGCGTGGTCGCGGTTCATGAAAGCGAGGGCGACCTGAGGGTAGTCGAGCATGTTTTTCCCTTTCCGTCTGGGGGATTTACGGTGTCCAAGGCTGTATAATCCGCGCCCTATGCAGATTCTACGCAGCCTCGATTCTACGGATTTTCAGCCTCTGGCGGTCACTATCGGCAATTTCGATGGTGTGCATCTGGGCCACCAGGCGATGCTGCGTGAGTTGACGGCAGTGGCGCAAGCACGCGGTTTGCAGACGGCGGTGGTGACTTTCGAGCCGCATCCGCGCGAATTCTTTGCGCCGCAGCAGGCGCCGGCACGCTTGACCAGCCTGCGCGAGAAACTGGAGCTGTTCCGCGAGTTGGGAGTGGGGCGTGTGTATGTGTGTGCTTTCAACCAGCGTTTCGCGCAGTGCACCGCGCAGGATTTCGTTGCGGCTTTGCAGGCCAAGCTGAACGCCAGGTATGTGCTGATCGGCGACGATTTCCGTTTCGGCAGCGGACGCGGCGGCGACTTTGCGTTGATGCAGGCGGCGGGTGCGCAGCAGGGCTTCGAGGTCAAAGCGATGCACAGCGTGCTGCATGGCGGCGCGCGCGTCTCCAGCACCGGTATCCGCGCGGCGCTGGCGGCGGGCGATCTGGTGCTGGCGCATGCGTATCTGGGGCGGCCTTACAGCATCAGTGGGCGTGTGGTGCATGGCGATGCCATGGGGCGCAAGCTGGGTTATCCCACGGCGAACGTGCAGATGAAACACAATCTGCCGCCGCTCAAGGGCGTGTATGCGGTGCGCGTGCATTCGGATGGCATCGGCTTGTTACAGGGCGTGGCCTCCTTGGGGGTGCGCCCGACGCTGAAGCACGATGCGCGCTATGTGCTGGAGGTGCATCTGTTCGAGTTCGCGCAGCAGATCTACGGCAAGCATCTGCGCGTGGAATTCCTGCACAAGTTGCGCGACGAGATGAAGTTCGATGGTTTGGAAGCGCTGACGCGGCAGATCGCGTCGGATGTGAATAATGCCAAGCAGTGGTTTATCGATCATGAGTGAGTTTGGCCGTCATTCCCGCGCAGGCGGGAATCCAGTTGGACAAATTACCCCGCACAGCGGGACAAAATCCAACTGCATGTTGATAAATGCGCTGGATTCCCGCTTGCGCGGGAATGACGCGGTGGGAAATTTTGAATGAGTTGTTGTTGAGAAAAATATGAGTGATGACAAGAAGAAGTACCCCCTGAACCTGCCTGATACGGCGTTCCCCATGCGCGGCGACCTGGCCAAGCGCGAACCGCTGATGTTGCAGCAATGGCAGGCGCAGCAGCGCTACCAGCGCATCCGCAAGGCGGCGGCCGGACGACCCAAGTTCATCCTGCATGACGGCCCGCCGTATGCGAACGGCGCCATCCACCTCGGCCACGCGGTGAACAAGATCCTCAAGGACATCATCATCAAGTCGAAGACGCTGGCCGGTTTCGATGCGCCCTATGTGCCGGGCTGGGATTGCCACGGCCTGCCCATCGAGCTGCATGTGGAGAAGCTGCATGGCAAGGACATCCCGCCCGCCAAGTTCCGCGAGTTGTGCCGTGCCTATGCGGCGGAGCAGGTGGAACGCCAGAAGAAGGATTTCATCCGTCTGGGCGTGCTGGGCGATTGGGATAATCCTTATCTCACCATGGATTTCAAGACCGAGGCCGAGATCATCCGTGCCTTGGGGCGCATCCAGCAGAATGGTTATCTGTATCAGGGGCGCAAGCCGGTGAACTGGTGTCTGGACTGCGGCTCGGCACTGGCCGAGGCCGAAGTTGAATACGAGGACAAGGTCTCTGCGGCCATCGACGTGGGCTTCGAGGTGCTTGATAAGCACCGTGTTGAGGATGCTTTCGGCGTATCGCTGCCGGGCAGTGCCAAGGTGTATGCGGTGATCTGGACCACCACGCCGTGGACGCTGCCGGCCAACCAGGCGGTGAGCGTGCATCCTGAATTGCAATACGACCTGATCAGCACCGACAAGGGCTACCTGATCCTGGCGGCCGATCTGGCCGAGTCGTGCTTGCAGCGTTATGAGCTGGCCGGCAGCAATGACCGGGGGGATGGCAATGCGGCCTCCTGCTTCGGGCGTGCGCTGGAGAACCTGCCACTGCAACATCCGTTCTACGACCGCATCGTGCCCATCATCTGCGGCGAGCATGTGACGCTGGATGCCGGTACCGGCTTGGTGCACACCGCACCGGCGCATGGTGTGGACGACTATCTGGTGGGACAGAAGTACAGCCTGCCGGTGGAGAACCCGGTGGGTGACAACGGTTGCTTCATCTCCACCACACCGGCCGTGGGCGGCGTGATGCTGGCCGGTGTGTCGGTGTGGAAGGCGAACGACATCGTGCTGGAGGCCTTGCGTGCCAGCGGCCATCTGCTGCGTCAGGCCAAGCTGAAGCATAGCTATCCGCATTGCTGGCGCCACAAGACGCCGATCATCTTCCGCGCTACGCCGCAATGGTTCATCGGCATGGAGCAGGGTGAAGAGGGCGCTACGCTGCGCGAGTTGGCCAACGATGCGGTGACCGATACTGCGTTCTTCCCGGCCTGGGGTCGTGCGCGTCTGGAAGGCATGATGAAGAACCGCCCGGACTGGTGCGTGTCGCGCCAGCGCAACTGGGGCGTACCGATGCCGTTCTTCGTGCATCGCGAGACGCTGCAACTGCATCCGCGCACGCCGGAACTGCTGGAAGAAGTGGCCAAGCGTGTGGAGCAGGAAGGCATCGAGGCCTGGTTCGCGCTGAACAGCGCCGACCTGCTGGGTGACGATGCGCCGCATTACCGCAAGCTGACCGATACGCTGGACGTGTGGTTCGATTCCGGTGCCACGCACTATGCCGTGCTGCGCCAGCGTGACGAGCTGGCCTTCCCGGCCGACCTGTATCTGGAAGGTTCCGACCAGCACCGCGGCTGGTTCCAGTCCTCCTTGTTGACCGGTTGCGCCATCGATGGCCACGCACCTTACAAGGCCTTGCTGACGCACGGTTTCACCGTGGACGAGAAGGGCTACAAGATGTCCAAGTCGCGCGGCAACGGTATCGAGCCGCAGGACATCTGCAACAAGCTGGGCGCGGACATGCTGCGCCTGTGGATCGCCTCGACCGACTATTCCGGCGAGATGTCCTTGTCGGACGAGATCATGAAGCGCGTCACCGATAGCTATCGCCGCATCCGCAACACGCTGCGCTTCCTGCTGGCCAACGTGAGTGATTTCGATGCGCAGCGCGATGCGATGCCGGTCAATGAATGGCTGGAGCTGGATCGCTATGCGCTGGCGCTGACGCAGAAGTTGCAGGACGACGTGCGCGCCGACTACGAGCGTTACGAGTTCCACCTGGCGGTGCAGAAGCTGCAAGGTTTCTGCTCGGAAGAGCTGGGCGGTTTCTATCTCGATATCCTCAAGGATCGCTTGTACACCGCGGGCGAGCACTCCAAGGCACGTCGCTCGGCACAGAACGCGCTGTTCCACATCACCCATGCGCTGGCGCGCCTGATCGCGCCCATCCTGTCCTTCACCGGCGAGGAAGTGTGGGCCACGCTGTCCGGCAAGGACGACGTCAGCGTGTTCGAGCAGACTTGGTATGCGTTGCCGGACTGTGGTCTGAGTGGGGCTGCGGTGAGTGACTGGGCTGACATCCGTGCGGTGCGCGAGCAGGTGAACAAGAAGCTGGAAGAGCAGCGCGCGCAGAATGCCATCGGTTCCGCTTTGCAGGCCGAGGTGGATGTGTATGCGCCCAAGGAAACGGCGGATCTGTTGGCGCGTCTGGGCGATGATCTGAAATTCGTGTTCATCACCTCGCGCGCGACCGTGCATGCGCAAGCCGGCGAATTGCAGATCAAGGTGACGCCGTCCGCGCAGCAGAAGTGCGAGCGCTGCTGGCATTACCGTGCGGATGTGGGCAGTGATGCCGCGCATCCCACCTTGTGTGGTCGCTGTGCTTCTTGCGTGACGGGCGCAGACCAAGAGAATGGAGCGCGCCGGTATGCTTAAGCGCTGGCTGGCGCTTGCCGGCATCGTGATCGTGCTCGACCAGTTGAGCAAAGCGGCGATCACCAGTCATTTCGAGTATGGCGAGGCATTGGCCATCACCGGTTTCTTCAATCTGGTGCTGGCGCACAACACCGGCGCGGCGTTCAGCTTCCTGCATGATGCGGGCGGTCTGCAGCGCTGGCTGTTCAGTGCCATCGCGGTCGCTGCTTCGACATGGATCGTATGGCTGTTGCGCAAACATGGGCAGCAGACGCTGTTCAGCCTGGCCTTGGCGCTGATCCTGGGCGGGGCGCTGGGCAATCTGATTGATCGCATCGCGTATGGCTATGTGGTCGATTTCCTCGATTTCCACTGGGCCGGTTATCACTTCGCGGCTTTCAATGTGGCGGATTCCGCCATCACCTGCGGGGCGGCCTTGCTCATCTGGGACGGTTTGAAAGGGAAACAAGATGCAAGTACTGCTGGCTAACCCGCGCGGTTTCTGCGCCGGGGTCGATCGTGCCATCGCCATCGTGGAGCGTGCGCTGGAGCTGCATGGCGCGCCTATCTATGTACGGCATGAGGTGGTGCACAACAAGTTCGTGGTGGAAGGGCTGCGTGCCAAGGGCGCCGTCTTCATCGAAGACCTGCGGGATGTGCCCGAGGGCAGCATCCTCATCTATAGCGCGCATGGCGTGCCGCAATCGGTGCGTCGCGAGGCCGAGGCACGCAAGCTGACCGTGTTCGATGCCACGTGTCCGCTGGTGACCAAGGTCCACTTGCAAGTCACGCGCATGCACAACCAGGGCAAGGAGATCGTGATGATCGGCCACAAGGGACACCCCGAAGTGGAAGGCACCATGGGGCAGAGCGAGGGCGGCATGTATCTGGTGGAATCGCCGGCTGATGTGGCGCAACTGCAAGTGCGCGACGAGCAGAACCTGGCCTACGTCACGCAGACCACGCTTTCGGTGGACGATGCGAGCAGCATCATCGCCGCGCTCAAAGCCCGCTTCCCGGCCATCACCGGGCCGAAGAAGGACGACATCTGCTACGCCACGCAGAACCGCCAGGATGCGGTGAAGCTGCTGGCCGGGCAATGCGATCTGGTCATCGTGGTCGGCTCACCGAACAGCTCCAACTCCAACCGCCTGCGCGAAGTGGCCAGGAATAGCGGCATCCCGGCGTATCTGGTGGATAACGCAAGCGAGGTGCAGGCCGACTGGCTGCAAGGCAAACAGAACATCGGTATCAGCGCCGGTGCCTCCGCACCGGAAGTGCTGGTGGATGAGGTGATACAACGCTTGCGTGAGTTGGGCGCGGCAAAGGTTGAGGAATTGAGCGGGATAGAGGAGAACGTGGTGTTCCCGATCCCCAAAGCGCTGGAGTGATTTGGCGCACATGCAAACAAAAAAGCGGCCGGATGGCCGTTTTTTTGTTTGGTTAGTTAGTATCGCTCAGGGTGCGAGCAGCTCACGTCGGATCATCTTCTTGCCGCTGAAGCCAGCCGGGACGGGGCTGAAAGCACCTGTGGCCTGCTGTGGTGTCGGGTCGGATGCTGTCACAACCGAGATCACTGGCTGATGGTTAATGTAGAAGTAGTTGATACCGACGATAGGCGAGTCATATTTTGTTGCTGCAGTCTGGTTGATCGGGCAACCCGATTTGAAGTCCAGATAGTTCAGCCAACTGTAGCCGCCTGGCGAGCAAACAGAGCTGGACGGAACGGTAGTGGGGATCAGCAACGTGCCTTGCACAAGGTTGCCATCCACATTCTGACGCTCTTTGGGATCAGGGAAGTCGACATACCAGCCTCGGCCGGGGAAGCCTATGCAAGCAGTGGTCGAGCCGGTACGGGTGGCAGACGTCAAACTATTCACCAATTCCCGCTTTGTGAAGAGAGTGGTCAGACTACGTGGATTGACGACGGTGGTATTGCTGTCATCGTCCATGATCGCGTACTCGGTTTGCACCTGGGTGGTGGTCAGATCCGACTGCTCCAGGAATTTTCCGGTACCGATGTAGATCACGCGCATATTGTTGATGGAGGCGAGTATCGGCGTAGTGGTGATGGGTTGCGGGCTGTTGCCTGCGATATCGGCATACAACTCCGCAAACTTGATCACTTTGCCGGTTCCGATTGAGGCGGGGGTGGTGGAGTCGTTCACATCGAAGCGCCACACATTGCCGAGCAGATCGCCGCCATAGACATAACCCACCTGGTTGCCGGCCGGGTCATTGTTCCAGCCGTCGATCTTGGCCAGGCCGCTTGGAGTCGTCGTGTCGCCGATTCCGGTAGATATCTTGCTGATGATCGTTCCGGTATCCGGATCGAGCGCGTACAGATAGCCTTGGCCGGAGCCTGGGCTGACATTGTTGTGGCCGGAGGTCAGCAAAATCACCCACCTGCCATCGGCGCGTCTGGCTGCCACGGGCACGCCGAAGCCGTACCCCATGTCCGGGTCATTGGCTGTGGTGAATTCCCACAACAGGGCAGGAGAGTCTGGCTTGGTAATGTCGAGTGCGAAATAACCGCGACCGCCGCCATTCAAGCCGGCGACCAGGATGCTTTTCCAGGTCGCAGAGGCGGAAGCACAATTGGCGGTGCAGACGTCTGCCGCCAGTGCGCTGCCATTGACGAAGTTCGCGTGATTGTTGCTGTAACTGGTGCTAGCCAGCTTCCACAGGTTGGGAATGACCATGCTGGGGACATAGGCCCAACGTTCCGCGCCATTGGTGGCATTGAACGCATGCAACATGCCATCGTTGGTGCCGATGTAGACCGTATTGCCTCGATTCGTATGGTTCTGTTTAAAGGTGGTATAGCCCGGATAGGGGTAGTTGAATGCCGGATCTCCAACGAACGCCGGTTGCGATTCGAGCGCATCTCCCATCGTCGCTTCACGTGCTCGGTACAGACGATTCTGGATCGGATTGGAGCTGCGATCCTCGTAGCCTGTCTGGCCGCGCAAGTAGTTGACCAGATTGGTCCCTTCCGCCATGGCTTGCTGGGTCGGGGTCAGTGTGCCCCATTGGTTGAGACCATTGATGTGAGCGGCAGAGAAATTGGTCGGATTGCTCGCTGCATAGCTTGCATCGAAAGGTATCAGTGCCGTCCTGGTACTATTTGCGGTGTAGATTTTTCTGGTGTCGCTGGTAGTGCCTATCCTGCTGGGCATGGTGCCGGGGCAAGAATTCTGGATCGGTGTCCGGCATTCGGAAGTTACCGAGTCAAAAACCCCCGGAGCTGAGCAGGTGGCGCTGGTCGAACCGGTCACTACGCAGTTATACACGGTGCTGGAACCGCTGGTGTCCGCGACGACGGTGCCCGGAGATGCGCAGGTTGCGGCAGTGATGTTCTCGATACACCAAGAGGCTGTGTCGCTTACCACGCCGGTGGTGATATTGATGGTGCGGGCTTCCAGATTGCCTTTCCAGACATTGGTGGTATAGCTGGCAACGAATGCGTAGTTGTTGCCGGCTATCGGGTTCAGGGTGCTGGTCGCGGCGGCAGAGGCTGCGCCCAGCTTGGTAGTGATAGAAGAGATGGCGGTGTTGAAACCGGCAATGATCTGGTCGGGGTCTTTGGCGCTGAAATAGAGTCCTTGCCCGTTCACTGCGGCATGCCACATATCGTCGATGCGTTCACCGGCTGAATTGGCGATCGGATCCGACCAGTTGACGGCGGGAGAGCCCAGACCATTCTTCAGGTCGTAAAAATCTCCCGATGTGGCGGTCATGTAGTCCGTGGTGTAATTCAGCGTGCCATCTGCACCTAGGCCCATGGTGAAGGTGGTCATGTGCTGGGTGATGTTCTTGTCGGTGCTGCTGGTGAACACATTGTTGGAGCAGACATCGCTGTTACCGGATGGAAAGTCCGGACTCGCCCCGCCGGTACAGTTACCCAGCGTGGATGTACGCAGATCGGAGTCGTAGTAGTACTTGGCGATGTCAGCCAAGGTGTCGGAAACCGCTGTCGTGCCTTCTTTCATGGGACGCGGTGTCGTTCCGCCATCGCGGTTGCCGACCAGGTTGCCCTTCAGGTCAAGCGCGGTATAGGTGCTGGTTTCATCATTGGTGTTCCAGTACCCGTCAGTCGACAGGATGGTGAAGTTTTGCTGGCAGGAGTACTGCACCGGATCGATTTGTCCCGATATCTTGTTCGCATAGTAACGCCCGGCCTTGGAGAGTGCTCCCCGCAGCGGTGTGGAACCGGAAGGGCGGGTGGCGAACAGGGTGGTGAACCACTTGTTCTTATGTGCAAGTTCGAAGGTGTTGTTGCTCAGGAAGCTGGTGCCGTCAGTGGCCGCCTTGTTGCTGATGGTGGTGAAGCCGATCCTGAAACGGTTGTCCAGTGTCTTGAATGCACGGCTCACCGATGTCTTCATCGATTGCATGCGGGTGTGGTAATAGGTCCACCAGTTCGCATAGTTGGTCATCTCCTCGGCATAGGTACAGGTCGTGCCAGCGCAATCGGTGCGAGTCGCTGCTTTGGTCGTCGAACCGGGATAGGGGTAGCTGGTGGTGGTCGGAGAAATGACCGTCAGCACATTTGAGCCTGGCGTGGCGATTTTGAAACCGCCGAAAGCAGTCACGCTGTAAGTTGAGGTGGCTCCGATGACCGGAGTGTAGCTGATGGCCCCCATCGAAGCAGGGGCGATGATGGTGACTGTGCTGCCGGAAACAGAAGCACTATAGCCCGCAAAGGTGCAGTTGCCACTTTTGGTAAAGGTGCAATTGTTGATGTTTTTCGCGACAGCTTTGGCAACGTCGCTGGTGCGGCGAGTGGACGAGGCGGTGCCACTGAGGATTTCGAAGCCATTGACCTTGATGCTGGTGACAGAACCTGTGGTCTTGATCGTCAAGGTGGCGCTGGCCGGAGTCGCCTGTCCCGGATAGCGCGGATATTTGAAGGTCGAATTGTTGATGCTCTGGCAATTGGTCAAAGCGGAACTGTCACACCAGCGCAAGAGGGCTGGTTTGTCATAAACGACCCCGGCGACCGTGGTCGGAGCAGTGGCAGTGACACAGGAGGTGAGTTTTTCGCTGGAGCAATATTCACCGGGTACAAAGACGTAGTAGTAGGCATTCCCTTCCAGATTGCTGGTGCTGGAAGATTGCACTCCATATGCGTCGTCCTTGACGATGCGCCAGTTGGGGGTGGCTACCGTAGTATTCGCTCCCGTGGCAGTGGAGGTGCCGGTCTGGTTGGGGTAAGTGGTGGTATTGAGGGAACCGTCGGCGTTGTACAGCACCGGCGGGGTATAGGTGATCGCCGGGTTATACGCCAGCCCGTTGAAGCCACTGTTGCGGAATAGTTCCGGCATGCTGCTGTAGTTGGAGCCCGAGACCGGATGGCTATCGTTGGCCCAGTCCGGCAGATAGTTCCATCCCATACTGCCTGAGTCGTCGAGTATGAACATCACATTGGGCTTGACCGAAGAAGTCGTGGCCGTGGTCAGTGGGGCGGTCGCCAGAGAGACGGTGGCTGCGTCGGCTGACGGCGACAGGCAGGATAACGCTACAGCCGTCAGCAAAGCGATTAGATGCATCTTTCGAGTGGTCTGGCACGGGAGTTTCATGATTACCTCCTAATAGACGAACGCTTGGGCATAACTTTTTGTGGAGCCATCGGGGCCGACGGCGCGGGTCGTGATCCTCATCACCGGAGCCTGTCCTAGCGGAGGGCAACTCCCGCAATAATTTTGATAGTTTTTCAGATTTTGTGGATCTAGCGGGGCAGCATTCCCGGAATACATGCAGTCTCCGGCCGAAGGCAGGGTATTGTCTTTTCTGCATACGCGCTGGATCAGGTAGCGTACCGAATTTTTGCTGAGATCATTGGGATCGTTCGCTATGGCTACGCTTTTGGTGTTGTCGGCCCACGTCGCATCGTCGAACAAGTCCAAGGTCGGGTCGATGTTCGAATGATAGCCGGCGACGATGGCCGGGCAGCCCGGGTCGGCAGCACTGAGGGTGCCGGCGGCGCGGGTGGCGATACAGGTCAGATTGAATGTGTGTTGAGGAGACAGGAGCGGATCCAGTCCCAGGGCGGCATTGGCGTTCTGTTGATTGGATAGCCAGGCGATTGCCGTCTCGATGCCGTTGTCGCTGGAATTCAGCGTTGATTTGCGGAAGGCCAGATTGCCGGCGATCAGGGCTCCCGTGTCTACGGAACGGATCAGGGCGACGGCAGCGAGGGACATCGCGACCAGGGCGACCAGCGCAAAGAACAGCACCATGCCGCGCTGACGATAGGCCATGCGGAGAGACGGTTTTATTGAGTTCATGCGCGGATTCATAGATGGCCCTTGCTCCAGATGACGTTTCTCAGGGGGATGATGGTTTCGAACACCTGATAACGGTAATTCTGCCAGTTCGCGATCCCGCTCAAATCGATCGCCGGGGCGGGAGAGGTGGCTGTACCGGCCCATGCGCACAAGCCAGTAGGGTTGGCGCTATCCAGCGCACTACACGACTTTGTGATGGCACCCGATTCTTTTTTCGGGTTGCGGGCGACGATGGCGACGCGCACCGCCTTGATACGGTTGCGGTCATTAACCGTTGCTGGCAACTTGGATGGGTCGATCCATTGAGTGATCTGGTTGGAGTTCTTATCGGCGGAAAGACCGTACTGTGCTTGCAGATTGACGATTTCCGCCACGGCCGGGTCACCGGCTCTATGCAGCGTGTTATTCAGCACCTCGAATTTGATGTCATTCCATACGCTCAGACAGGCGATCTCGTTGCCGGTGACCGGGGTGCTCAGTGTGATGGTGGCGGGGCTCACGCCAGAGGCGGTGACTGCAGTGACCGATGCCATATCGCATGCTGGGCCATTGATCTGGATGGCGCGGTCGCTCTTGTCGCAGCCGAAATTGGACAGAACCGTGGCATCGTTGGGGGTCGGCGCAATCGACTGGATGGTGATCGGAAGTCCACCGGTACCTGCTGAGCTATAACGTATGTAGATAGTGTCGCTGACACCATCCGTGATGAGCACGGGCGCCAGTGGGTCAGTGGCGGGAGCAGCCGGGGACACGGCGATGCCGTTCACCGAAGTGCAGGCCATCGGGGTGTTCTGCGTCGGAGCCAGACCGTATCCTGCCTGCTGGAGATCCTGCTCTATCGTGTACAGGGCGATGCTGCCGTTCACTTGTGCATCGGCAAGACCGCTGGTGGTGCGTTTTTGCGCTTCGAACACCGAGAAAACCTGAACGATGATCAAGGTGGTCAACAGGCCGATGACCATGCCCACCATGATCTCCACCAGGGAGAAACCGGAGTGTTGCGCTTTCATGTCGCGTGTCGGCTGCTTCATGCTATCAACTTCCTGAGATGGTGGCGGTGGTCGAGAAGCAGTGCGCCACGGCCATGAAGCACGGCGGAGCTGCATTGTCATAGGGGATCTCGCCAGGGGCAGTCCACCCGACGGTAATGGTGAATATCCCGCCATTCACGGTGCCGGCCGTATCGCTGGTCACCGCGATCTTGCTGATCGCGATTTTCCCCTTGGGCAGGGACGACGATAGCGTGTCGCCATTCGGGAGTTTCACCGGGAAGGTGCTGGTCACGATGAAGTTATCCAGATTGGCAACCGGCTGACTGTCTGCCCACATGGCTCCGACCAATTGCTGTGCCATGTAATTCGCTTCCGAGCGATATTGAGACTCGGCGGTGTTTTTCAGCATGCTGGCCTGCATGCCCACGATACCGAGTATGCCTATCGAGAAGATCAGGATGGCGATCATCGCTTCGATGATCGCCACACCATGTTGCATGTTGAAAGAATGGAGTCTCGATTTCATGTTTGCATCCTCAACAGGCTCTGGGGTCGGGCGTAGCAATATTGGGATCGCACATTCTGACGCTCCCGCCGAGTTGAACGGTGACACGCAGCTTTTTGTTGTCGGCCCCCGATAAGATTGATGAACCGATATCCACTTGAGTAAAGCTGGGGGCTACTGTTCTGCCCAGACTGTCGTATGTCGCTATATTGCCGCCCGTCGTGGCGATGGTGACATTCTTGGAACCCTCGGACCCACTATGCCGCTCCAGCACTTGTGCGCTGGCGGTGACCGTGATGGCCCAAGAGCCATCAGCGGATAAGGTGAATTCCACATTCGTGTTGCGTTTCAGTGCTTCTGCCCGGGTTTTTTGCAGGCCACTGGTGATTGATTCGGCGGCGTTCTTGATCTCCAGATTCAATATCCACGTGCGAAAATTAGGAATGGCCACCGAGGCCAGAATGCCGAGGATGGCGATACCGACTAACAGTTCGATCAGGGTAAAGCCGGCCTGATGTTTGCGCGGGCGGGTCAACATGTTCCCCCTCTGGTAGTGATCCAGCAATTGGTGGTGGGGGAGCCCCAGCCAGTCTGCAGGCTGGTTGTGGCATGCGTATTGGTTTCATTGATGGTGTAGCTGAAACCGGCCAGTGAATTGATGCCTGTGGCGGTGATGGTATAGGTGATGTCCGTCAGGTTGCTGCATGCGTAAGTGAAATTCTTGCTGGCGAGGGGGATGGTGGCGGGGCATGTCACGCCATCGCCAATGGTGTTGTAGGTTTTGTAATCCATGAAGGCTTGTTCCATCTTGACGCGCGCATCGGCCAGTGCAGATACCCCTTCCATTAACTTGCTTGTGATGACTCGATTCCGATAGGAGGGGACGACGATGGATGCTAGTATCGCTATGATCGTTACCACGATCATCAGCTCTATCAAGGTGAAACCGCTTTCTTTTTTCATGCCGGACTCCTGCGTGTTTTTGTCGAGCGCAAGATACGTCAGGGGCATATGGGAAGCCAGCGGTAGCCGATGAGTGGTTTTCATTCCGGACCAACGGCAGTTTTCGAATTGGACTTCAATAACAGAATCATCATCATAGGTGCGGGCGCGGTGGGTTTTGCCACGGCTCGGGCACTGTTGCGCGCCGGCTTCGACGTGACCGTGCTTGAGCGCGGCGAAGTCGGTCAGGAAGCTTCCTGGGCGGGGGGCGGCATCATGTCGCCGCTGTGTCCGTGGGACTATCCGGATGAGGTGACGCGGCTCGCGTTGCGGGGCATGGAGCGTTATGCCGCCTTTGCGGACGAGCTGCACGCCACGACGGGCGTGGATGTCGAGTACCTGCGCAGCGGTATGCGCGTGTTGCCGCCATTCGATATGGCACATGCAGTAGCCTGGTGCGATGGACATGGCGTGCGTTACGAGGTGCAGGGTGATGCTTTGTTGCTGCCGGAGATCGCGCAGGTACGCAATCCCTGTTTGCTGCGTGCATTGCGTGAACGGGTGACGCAGTTGGGCGGGCATATCATTGAGCACTGCGAGGTGCTGGATTTCGCGACGCAGGCGGGGCGGGTGGCGCGGGTGCGTACCTCGCAGGGCGAGATGTCTGCGGATGCCTTCGTATTGACGGCGGGGGCATGGAACAAGGAATTGCTCGGTGAGCAGGCGCGGCAACTGGAGCTGAAGCCGATACGCGGTCAGATGCTGTTGTTCAAGTTCGAGGCGCCGCCCATCGAACATATCCTGTTGCAGCGCGATCTGTACCTGATCCCGCGTCGGGATGGTCACCTGCTGGTGGGGAGTACTTTGGAGGATGTCGGTTTCGACAAGTCCACCACCGCAGAAGCGCGGGAAGCCTTGCTGTCTCGTGCCATCCAGCTGGTGCCCGCTTTGCGCGACATGCCGTTGGTGCGTCACTGGGCCGGGTTGCGTCCGGGTTCGCCGGGTAACGTCCCGACCATCGACCGTCATCCAGAGCTGGAGAACCTCTACCTCAACGGCGGCCACTTCCGCTATGGCGTGACCATGGCCCCGGCGTGTGCCGAGATCCTGCTGAACGTGATGACCGGCGCCGCGCAGCCCATCGACGTGTCTCCCTATCGCTGGCGATAGCCGCCGCTCTTCCGTATAATCCGCGCCGTTGTTGCTGGTGTAGCTCAGTCGGTAGAGCAACTGATTCGTAATCAGTAGGTCGGGTGTTCGATTCACCTCACCAGCACCATTCCAATCTGCAGGCTGCGGCCTGCATCCATAGGAGTGCACATGGCTTCGCCGCAAACCTCCAAGCATGCATCCCACTTTCGCAAGATCCTGTTCCTCCTCCTCGTTGTCGTTCTGATCGGTTTATTGCTGGCCTTCCTGGCGCGCAGCAAGCCTTTGCCGGTTGCCATGCAGACACTGACGCGCGGTACGGTGGAGGCTTCGGTCAGCAATACCCGGGCAGGTACGGTGAATGCCTGTCGTCGTGCCAAGATGTCGCCTTCGGCTGGTGGGCAGATCGCCAAACTGGCGGTGAAGAAGGGGCAGCGCGTGAAGCAGGGCGAAATCCTGCTGGAGCTGTGGGACAACGATCTGCATGCGCAAGAGAGTCTGGCGCAGGAGCAGCTCAACGTGGCACAACATCGCGTACAGGAGGTTTGCACGCTGGCCGAGGCGGCGCAGCGTGATGCCGAGCGTTCGCAGGAACTGCGTACCAAGGGATTCATCTCCGCGCAGCAGCTCGATCGTGCGCTGACCGAAGCGCAGGCCAAGCGCGCTTCCTGTGCTTCCGCCAAGGGCGATGTCGAGCAGGCCCATTCGCGTATCAAGCTGGCGCGTGCCGCACTGGAGCGCATGGTGCTGCGTGCCCCGTTCGACGGCATCGTGGCCGACATCAGCGGCGAACTGGGGGAATATGCCACGCCGTCGCCGCCCGGCATCCCGACCTTGCCGGCCATCGACCTGATCGACGACAGTTGCATGTATGTCAGCGCGCCGATCGACGAAGTGGATGCGGCCAAGGTCAAGCTGGGGCAGCCCAGCCGCATCACGCTGGATGCCATCAAGGGGCGCACCTTCCCGGGCAAGGTACGCCGCATCGCCCCCTATGTACTGGATCTGGAGAAGCAGGCGCGTACGGTGGAAGTCGAAGTCGAATTCGACAAGATCGCTCCCAGCGACAACCTGCTGGTGGGCTACAGTGCCGATGTCGAGATCATCTACGACAGTCATCCCAATGTGCTGCGCATCCCGGCCCAGGCGCTGCTGGAAGGCAACCGTGTGTTGCGCTATGGCGATGACGGGTTGCTCGAAGCGCGGCAGGTCGAACTGGGTCTGTCCAACTGGGAATATGCCGAGGTGATTGCCGGTTTGGCCGAAGGTGATCGCATCGTCACGGCGCTCGATACTCCGGGCATCCAGGCCGGGGTCAAGGTCGTCCCGCAAGCGGGCGAGCCGGCGCAATGATCGAGCTGCAGAACGTCTGCCGTACCTTCATCGTCGGCGACCAGCGCGTCGCGGCCCTGCGCGATGTGAACATGAGCGTCGGCGCGGGCGAATACATCTCCATCATGGGGCCTTCCGGTTCCGGCAAGTCCACCATGCTCAACATGCTGGGGCTGCTCGATCGGCCGACCTCGGGCACCTATCTGCTGGACGGCGGTAACGTCACCGACTTGAGCGATGAGCAGCAGGCGCGTGTGCGCCGCGAAAAGATCGGCTTCGTGTTCCAGTCCTTCCATCTGGTGCCGCGATTGACCGCTGCGCAAAACGTGGAGCTGCCCATGGTGCTGGCGGGCATCCCGCCGGAGGAGCGCAAGGAGCGCGTGGCGAGGTTGATCCAGAGTTATGGTCTGGCGGAGCGCGCCGATCATCGGCCGGACCAGCTCTCCGGCGGTCAGCGCCAGCGCGTGGCCATCGCCCGTGCGACCGTGATGAATCCCGCGGTGCTGTTGGCCGACGAACCGACCGGCAATCTCGATCATGCCACCGGGCAGGAGGTGTTGCGACTGCTGGAAGGCCTGCTGGAGCAGGGCATCACTTTGGTGCTGGTGACGCACGATGCCGACATCGGCGCGCGCGCCCAGCGTCAGATCCGTATGCTGGACGGACGTATCCAGTCAGACGAACGCCGTTCGGCATGAGGCTCCCCGATATCTTCCAGTTCGCTTCCGGCAGTTTGCGCGGCAGTCCTGCGCGCACCCTGTTGATGATGCTGGCCATGTCCATCGGTGTGGCTGCCGTGGTGGTGCTCACCGCACTGGGCGAGGGGGCGCGTCGCTATGTGGTGGATCAGTTCGCCTCGCTCGGCACCAATCTGGTCATCGTGCTGCCGGGACGCACCGAGACCGCCGGTGTCGGCCCCGGCTTGATGAGCGGTCAGACGCCGCGCGAGATCACGCTGGAAGACGCCGAAGCCTTGTTGCGCAGCCCGGCCATCAAACGCATCGCGCCGCTCACCATCGGCTCGGCGACGTTATCGCGTGGTGCGCTCAATCGTGAAGTGGTGGTGGCCGGTTCCACGGCGGACATGCTGGATATCCGCCACATGGCCATGGCGCTCGGGCGCTTCCTGCCGCGTGGCGATATCTTCGATACCTCCTCGGTCTGTGTGCTGGGCAACCAGATGAAGCGCGAGCTGTTCGGCAACGAACCGGCTGTGGGACAGTGGGTACGCCTGGGCGACCGGCGTTTCCGCGTCATCGGCGTGATGGCGCCGCAGGGTGAATCGATGGGCATGCGCACCGATGAGCTGGTCATCATCCCGGTCGGTGCGGCACAGCAGGTGTTCAATACTTCCGGCCTGTTCCGCGTGCTGATCGAAGCGCGTAACCGTGAATCCATCGAGGCTGCCGTGCGCGAGGCCGAGGCCATCATGGTCGAGCGTCACAGTGGCGAGCGTGACGTCACCGTCATCACCCAGGATGCGGTGTTGCAGACCTTCGATCGCATCCTCGGAGCACTGACCATGGCGGTCGGCGGCATCGCGGCCATCAGCCTGGCCGTGGCCGGCGTGCTGATCATGAACGTGATGCTGATCGCCGTGGCGCAACGCATCAAGGAGATCGGCCTGCTCAAGGCACTGGGCGCACCGGGCTATCAGATCCGCAACCTGTTCTTTGCCGAAGCGGCGTTGCTGTCTGCCATCGGCAGTGTGGCCGGTCTGCTGATCGGTTATCTCGGCAGTTTCATCATCGGGCAGATCTATCCCAGCCTGCCGGTCAGCCCGCCTTGGTGGGCGATCATCGCAGCCTGCGCCACGGCGTTGGGAACCGGCATCCTGTTCAGCGTGTGGCCGGCACGACGCGCCGCCAGGCTGGACCCGGTGGCCGCCCTGGCGGGGAGATAGTCCATGTATTTCCGCGACATGGTCACGCTGACGTCCTCCAGCTTCCTCACCTATCGCATGCGCAGTTTCCTGACCGGGCTGGGTATCGCCATCGGCATCGCCGCAGTGATCCTGCTGACTTCCATCGGCGAGGGCCTGCATCAGTTCGTGCTCAAGGAGTTCTCGCAATTCGGTACCAACATCATCAGCGTGCAACCGGGCAAGACCGAGATGCAGGGCGGCAACATCGGTATCTTCGGTTCTTCGCGCCCGTTGTCGCTGGAAGATGCCGATGCCTTGCGCCGTCTGCCATTCGTGGAATATGTGATCCCCGGCCTGGTGGGCAATGCCGAGGTGCGTTACGAAGGACGCACGCGCCGCACCATGGTGCTGGGCGAGGGGCGCGATTTCAGCAAGGCTTTCACCATGAAGGTGCAGAGCGGCAGTTTCTGGACCGATGCGGATGACGAGCAGGCGCGCCCGCAGGCGGTGATCGGTGCCAAGATCCAGCAGGAGTTGTTCCGCGGGCAGAACCCGCTCGGTCAGTATCTGCGCATCGGTGGACAGCGTTATCGTGTGGTCGGCGTGATGGAGTCCAAGGGGCAGATCCTCGGTATGGATATGGATGATTCCGTCTTCATCCCTGCGGCGCGGGCCATGGAATTGCTCAACCGTCCCGGCCTGATGGAGGTCAACGTCAGCTATCGTGCCGATGTCGACGCCGATACCATCATCCGCCATATCAAGGAGCGCATGATCGAACGCCATGGTCGCGAGGATTTCACCGTCATCTCGCAAGAGCAGGCGCTGGAGGTGTTGAGCTCGGTACTGGGCATCCTCACCTTCGCGGTCGGCGCGCTGGGCGGCATCTCGTTGCTGGTCGGCGCCGTGGGCATCCTCACCATCATGACCATGGCCGTCACTGAGCGCACCGCCGAGATCGGTCTGTTGCGCGCACTGGGCGCACGCAAGGATCAGGTGCTCACGCTGTTCCTGGGCGAGGCCATGATGCTCTCGGCGCTAGGCGGCATACTGGGATTGCTGCTGGGCATCGGCATCGCGCAGGGACTGCATCTGCTGATCCCGGCCTTGCCGGTGCATACGCCCTGGTTGTTTGCGGTGCTGGCCGAATCGATCGCCGTCAGCATCGGTCTTGCGGCCGGCGTGGTGCCGGCCATGCATGCGGCGCAACTCGACCCGGTCGAGGCCTTGCATGCAGAATAACGCCCCTTTTCGAGATATCTGACCATGCTGAGTTATCGCCATGCCTTCCATGCCGGCAATCACGCCGACGTGCTCAAACATTTCGTGCAGATGCAGTTGCTGCAATATCTGGCACAGAAAGATAAACCGTATTGGGTGATCGACACCCATGCCGGGGCCGGGTGCTACGAGCTCACCAGCGGCTATGCCGCCAAGAACGCCGAATATGAGAGCGGAATCGCGCGTCTGTGGGCAGTGGCGGATCTGCCGGCCGCGCTGGCCGATTACGTGGCGCTGGTCAAAGGTCTCAATGCGGATGGCGCACTCAAGCTGTATCCCGGTTCGCCGCTGGTGACGCAAGCGCTGCTGCGCGAACAGGACCGTTCGCGCCTGTTCGAACTGCATCCGTCCGATTACGAATTGCTGGCACAGAACTTCGCGCAATACGACAAACAAGTGGTCGTACAGAAGAGTGATGGTTTCGCTGCACTCAAGGCCTTGCTGCCGCCGCCGCCGCGTCGTGCGCTGGTGCTGATGGATCCGCCCTATGAGGAGAAGCAGGATTACAAGCGCGTGGTGGATGCCTTGCAGGAAGGGTTGAAACGTTTCGCTACCGGTACCTATGCCGTGTGGTATCCCTGTCTGCAACGCGAGGAATCCGCGCGGCTGCCGGACAAGCTGAAGCGGCTGCCGGTGAAATCCTGGTTGCAAGTCGAACTCCACGTGCAAGCGCCTGCCGCCGATGGTTTCGGCATGCACGGCAGCGGCATGTTCGTGCTCAATCCGCCATGGACCTTGCATGCCACCTTGCAGGAAGTCATGCCGCGCCTGGTGGCGCTGCTGGGACAGGATGCGAGCGCCGGTTTCGTGCTGGAGCAGCAGGCGGCCTGACATGGCGTTCCCGCGTTCCTGCGACATCTTCTGCGCCGTGGTGGATAACTACGGCGACATCGGCGTGTGCTGGCGTCTGGCGCGACAACTGGCGCATGAACATGGCCTGCTGGTGCGACTGTGGGTGGATGATCTGCACAGCTTCGGCGCCATGCTGCCGGAACTGGAAGTGACCCTGCCGCAGCAGACCTGTCGCGGCGTCGAGATCCGCTGGTGGAGGGACGAGCTGCCGGAGGTCGAAGCAGCCGATCTGGTGATCGGCGCCTTCGCCTGCAAATTGCCGTCAGCCTATATGCATGCGATGGCCGCGCGTAGCGTCCGGCCGGTATGGGTGAACCTGGAATACCTGTCGGCGGAAGACTGGGTGGAGACGCACCACGGCCTGCCGTCGCCGCATCCCAGTTTGCCGCTGACCCGATATTTCTTCTTCCCCGGCTTCACCGTGCGCACCGGCGGTCTGCTGATCGAGCGTGGCCTGTTGGCACAGCGCGCGGCCTTCCAGTCCGATGCGGCGGCGCTGGCTGCGTACTGGCAGGCGTTGGGCGTGCCGGAACGGCACAGTGATGAGCTGCGAGTGTCGCTGTTCTGTTATGAGAACGCAGGCATCGCGCCCTTGTTGCAGACATGGGCGGATGGCGTGGCGCCGGTGCGCTGCCTGTTGCCGGAGGGCAGGGCGTTGCCGCAGGTGGCGGCGTTCTTCGGTCGTGAGCGCGGGCGGGCGGGCGATGTGTGGCAGCGCGGCAGCCTCTGCGTGCATGTGCTGCCGTTCGTCGAACAGGCGGAGTATGACCGCCTGCTGTGGGCGTGCGATGTGAATTTCGTGCGCGGCGAGGATTCCTGCGTGCGCGCCCAGTGGGCCGGACGGCCGTTCGTGTGGCACATCTATCCGCAACATGACGGGGTGCACCTGGACAAGCTGGAAGCCTTGTGCCGGCGCTATGTGCAAGGGCTGCCGGCCGAGGCTGCTGCTGCGGTGCGCGGACTGTGGTCGGCCTGGAATGCCGATGCCGGCCGGATGGGCGCGGCATGGCCGGCCTTCGTGGCCCGGCGGGGGCTGCTCACCGAGCATACACAAGCCTGGGCCACCGGCCTGTCGGCCAACGATCTCGCATTGAATTTGCTGGATTTTTCGCGCCGAGTTGCTATAGAATCCGCGCCTTCGTAATCCAGCTCAAGATAGGTAACAGCATGAAGATCGCTCAAGAACTCCGCGCCGGTAACGTGGTGATGGTCAAGGACCAGCCGCTGGTGGTGCAAAAATGTGAATACAGCCGTTCCGGCCGCAGCGGTTCGGTGGTGAAATTCAAATTCAAGAACCTGTTGACCGACGCACCCAGCGAAGCGGTGTACTCGGCCGACGACAAATTCGACCAGATCATCCTCGACAAGAAGGAATGCACCTATTCCTATTTCGCCGATCCGATGTACGTGTTCATGGACGAAGAGTACAACCAGTACGAAGTCGAGAAGGAGAACCTCGGCGACGCGGTGAACTTCATCATGGACGGCATGGAAGACAAATGCGAAGTGACCTTCTACAACGAAAAGGCCATCTCCGTGGAGCTGCCGACCACCATCGTGCGTGAAGTGGAATACACCGAGCCTGCCGTGCGTGGCGACACTTCCGGTAAGGTGATGAAGCCGGCCAAGCTGGTCGGTTCCGGCTACGAACTGCCGGTGGCTGCGTTCATCGAGATCGGCGACAAGATCGAGATCGACACTCGCACCAACGAGTTCAAGAAGCGCGCCAGCTAAGTCGCTTTCAACGCGTCAAACAAAAGAGCCGCTGCATCGCAGCGGCTCTTTTGTTTTGGTGTGACGGGAACAGGCTTACAGTTTCTCGGTGCTGTATACCGCGACCAGACGATGCGTCTCGCCGGGTTGCACGGTGAGTGTGTTCTCCAGGGCGTTGCCGCTCTCCACGCAGACCATGTCGCGATGCAGGGCCGGGCCGAAGTCGCCCATCTTCTCTGCCTTCTCGGTCCACGGATTCCACACCACGGTGGATTTGCTGCCCTGCTTGGCGATGCGGATGGCGCGCTTCAGGCCCTTGTCCTCGATCACGCAATCGGCTTCGGTATTCACATACACGCGATCCACTTCGCTCTCGATCACGATGGGGCCTTGCTGGGTGCAGCGGGCGAAATCCTGCACCTTGTCCAGATAGTCGCAGCCTTCCAGGCCGCGGATGCTCATGTTGCCGACATCGCTGATGTAGAAGTAGGTATGCAGCGCCTCGGACAGTTCGAACGGCGCATTGCCGGTGTTGGTGGTGATGAGTTCCACACGCAGCGCTTTACCCACGGTCACTTCCAGTTGCGCGATGCAGGGGTGCGGCCACTGGGTGCGGGTGGTGTCGCTCTCGATCAGGCCGAAGCGCAGGAAGGTGGAGCCATCCTCGTTGGCGCGTGTCTGTAGCAACTCCCACGGCACAGTGCGGGCGAAACCGTGGCCGGGCAAGCTGCTGTCGGTCTTGTGCGGACCGAACCACGGCCAGCACAGCGGCACGCCACCTCGGATGGATTTGCCCGGCGCGAACTTGGCCTTGGGCGACAGCCAGATCAGCGGTTCTTCGCCGCGCGGCTGGAAGGTGGCGACATGGGCGCCTTGCAGGGCGATGTTGGCCAGTGCGTGCTGGTTGGCGACCTCGGCGATGATCACACCATCGGCGATCTCGCGCAGTTGTACATGGTTCTCGATGGCGTGCTTCTGGTTCAGGTGATGCAGGATGCTCATGGTTCTTCCCTTTGTTTTTAATTCTGTTCAGAAGGTGGTGCGGTTTTCAAGACTTCTTCCATGGTGGTCAATCCGGCGGCGACCTTTTGCGCACCGGAGATGCGCAGCGGTTTCATGCCTTCGCGTCCGGCCTGGTCGCGCAGTGCCGCGATGTCCGTTTCACTGGTGATCAGTTTACGCAGTTCCGGCGACATCAGCAGGATCTCATAGATGCCGATACGGCCAGCATAACCGGTCATGCGGCATTCCAGGCAGCCTTGCGGACGATACAGGGTCTGCGGGCGGGCCGCCTTCCAGGGCGAGACCAGGCTGTCCCACAACGCATGTTCCGTCTCGCTGGCAGGATGGCTCTTCTTGCAATGCGGGCACAGTGTGCGCACCAGACGCTGCGCCATGATGCCGAGCAGGGTGGCGTTGAGCAGGTAGGGCGGTACGCCGAGATCGAGCAGGCGCGTGACGGCAGAGGGGGCATCGTTGGTATGCAGCGTAGACAGCACCAGATGGCCGGTGAGGGCTGCCTGGATCGCCATGTCTGCCGTCTCCAGGTCGCGGATCTCGCCCACCATGATGATGTCCGGGTCCTGGCGCATCAGCGCACGCACCCCATCGGCGAAGCTCACGCCGATATCGGCCTGCACCTGCATCTGGTTGAAAGAGGGCTCCACCATCTCGATGGGGTCTTCCAGCGTGCATACGTTGACCTCGGGCGTGGCCAGTTGCTTGAGCGTGGAATACAGCGTGGTGGTCTTGCCGGAACCGGTGGGGCCGGTGACCAGGATGATGCCGTGCGGCTTCTTGGTCATCGTCTCCCAGCGCGTGCGGTCGTCCTCGGAGAAGCCCAGTTCGGCAAAATCGCGCACCAGCACTTCGGGGTCGAAGATACGCATCACCAGCTTTTCGCCGAAAGCCGTAGGCAGCGTGGACAGGCGTAATTCGATCTCCTGCCCCGCTTCGGTGCGCGTCTTGATGCGGCCATCCTGCGGGCGGCGTTTCTCCATCAGATCCATGCGTCCCAGCAGCTTGATGCGGCTGGTCATCGCGGTGACCACCGACATCGGCAACTGATGCACCTGATGCAACACGCCATCGATGCGGAATCGCACGATGCCCACGTCGCGGCGCGGCTCGATGTGGATGTCCGAGGCGCGCTGGTCGAAGGCGTATTGCCACAGCCAGTCGACGATATGCACGATGTGCTGGTCGTTGGCATCGAACTGGCGGTTGCCCTTGCCCATCTCCACCAGTTGTTCGAAAGAAGCGAGCGTGGATTTGTCGGGTGAGGCCTTGGTCGCGCTCTTCACCGAGCGTGCCAGGTTGTAGAACTCCACCAGATAGCGCTTGATATCCAGCGGTGAGGCCACCACGCGGCGGATGTTCTTGCGCGAGGTCTGGCGCAAGACCGGTTCCCAATCGCGCAGCCAGGGTTCCGCCGTAGCCACCACCAGTTCACCTTTCTCCACGCGCAGCGGCATGATGGCGAAACGGTTCGCGTAATCGATGGACATCAGCTCGGTGAGATCGGAGAAGTCGATCTTCAGCGGATCGATGTGCATGTATTCCAGTCCGGCCTTGCCGGCCAGCCATTCAGTGAGCATCTCCAGTGTCAGCACGGAGTGCGGCGCCACTTGCGACTTCAAGCCTTTTTCAGCAATTTGACTCAGTGGATGGCTGTCGCTGCGTTGCAGTCGCCGTTCGGCTGCGAAAGCCTCGGCATCCGCCTTGGCAAGCAGGCCGTCGGCGACCAGCATGTCCAGCAATTCGGATAAGCGCAGTTTGTGGTTGGGAAGTTCCAGGAGGCCCATGAGCCAGTTCCGTATGAAGTGCGGCGACTATACCGGCATCGGCAGGGGGCGGCAATGCACAATGGATGGCGCAAACAAAAAGCCCATCTTGGGAGATGAGCTTTTTGCTTTGTTGGTGGGGCGGGGACTACCGAATAACCTTCCGTATGCCTTGCTGCAGTGCGGTTTGTGAAGCTCGGTTGTTACCAGTTGCCCCCAAAGTTGCCCCCATATAGGTATGACTGGTGGCGCTCTTGTTCCACATCATACCTTCATTTGTGTGCGCCGCTTTTCACATCAAGAACAGTCTCCTTGAGCAGAGCATTTTTCTCTTGGAACAGATTATCAAGTCTCGCCCGCTTCTCTGTGCGGGTGAGCGGTGATCGTAGCGTTTCGGTGATTTCCGCATTGATGGACTGAACGTTCCGGCCCGCACGCTCAAGTTGCTTCGCGCTGGTGCTCAATGGGGCATTCTCGATCTCGTCTGCAATACCCGAGCGCCCGGATTGATCCAGTTCGCGCATGGTGCCGTGTAGCCGTCTTGCTTCGCCCAGCATGTCGTAGAACATGGTTTCGTATTTGGTGTGCTTCGCCGGGTCGGCTTCATAGAACCGACGCACCACTGGCAGTTCATCCATGCGCTTCTCAGGCAGACGGTCGCTGTACAGTGCGCCGTCCGACAACATCAGGCCGTACATCGCCCAAGTGTTGAAGTAGCCGCGCAACAGGGCTTCGGCGCGCACCGGGTTGATTTGCATGCCTTCCGGAAGATCCCTGCTTGCCATGCCGGCCGCTTTCAGTGTCTCACTTGTCGTCGGCTTGGCGCGCAGGAACGGCTGCATGTTCTCCATGCCTGGAGTCTCAATTGGAGCATTGGTGAAGCCATTGCGGTTCGTGGCCTGCTCATAGAGTGGCGCTACCACCTGCGGCATCATGTTCAGGTTGAAGAGGTTTGTCAGAATGCGGCCGGTAGCCTTGCCAAACTCAGGCTCCTGCCCGTTCAGTTCTGCCACTGTGCGCTCAGCTACCGAGGCCAGCGCCCCCACCTCCCATATCTTCGGGTAGCGGAAATGCTCCTCCCTCCCATCCACTGGAACGAAGAAATGCCAGTAAGCATCCTTGTCCCAGTCCTCCAGCTCGGCATAGCGCGGATTGTCCTTGTTCTGCCAGTACAGCCAAGCAGACAGCAGCGCGATGGTGCCAGCCTTGGCGGCAATCGCGCCCTTGTTCGGATCGTGCGCCAGACCTCGATATAGACGGTCCATGCTCACCATCGCGGGGCGCAGGAACATCACCGTGTCGTATAACGCCCCCAGCACTTGGCTGTCGCCCTTCATGGCAAAGTCCGTACTGATCTCGCGCCCCCGGTATGCGGCCTCTCTGGGCTGCATTCCATGATCTCGCAGCCGCTTGTATTCACCCAGACGGGTGCTCATTTCGAACGCATCGGCCACTGTCTCCAAGAAGTACATCACCTTGTCCGGGCTATCCAGCATCGTTTTGGAGTTGAACCCCTTGCTACTGTAGAACCGATCCAAGTGAGCGCGGAAGGTAGCCTCGTCCGAAAGATATGACGCGAACCCGCCGCCATTGGCGAGATATTCCCGGTAGGCGGAATCCTGCTTGATGCGTGACGCCATGCCACGGACAGATTCCACGAAAGGGCGAAATCCAACCTGCGACATCACCGCCCCCATGATGGTGTCCCGCGCGATGTTCGCCACCATGAAGTCCGGCGTCAGCGTGATGGTCATCTGCCCGACGCGCTTGGGCAAACCAAGCCAGCGGATAATCCAGTGCTGCGGCGCACGGTTCAGCGAGGAAACAGCCCGGTATAGCAGCGGGTCTGCCACCTCGTAATAGGTCGGCTTGCCGTCCTCCAGCACCGCCATTATGTTGCCCTTGGGCGCCTGGCTATGCACCATGAACTCGAACAGGCCTGGGGCACCTTCCATCTGCTGATCGATCTGCGCCACCAGCTTCGCCTGATCGGCGTCCAGCATTCCCATGCGCGCTGCCTTCGGGTCGATTCCTGCGGCCGCCAGTAGCTTTTCCCTGACTTGCTCACGGTCGATCTTCACCTGCTTGGAATCCGGAGCGATTTTCACCAGGAAGTTGCCACCGCCTTTCTGTGTCTCGGCCAGCTTCACAATTTTGGCGCGTGCCTCGTTCTTCAAGGCTGTGTCGATCAGAGTTGCGGCGTTCTGGGTCATGTTGCCGAGGATGTCACGCAGGTTGCTGGTTCCGCCAGTCAGCTTCTGAATGCCAGCCCAATTACCTTGCGCACCACCCTTGGATGCTGATGCGCCGGCCTGCCCTACCCGGTAATAGGGCAGGTATTGGGTGCGCTGCCACATGCTGCGCGCCTGTTTGTTGATGACGCCCATGCTCTCGGCAAAATCGAGCACGCCCTTGTTCCATGCCTGGTATTCAGCGAAAGCCGTTTCATATTCCGGCTTCTTGAGCTGAAGCATAGACCGCACCTCAGCAGGAGTGAACAGCCTTTCACGGCCTTGCATCATCAATTCATGCGAGCTTCTCCCGACCGCGTACATCAAGAACTCGTCAAGGTTTCCGGCCACCGGCTCCAGTATTTTCTCCAGCCCCTTCCCCTGAAAATCGAATGCGCCACCTTCCTTGCGGATCGGCGCGCCCAAGCGGATCGCACCGTCAACCAGACCGCCCGCACCACGGGTCAGACGAGCAGTTTCATACGCACCTTGGGGGGCCGTCTTTCCGGTGAGTTGGCGTTCCATGCGGTACACCCCATGCAGATCATCGACCGCTGCTTGGCGGAACTTGTCGCCCATGCCGTCCAGTGCATCGTTGATGCTGCGCTGCATTCCCACCTTGGATTGCGCCCGATGCAGGGCGTCCTGTCTGAACCATGCCGTCATCCCGTCTTGCGCCCTGCGGATAGCCTGTCCGTTCGGATGCCTCCGGGTGAAGTGGTCAAACCATCTGTAGTAATTGGGGGCGACCGCCTTGGCCTTTTCAGGCTGGGTCATGTACAGCCGAGTAAATTCTGCAAAGCCTTCAAACAGCTTGGTCTTGTCGTAACTGACGCTACGCAATTCGGCCGCATGCTCCTTTGCCATGTCGCCCTTGAGCCAAGATTCCCGGATGGCCGGGATTCGATCATCCAGCGCATGGGCAATCTCATGCGCCGCCACCTCAAGGTCAGATTTGTTCTTGATCCGCACTGCGCCTATCTTCGGGATATAGAAACCGAGGCGCTTGCCGATCACCCGCCCCTCATAAATACGAATCCCTAAATCCTTCATCAGCGGAGCCAGTACATCCTCGCGACGGATTGGCTTCTCAGACAGCTTGCCTGTAGAAGCTTCGTTGTCTGCAAAGCCAGTGTAATTCTGGCCCGGAGCCCAAGCCGACCTCGCCTCTACCGACTTCTCTGGCATCACTTCTTCAAGCGGAGTAAATCCCCTAGACGAGGTTTCAATAGCTCCAGTCGTAGGCGATTCCGTTGCAACCTCCCCTGAAACCTTTGGATTCTCCAAGCCGCCTTCAAATTCGGCGCCCCCCATGGTTACGCTCGTTTCCTTGGGGAGGGCTTTGGGCGTAACCGAGTCCGTAACCATGCTTGCGCTCTCCGCAAGCGTTGCTTGGGTCTCGGCTGCCGGAGTGGCTGCGCCCTGCCCTTGGCGGTGATCAATCGCGCTTTTGGACAGATCGGTGGGTGCCGGCGAGCTTGCCACCGGCGCCTGTTTGTTGATCTCCACCAAGTGCTCCCCGTGTTCTTCCGCCGCCTTAGTCAGTGGCCCTTTGGTGGCTGAAAACTTCGCCAGCGGGACCATCGGCAGCGCGTTAACTGCTGTATCGGCTGCCGTAGCCAGTACCGGACTGCCAGTGGCGTCCAGCGTCTGATCGCCAACATACCGGCCGGCCTCGGCAAGTTTCTGTAATGGGTAGGTGGTTGCACCGGTCAGGTGCTGGCCGGATTCCGTCTGTGGTTGATAGGTCAGTGCGCTGGCGACCTTGTGCACCACATCGGCCGGATCAGTCTCGGTCAATCCGATAGCATCGGTCGCCATGGCTCCAAGCCCTGCGATACCCGCCACCGGCACGGCAATGGCTTGGGTGGCCAGGTTCCCCGCCGTCTCTGCGATGGGGTACAGCCTGGCAATGTCCTTCAACGTCTCGACTGCGGGCGCGAACAATCCAGGAGCTTCTGCTTCCTCTTTCGCGGTCCTCAATGGCGTGAAACCGGGCTGTGCCGTGTTGCTTTCTGTTGCGTGCTGTTGCGCGTCTGCTATCGGAGTAAAGCTCATTTGCCGCTCCTCAATTCCAGTAACCGATCAACTTGCCGCCAGCATCGAACACCTCACGGCCTTGAGGAGTGTTGGCGCCAAGCCGGTTTCCTTTCATTGCCTGATCAGAAGAGAAGCGCTCTTGAACATCATCCGGTTGCCCGCCATCGCCTTGTGGACGAACTGGCGCTGGATTGAGCGGATATGAATCGTCCTCCCCGTATTTACGCCGGTTCGCGAGCCGCACTCTTTCGGCCAGCATGGGGTCGTAGTCAGGATTGTCGCGTCCGGTTGCGGTGTAGGTTTGTGTTCGGCGCATGATCTCATCTTGAGAGAGTCCTGCCACGTATTGGCGTGCAGCATCTATCTCAGCATTCGTGCGTTGTTGCGGCAAGCTCAAATCACCCGACAAGTCAGTAGAGCGCAAATGTTCGGCTTGTGCGGACTGCAAGGCGGTCTGTGCGCCGACGCGCCGTTCTTCCAGCGCCAGTCCGACGCCACGATCCGCAGCAACGCTCTTGCGCTCCGCGTCCTGGCTCTCGGCGGCATAGGTGTCCAGAGACGACTTGTTGGCCGCCTCGCGCTGTTTGTTGAGGGCATTGGTAACGCCCAGCTTGAGCTGCAAGCCCTCGATGTTCTCGGGATTGAAGTTCGCTGCCTCTTCAGCGATCTTGTCGTTGGTATCGATGGGCTTCTGCCCCGAGATAGATGTCGCATCCTGCCGCACTGGCGTTGCCGGTTTTTCTGGAGCGACAGGCGCAGTCTTCTGCGGGGCTGCGCCGAGTCCAGCGGGTACAGATTGCTGGGCTGTCGGCTGTGCCGCTGTCTCTGGTTTTTCCACCCCGCCAACACCGAGCCGCACCTGGCTGCCTGATGTGACTGTATTGGCCGGCCCCTTTGTCTTTGGTACTGCCCCAAATCCGGTGCTCTGCGCTGCATTTTCCATGTTGATCTCCATTTCGTTATTGAACTGCCAATTATGTGATTGCCACTTTCTTCTCATCCCGAGCCATTCAGCCGAACCCGTGCCGCCCGCCGGTATTGATCCTTGGCCGCTGCCCATGACGGATCCCAAACCGCATGTGCTCGCCGTGGAAATCAAGCATCAGCTCACCAAGCGCCCCGTTGCGGTTCTTGCGGATTAGCAGCTCTGCCACTCCCTTCCATTCATCTGAAGGGCTGTAGATCTCTTCGCGATGCAGCATCACCACGATGTCCGCATCCTGCTCAATCTCTCCGGAGTCGCGCAGGTCGGACAGGTGTGGTCGCTTATCGGTGCGGCCCTCAGTGGCGCGGTTGAGTTGGGCGAGCGCGATGATGGGAACGTGAAGTTCTTTGGCCAGCGCCTTCAGGCCGCGACTGATGCTGCCAACCTCCTGAGTGCGTGTCTGCCCTTCGCCGCGCATCAATCCGAGGTAGTCCACCACCAGCAGGGCAAGCCCAGACTTGCGCTTGATCTTCCGGGCTGCCGCGCGCACGTAAGGAACGCCAATGGAAGGGCGGTCGATAATGGCTAGGCGCTGGCCAGCAGCTTTGCCTTGGCAAGCATTGATCCTCCCCCACTGTTCCTGATCGAGTTGCCCGGAGCGCATCTGAGAAACCGACACCCGCGCACGCAATGCCAGCAGACGCTGAGTTATCTCGCGGCGGGTCATTTCCAACGAGAAGAAAGCGACAGACTCGCCGGCCTGCACAACGTTGTTAGCGATGTTAAGTGCCGCCGCTGTCTTTCCTACCGCGGGCCGCGCGGCCACAATGACGAGCTGGCCAGGCTCGAGCCCTCCGGTCAGTTCGTCCAAATCGGGGAACCCAACCTGTAGCCCAGAACGGCGGTGCCCAGTTGCGCGGTCATCAATGTCATTGATGGCGTCCATCAGGCAATCGTCTAGGCTGGCCGGCTCGTAGATCG
>JAJZSA010000081.1 GCA_021822115.1 Pseudomonadota bacterium
CGCCTTCTTCTCCGCGATGACGATGGGGGGCACCATGAGGCCGAAAGCGACCAGCATCACCGGCAGATAGACCTGCCACTGGTGTTGCGCATCCAGCCCGTCCGCGCGCAGGATGAACGGCACTTGCATGAACACCGACATCAGGATCGCATGCAGCGTGAACACGCCGAAATCCATGCGAAGGAGGTCTTTGTTGCGCAGCACTTCGGCAAGCTTGCTCGTGTTGGCCTCGGTGTCGGAATGGAAGCGCGTGATGGTGGGCCTGGGGATGAACCACAGCACGACCCCGATGGAAACGAAGGCCAGCAGACCGATCAGGGTGAACATGCCGGACATGCCGATGTACTTGTACAACAGCGGCGACAGCACCATCGAGATCGAGAACGTAATGCCGATGGTGATGCCGATCATCGCCATCGCTTTGGTGCGGTGCTCCTCGCGCGTCAGGTCGGCCGTCAGCGCCATCACAGCCGCATTGATCGCCCCTGCGCCCTGGATCACGCGCCCCAGGATGATCCAATAGATGTCGTCCGCCGAGGCGGCGATGAAGCTGCCCGCAGCGAACAACAGCAAGCCGGCGATGATCACCGGTTTGCGTCCGTAGCGGTCCGAAAGCCAGCCTGCCGGTATTTGCAGGATGGATTGCGTCAGGCCATACGCGCCGAGGGCGATCCCGATCAGAAAGTGGCTCTGCCCGCCGGGCAATTTCTCGGCATACAGGGCAAATATCGGGAGGATGATGAACAGTCCCAGCATGCGTAGGCCGTAAATACCGGCCAGGCCTATGCTGGCACGGCGCTCAAGCGGGGTCATTGCGGAATCTGAAGCGGACATTAAGCAACAAATTGAAATTCAGAAGGTTCGTATATTAACAGGTCTGGCTGTCTCGCCGATAGCCGGGTCCCCCAAGTGCGCATTGAGCCGCACGGGGCTGTCCGGCCGCCAGTGTGATGCCGGCTGAACCGTGGACTCTTGCCGTCCCGCCCATTGAGATTGCCTGTTTTTATCCGGATTTCTCAGGTTGGGAAAGCATCAAAACTCGCGTATATTGTCAGGTCGTTTTACTGACTCGCTACCCGGAATGGAATACATAAAAATACGCGGTGCCCGCACCCACAACCTGAAGAACATCAGCCTCGATCTGCCACGCAACCAATTGGTGGTGATCACCGGATTATCCGGCTCTGGCAAGTCCTCACTCGCTTTCGATACCTTGTATGCCGAGGGGCAGCGGCGCTATGTGGAGTCGCTTTCCGCCTATGCGCGGCAATTCCTGCAGTTGATGGAAAAACCGGATGTCGACCTGATCGAGGGGCTCTCCCCCGCCATCGCCATCGAGCAAAAGGCCACTTCGCATAACCCCCGCTCCACTGTGGGTACGGTCACCGAGATCCACGATTACCTGCGCCTGCTGTTTGCGCGGGCGGGCGATCCCTATTGTCCGCAGCATGACCTGGTGTTGCAGGCGCAATCGGTGGGGCAGATGGTGGACCACGTGCTGGCGCTGCCGGAGGGCACCAAGGTGATGATCCTGTCGCCGCTGGTCGTCGAGCGCAAAGGCGAGCAGCTGGAACTGTTCGACGAGCTGCGCGCACAAGGCTTTGTGCGTCTGCGCGTGAACGGCAAGGTGTGCGAGATGGACAACCTGCCGAAGCTGGAAAAGAACAAGAAGCACACCGTCGAGATCGTGGTGGACCGGCTCAAGGTTTCTGCGGATATCAAACAGCGTTTGGCCGAATCGTTCGAGACTGCGTTGCGCCACGCGGATGGCCGCGCGCTGGCGGTGGAGATGGATAGCGGCAGGGAGCATCTCTTCTCGGCCAAGTTTGCCTGCCCCATCTGCAATTATTCGTTGCAGGAGCTGGAGCCGCGCCTGTTCTCGTTCAACAGCCCCATGGGCGCGTGCCCGAAGTGCGACGGTCTGGGCGTGATCAGTTTCTTCGATCCGAAACGCATCGTGGCTTTTCCATCTCTCTCGCTGAGCGGCGGCGCGATCAAGGGCTGGGACAGGCGCAACCAGTTCTATTACCAGATGCTGGACAGCCTGGCGAAGCATTACGATTTCGACCTGGAGCGTCCGTTCGAAAGCCTGCCCGAGAAGATTCAAAAGGTCGTGCTTTACGGCAGCGGGCGCGAAGAGATCCCTTTCCAGTACCTGAACGAACGCGGAAAGAAAATGATGCGCGAGCATCCCTTCGAAGGCATCGTCAACAATCTGGAGCGGCGCTACAAGGAGACGGACTCGCCCACGGTGCGCGAGGAGCTGGCGAAATACCTCAACGGCTGCACCTGCCCGGACTGCAATGGCACCCGTCTGCGTATCGAGGCGCGAAATGTGCGCGTGGCCGACCATACCATCTATGAGCTCAGCGCGTTGGCACTGAAGCAGGCGCTGACGTTTTTCCAGAACGTGACGCTGCCCGGCAACAAGCAGGCCATTGCCGAGAAGATCGTGCAGGAGATCGCCAGCCGCCTGACTTTCCTGAACAACGTGGGACTGGACTATCTTTCCCTGGATCGATCGGCCGAGACGCTCTCCGGGGGCGAAGCGCAGCGCATTCGCCTGGCATCGCAGATCGGCTCGGGACTCACGGGTGTGATGTATGTGCTGGATGAGCCTTCCATCGGCCTGCATCAGCGCGACAACGACCGCCTGCTGGCCACGCTGAAGCGCCTGCGCGATATGGGCAATAGCGTGATCGTGGTTGAGCATGACGAGGATGCCATCCTGACCGCCGATTACGTGGTGGATATGGGCCCCGGCGCCGGCGAGCATGGCGGCAAGGTCGTGGCGCAGGGCACGCCCGAGGAAGTATGCGCCAATCCTCAATCGCTCACCGGCGATTACCTGTCCGGACGGCGCAGTATCGAAGCGCCGAAGAAGTATCGCAAGCCTGATCCCGAGCGCAGGCTGAAGATCGTCGGCGCCTGCGGCAACAACCTGAAAGACGTCACGCTCGACCTGCCTGTCGGTCTGCTGGTATGCGTCGCCGGCGTGTCCGGTTCGGGCAAGTCCACACTCATCAATGACACCCTGTATCACGCTGTGGCGAAGCATCTTTACGGCAGCAATGCCGAGCCCTCACCTTACGCGGAGATTGAAGGCCTTGAGTTCTTCGACAAGGTCATCAACGTCGATCAGTCGCCCATCGGACGCACGCCTCGCTCCAACCCGGCGACTTACACCGGTCTGTTCACGCCGATACGCGACCTGTTCTCCGGCGTTCCCATGTCGCGCGAGCGCGGCTACGGGCCGGGACGTTTCTCTTTCAACGTCAAGGGCGGACGCTGCGAATCCTGCCAGGGCGACGGCGTGATCAAGGTGGAGATGCACTTCCTGCCCGACGTGTACGTGCCGTGCGACGTGTGCCATGGCCACCGCTACAACCGGGAGACGCTGGAAGTACAGTACAAGGGCAAGAACATCCACCAGGTGCTCGAGATGACGGTGGAGCAGGCCCACGAATTTTTTTCCGCCGTGCCTATCCTCGCGCGCAAGCTGAAAACGCTGCTCGACGTGGGCCTGGGTTACATCACGCTCGGGCAGAGTGCGACCACCCTGTCCGGAGGCGAAGCACAGCGCGTCAAGCTCTCGCTGGAGCTCTCCAAACGGGACACGGGGCGCACGCTGTATATCCTCGACGAGCCGACTACCGGCCTGCACTTCCACGATATCGCCATGCTGCTTAAGGTCATTCACACGCTGCGTGACCAGGGCAATACGGTGGTGGTCATCGAACACAATCTGGATGTGATCAAGACTGCCGACTGGGTCATCGATCTGGGACCTGAAGGCGGAAATGGCGGTGGCCGTATCGTGGCGCAGGGCTCACCCAAAGATATCGCGGCGAACCCGGAAAGCGTGACGGGGCCATACCTGCAAAAACTGCTGGGTAAATGATGAAACGCGGTTTGTTTGCCTGCGTTCTTTTATCCGCCTCATTGGCGCAGGCGCAAGATTTTGACGCGAATGAAATGGTTTCCGCTCATAACCGCTGGCGCAAGACTGTCGGCGCTCCGCCGCTCTCCTATTCGACCGACCTTGCCGCCTCGGCCCAGGAATGGGCGAACCACCTGAAACAGGACAACCATTGCCGGATGCAGCACAGCAAGCCGGACGGGCGCTATGGCGAGAACCTGTTCTGGGCAAGCGCGGTGCAATGGTCGGATGGCAGGCGCGAACTGCAAAAGGTCGGGCCGAATACAGTGGTGGATGACTGGGGTAGCGAGCGCTCGAACTACAACTACAAGAGTAATAGCTGCACGAAAGGCAAGATGTGCGGGCATTACACACAGCTCGTCTGGAAGACCACAACCACGGTCGGTTGCGCAGTCGCCATGTGCGAGGACTCGCACGACCAGATCTGGGTCTGCCAATATCAGCCGCCAGGCAACTGGGTAGGGAAGAAACCCTACTGATTCCGAATCAAATGCACCGGGGCCGGATTTAATCCGGCCTCGGCATTTACGCCTAATCCCGGTCGCCAATTGTTACTTGACAACTATTGTCGGTTATTGTTAGATAATTGCCGCGTTTGCTCCAACAACCAAATCTAAAGGAGAACGATCATGAACATCAAGATGTTAGCTCCCCTACTCCTGACTCTCTTGTGGAGTCAGGCCTACGCAGCAGACGGTTCCATCACGATCAGCAGTCCCTCCAATGGTGCCATGGTCAACGCCAAAGACAAGGTGCCAGTCACTTACACGGCCATGCTCGGCCAGAACGGAGATCACCTGCATCTCTATGTCGATGGCAAACGTGTGGACGTGTTGCGCCAGACCAAGGGGACCGCTGAGCTCGATCCATTGCCCGCCGGCAAGCACCATGTCTGCCTGACCGTCAATACGACCTCACATGCGCCGACTGGCGTGGAAAGCTGCGTAGACGTCACTGCACAATGAGCGCTGCACAGAATCTGAGCTACAGTGTAATTCAGGTTGTGCATAACTTCGGTGCTGTTGCGACAGTGGGCGGGTCGGTAATCGCAACACGGTTGCGAGATGACCTGATGCGGCGGCGGTTGGCCAATCTGGTGCTGATCGGCTGGGTAACGCAGGCCGTAAGCGGCGCCACCTTCGGTATGGTCACTTACCATTTTTACCACCAGCTGCCGGACATTTCGGGTATTGCCGTCGACGCTTTGGCAATCAAGATGGTGTGCGCGACGTTGGGGATTTTGCTGCTCGCAGCTTACCTCTGGCAAAGCCGTCGCTGGACTGAGCAGGGCAAGAGCAACGCCTGGGTTTCGTCATCCGTACTGGCCATTACGGCAATATCCGGTGCCGCCTTCTTGCGCTGGTTCTCCTGAACCGTTCTGAAAAACGACAAGGCCGGATCAGATCCGGCCTTGTTTAGCTTAATGTTGCTTGCAGCGACTGAAGCTTACTCGCCTGCGTCTACCGGTTGCGCATCTGCCGGACGGTCCAGCAGTTCGACCAGCGCCATCGGAGCATTGTCGCCCTTGCGGAAGCCGAACTTGAGGATGCGAGAATAGCCGCCATTGCGGGCTGCGTAGCGCGGGCCGAGTTCGTCGAACAGCTTGGTGACGATATCACGGTCGCGCAGACGTGCAAACGCCAAACGGCGATTGGCCAGGCTGGGATTCTTGCCCAATGTCAGGATAGGTTCGGCGACGCGGCGCAGTTCCTTGGCCTTCGGCAGGGTAGTCTTGATGACTTCGTGACGCAGCAGCGAAACGGTCATGTTGCGCAACATCGCCAAGCGGTGGCTGCTGGTGCGGTTAAGTTTTCTAAGTCCTAAACGGTGACGCATGATTTTCCTCTCTTGCTTCCAGCCTTACGGCTGAAGAAGCTTATTTCTCGGACATTGCCGTCCAGTTTTCCAACTTCATGCCCAGCGACAGGCCGTGTTCGGCCAGCACTTGCTTGATTTCGTTGAGCGACTTGCGGCCCAGGTTCGGGGTACGCAACAGATCTGCTTCGGTGTTCTGGATCAGATCGCCGATGTAATGGATGCTCTGAGCCTTGAGGCAGTTGGAAGAGCGCGGGGTCAGTTCCAGATCGTCGACCGGACGCAACAGCATCGGATCGACTTTTGGAGTCTGCGGCTTTTCAACCGGTGCCGGCGTTCCTTCCAGTGCGGCAAACACGGAGAGCTGATCCATCAGAATGCGCGCTGCATAACGGATGGCTTCTTCGGGATCGATCGCGCTGTTGGTCTCGATGTCCATGATCAGCTTATCGAGGTCTGTGCGCTGCTCAACGCGTGCGCTCTCAACCGCGTAGCTGACTCGGGAAACCGGGCTGAACGAGGCATCTATGGCGATATGCCCAACCGGACGAGTCGCACCGGGCTGCAAGCGCGAGATGGCGGAAACATAACCGCGACCCTGCTCAACCTTGATTTCCATATCCAGTTTGCCGCCAGCCGCCAAGTGGGCGATGACATGATTCGGATTGATGACTTCTGTGTCGGCGCCAACTTCGATGTCGGCAGCCGTCACTACGCCCGCGCCGGACTTGCGCAGATGCAAAGTCGCTTCGCGCGAATTGTGCAATTTCAGGACCAAACCTTTCAGGTTCAGCAGAATCTCGACCACGTCTTCCTGCACGCCGTCGATCGATGAGTATTCGTGCAACACACCCGCAATCTTGACTTCGGTCACAGCGTAGCCGGGCATGGACGACAACAGAACGCGACGCAGGGCATTGCCCAGCGTGTGTCCATAGCCGCGCTCGAACGGCTCCATCACCACCCTTGCCTGTGTGGCGGAAGTGCGCTGCACATCGATGATGCGAGGTTTCAACAAATTATTGTTAGACATATCCTACTCCGCGTGGATTACTTGGAATACAACTCGACCACGAGATGCTCGTTGATCGTCGCAGGCAATTCGGAACGTTGCGGAACCGCCTTGAACGTCCCCTTGAATGCCTTGGTATCGACTTCGAGCCATTCCGGGAAGCCGCGTTGCTCAGCCGCCTGTACAGCCGCTTTCACGCGCAACTGATTCTTGGATTTTTCAGCGACTTCAACCACATCGCCCGGACGTACCTGGTAAGACGGGATGTTGACGCGCTTGCCGTTAACCAGAATGGCGTTGTGACGCACAACCTGGCGCGCTTCGGAGCGTGAAGCACCGAAACCCATGCGATACGATACGTTGTCCAGGCGGGACTCCAGCATCTGCAGCAAGCTTTCGCCGGTGATGCCGCGGGATTGTTCGGCGCGTTTGTAAGTCAGGCGGAATTGGCCTTCCATCATGCCGTAGATACGACGCAACTTTTGCTTTTCGCGCAGTTGCCCGCCGTATTCGGACTGACGCTGGTTCTTTTTCTGACCATGCTGACCGGGCGGATAGGCACGACGCTCTACCGAGCACTTGTCGGTAAAGCACTTTTCTGCCTTGAGAAACAGTTTCTCGCCTTCACGACGGCACTGACGGCACTTTGCATCAAGATTTCTAGCCAAGATCTATGCTCCTTAGATACGACGCTTTTTCGGAGGACGGCAACCGTTGTGCGGTACCGGCGTGATATCCGAAATGCTTGTTATTTTGAAACCTGCGGCGTTCAAAGCACGCACTGCGGATTCGCGACCCGGACCTGGCCCCTTGATGCGAACTTCCAGATTCTTGACGCCGCATTCAACGGCAGACTTGCCCACTGTTTCGGCAGCAATCTGCGCCGCAAACGGGGTACTCTTGCGTGAACCCTTGAACCCCTGCGCGCCACTCGTAGACCAGGCCAGGGTGTTGCCCTGACGATCCGTGATTGTCACGATGGTGTTATTAAATGAGGCATGAACGTGCGCAATACCTTCGGCGACGTTCTTCTTAACTTTCTTGCGCACTCTCGTGCTGGGCTTTGCCATGTCTTCGATCCTCTACTTGATTACTTCTTCGCGCCGGCGATGGACTTGCGCGGTCCTTTTCGGGTACGTGCATTGGTGCGGGTACGCTGACCACGGCACGGCAATCCGCGGCGATGGCGCAGGCCGCGGTAGCAGCCAAGATCCATCAAACGCTTGATGTTCATGGAAATTTCGCGACGCAGATCGCCTTCCACCGTGAACTTGGCGACTTCGTCGCGCAGCTTTTCCATATCGGAATCGCTGATATCCTTAACCTTGGTGGAGGTGACGACTCCGGCTGCAGCACAAATCTGCTGCGCACGAGTGCGACCGATGCCATAGATCGCAGTCAATGCGATCTCGGCGTGTTGATGGTTTGGAATGTTTACACCGGCAATACGAGCCATGCAGCTACCCTATTTATTCAAAAGTCGTAAATTGTACCATCCAGAGGCGATTTAACTCAATCAACCCTGGCGCTGTTTGTGGCGTGGATCGCTACTGCAGATCACACGAACCACACGGTTGCGCCGCACGATCTTGCAGTTACGGCACACCTTTTTCACGGACGCTTGCACTTTCATTTGCTTCTCCTTGCTTCTCTCAACTTACTTGGCACGGAATACGATGCGCGCCTTGCTCAAATCATAGGGTGATACTTCCACCGTCACCTTGTCTCCAGGCAGTATCCGTATGTAATGCATACGCATCTTGCCGGAAATATGGCCCAGAACAACAAAGCCATTTTCCAACTTCACCCGGAAAGTCGCGTTAGGCAGGGACTCTTCAACCTCACCCTGCATCTGGATGACGTCTTCCTTTGCCATCTATCGCGTGATCCCGGCCTTAAAATTGGCCTTCTTCAACAGATTCTCATACTGGTGCGTCATCATGTAAGACTGCACCTGCGCCATAAAATCCATAGTCACCACCACCAGAATCAGCAGAGATGTCCCTCCAAAATAGAATGGCACGTTCCATTTCACTACCAGAAACTCAGGCAACAAACATACCAAGGTGATGTATACCGCACCAACCAGAGTCAGGCGCAACATGATCTTCTCTACATACTTCGCAGTCTGTTCTCCGGGACGGATGCCCGGCAAAAACGCGCCGCTCTTCTTTAAATTGTCGGCCGTTTCTTTCGGGCTGAACACCAGCGCCGTATAGAAGAAACAGAAGAACACGATGGCTGACGCATAGAACAACACGTAAATAGGCTGTCCGGGCGACAATTTCTCGCTCACATCCTTCAACCATGTCATGTTCTGCCCGGAACCAAACCAGCCCGCCACCGTCGCCGGGAACAGGATTATGCTCGACGCAAATATCGGCGGTATAACGCCAGCCATGTTCAGCTTCAACGGCAAATGGGAACTTTGCCCGCCATATACCTTGTTGCCTACTTGCCGCTTTGCATAGTTCACCAGGATCTTGCGCTGACCACGCTCAACAAAAACCACCAACGCAGTCACCAGTACGGCACCAATCAGCAAGGTCAGCACCAGCGGTATCGAGAATGCGCCGGTACGCGCCATCTCAAGCGTGTTGCCGATTGCATGCGGCAAGCCAGCCGCAATACCAGCAAAAATAATCAGCGAAATGCCGTTACCCAAGCCGCGCTCTGTGATCTGTTCACCCAACCACATCAGGAACATCGTTCCGGTCACCAGGGTAATCACAGTAGTCATCTGGAACATCGAACCCGGGTGCAACACTAGACCCGCCTGCGAC
>JAJZSA010000015.1 GCA_021822115.1 Pseudomonadota bacterium
GCCTTTCCCGCAACAACTTGCTGTCTATCGCCATGAAACACATCGTCGACGACGTCCGCATCAAGGAAATCAAGGAACTCACTCCGCCCAGCCATCTGCTGCGCGAATTCCCGGTCAGCGATACCGCGGCCGAGACCACCTTTACCGCGCGTGCGGCGATCCACGGCATCCTGCATGGCGCGGACGACCGTTTGCTGGTAGTCGTGGGGCCTTGCTCGATCCACGATACCGCGTCGGCATTGGACTATGCGGCGAAGCTGAAAAACGAGGCTGATCGTCTGAGTGCGGACCTGGTGGTGGTGATGCGCGTCTATTTCGAGAAGCCGCGCACCACCGTGGGCTGGAAAGGCCTGATCAACGATCCGCACCTGGACGGCAGCTTCAAGATCAACGAAGGCCTGCGCATGGCGCGCAAGCTGCTGTGGGAGATCAACGAGATGGGGCTGCCCTGTGCCACCGAGTTCCTCGATGTGGTCACCCCGCAATACACGGCCGACCTGATCGCCTGGGGCGCCATCGGCGCGCGCACCACCGAATCGCAGGTACACCGCGAGCTGGCTTCCGGCATCTCCTGCCCCATCGGTTTCAAGAATGGTACCGACGGCAACCTGCGCATCGCGGTGGACGCGATCAAGGCTGCCGCCAGCCCGCACCATTTCCTGTCGGTGACCAAAGCCGGCCATACGGCCATCTTCTCCACCAACGGCAACGAGGATTGCCACGTCATCCTGCGCGGCGGCAAGCAGCCCAACTATGACGCGGCATCGGTCGATGCCGCATGCAAGGAACTGGCCAATGCCGGGCTGGCTGCCCGCGTGATGATCGACTTCTCGCATGCCAACAGCCGCAAGGAGTTCCAGCGCCAGGTCGAAGTGGCCGAGGATTGCGCCGCCCAGCTGGCGAATGGCGAAGAGCGTATCGCCGGAGTGATGATCGAATCCAACATCAAGGAAGGTCGTCAGGACCTGATCCCCGGCAAGCCGCTGGCACATGGCGTCTCCATCACTGATGCCTGCATCGGCTGGGAAGACACGGTGCGCGTGCTGGACATGCTGGCCGAAGGCGTGCGCCAGCGCCGCCTCAAGCTGGAAGAGCGCTGATCGCCGCTGCGGCGTTGCCGCCCGCTCCAACGCGATGGATAACCGGCCTCCCGCTCTTTTCCTGATGGGGCCCACCGCCAGCGGCAAGACCGGCGTGGCGGTGGAGCTGGCGCAACAGTTGCCGGTGGAACTCATCAGCGTGGATTCGGCGCTGGTGTTCCGCGACATGAACATCGGCACCGCCAAGCCGGATGCGGCCACCTTGGCCCGTGCCCCGCATCACCTCATCGACATCATCGATCCCACGCAAGCCTATTCCGCTGCGGCCTTCCGCCACGATGCGCTACGCCTGATGGCGGACATCACCGCGCGCGGCAAGCTGCCGCTGCTGGTGGGCGGCACGATGCTGTATTTCAAGGCGTTGCGCGAAGGCTTGAGTCCGCTGCCGCAAGCGGATGCCGCAGTGCGTGCGGAACTGGATGCCCTCATCTCCCGACACGGCATCGAACATCTGCATGCAGAACTCGCAAAAGTAGACCCACTGACCGCCGCACGTTTGCATAGCACCGATACGCAACGCATCCAGCGCGCCATGGAGATCTATCGTCTCAGCGGACAACCGATGTCTGCCTTGCTCGCGCGACAGGAGGCGGCGGAACTGCCCTATCGCATCCTGCCGCTGGCCCTCATCCCCGCAGACAGAGCCGTTCTGCATCAACGCATCGCTGTGCGCTTCCAGCAGATGTTGCACGATGGCCTGGTGGATGAGCTGCGCAGTCTGCGCACGAAATATGCCCTGCATCGCGACATGACCTCCATGCGCTGCGTCGGTTACCGGCAGGCTTGGGAATTCATCGAAGGCGAGATAGCGGATGGTGAATTGCTGGAGAAAGGCATCGCCGCAACGCGGCAACTGGCGAAACGCCAGTTGACCTGGCTGCGTTCGATGCCGGAAGTGGTGACGGTGGATTCTTTGACGGACGATCCGCTCACCGAGGTGCGTGCGCGGATCGAGGCCTGGCTAGACTGATTCAGTCTCAGTGAGGTTTGTTGAGGTCGCAGGCGTTGCTTTCGCCCTCGTCCGGTACGACCAGTGCCATGGCATCGGTCGCCGGGATGCGCAGCAGTGCGCCAAGCGCGGTATAGTCATCCGGCAACGCGGCGTCGTCCCAACCGTTGGCGGAATGGCGCGCCAGGTTGACCGCCAGCACGACGTTGCGCACGCGGGTCTGGTTGGCGTTGCCGTCGTCCATCAGCGTCAACAACAGTTGCGGCAAGTCCCAGGCGCGCACCAGCGCCTTCTGCAAGTCGATCAGATTGAAGCCCAGCACCTGCTCCTGCGCCACCTTGCTGCGCAAGGCCTTGTCCTGCTTCTGCATACTGTGGATCTTGAGCATGTCGCCCGGCGCATAGATCCACATCAGCATCTCGGCCAGGTCATGCAGCAACGCGGCGATGCGTACCTCTTCGTAGTGCAGGTCGTTGAGGCGGATGGCCCAGTCACGCGCATATTCCGCCGCACGATGCGAACGGTGCACCACATGCAGCAACTGCACCAGCGCTTCCATCTGCCCCTTGAGGGTATCCTGCACCAGCGGCGCGGCCGGCACCTTGTTGTAGAACGCTTCCACCCCGAGCATCAGCAAAGCCTGTTCGACTTGGACGACCTCGTTGGTCTGGCTGCGATGCTTGTGATGCTGCAAGAAGCGCAGCAGCTTGACGGTGAGCATGGGATCGGCAGAGATGGCATCCGCCACGCTACGCGCACTGAGTTTGTTGATATCCTCGTGCAGAGCGGAAAGTTCGCGTGCAGTCTGTTTGAGGACGGGTATATCGGCCTGGGTCAGGAATGCCACTCTGGCCGCTATCTTGTCGGTGCTCTGCTCTGACATGCTTTCCTCCCCGCGCGCTTGCAGTATTTGTAGTTTACGACAAATCCCGAGGAATCTTTAAGCTTGTAGTGCAAGCACCCCGCTGCGACCTTCCACTGCCCCCTGCACCACCTCGTGGCGCGGCAGGTCATCCACCTTCAACCCTTGCAGGTACTGGTGCATGGATACCAATTCATAGCCTTGCTCCTGCCAGCCCGTGAGCAGTTGTTCGAAGATAGGCATCCACTTCTGCCCTTCCAGTTCCGCATGCAAGGTATAGACATGACCAGCAGCTGGCGCCTTCGATGTCATCTGCAATAGATATTCTGCCGCATTGTCAGGGGTGATTCCGTCACGGCCGATCATCTCGTCCAGGGTGGGCAAGGTGGTCGGCAATTGCGGGCAAGCAACCAACTCTGCTTGCCAAGTGGGCAAGAAGGGATGCGTACCGCGCGTATCGGAACTGTAATCGAAACCCAGGCTTTGCGTGAGTCGCAGGGCATAACGGTTGGTCTGCCAGCCGGCTGCGGCATGCGCCTTGGGCGCCTCGCCGAAGATCTCGGTATAGCGCTCCACCGCGCGCTGCATCTCGCGCTGCGTCCACTTGGCATCCTTGCCGGCGACATGGTCCTGCCAGCGGATGTGGTCGTAGCAATGGATGCCGGTCTCGAAACCGGCATCGCGCACGGCACGCAGGATGTCCGCGCATTTCCGGCCGATGTCCGGCCCCGGCAGCACAGTGCCGTAGAGCAAGGTCTTGAGACCGTAATGTTCCAGTACGGAAGTGCGCGAGACTTTCTTCATGAAGCCGGGACGGAACACCCGTTTGATGGCGCGGCCGGTGTGGTCCGGGCCGAGCGAGAAAAAGAATGTGGCTTGCGCGTGATGGCGCTGCAACGCTTCGACCAGACGCGGCACGCCTTCACGCGTACCGCGATAGGTATCGACGTCGATCTTGAGAGCGATCTGTTTCATTTCAGGATACGGGATACAGCTATCAGGATACAGGTGGGTTCAGCTGAATCCCGTATCCTGTATCCCGATACCTGAAGTTAGTCGACCAGGCCCTTCGCTTCGGCGATCTGCGTACGATAGGCGTCGTAGATCTTGCGCAGGGTGTCGGCCATGGTGGTGGTCGGCTTCCAGCCCAGTTCTTCGCAGGTGTTGGTGATCTTGGGCACGCGGTTCTGCACGTCCTGATAGCCCTTGCCGTAGTAAGCGTCGGAGGTGGTCTCGACGATCTTCACCTTCTTGGCGGATTCAGCGTATTCCGGATATTCGGCGGCCAACTTCAGCATCATGTCAGCCAGGTCACGAATGGAATAATTGTTGCTCGGATTGCCGATGTTGTAGATCTTGCCGGTGGCCACGCCGTTCTTGTTCTCGATGATCTTCATCAACGCGTCGATGCCGTCGTCGATGTAGGTGAAGGCGCGTTTCTGGTGGCCGCCATCGACCAGGCTGATGTTGTTGCCGCGGATGATGTGGCCGAGGAACTGGGTGACCACGCGCGAGCTGCCTTCCTTCGGGGTGTTGATCGAATCCAGACCGGCACCGATCCAGTTGAACGGACGGAACAGGGTGAAGTTCAGGTTGTCCTGCATGCCGTAACCCCAGATCACGCGGTCCATCAGCTGCTTGGAGTTGGAATAGATCCAGCGCGGCTTGTTGATCGGACCGCAGATCAGCTCGGAGTTGTCTGGATCGAATTCCTCGTCATGACACATGCCGTAGACTTCGGAGGTGGACGGGAACACCAAGTGTTTGTTGTACTTCACCGCAGCACGCACGATGGGCAGGTTGGCTTCGAAGTCCAGCTCGAACACACGCAGCGGCTGCTTCACGTAGGTGGCCGGGGTGGCGATGGCGACCAGCGGCAGGATGACGTCGCACTTCTTGACGTGGTACTCGACCCATTCCTTGTTGATGGTGATGTCGCCCTCGAAGAAATGGAAGCGCGGCTTGCCGATCAGGTCGGTGATACGGTCGGAGCTCATGTCCATGCCGTAGACTTCCCAGTCGGTGGTGGCCAGGATGCGGTTGGACAGGTGGTGACCGATGAAACCGTTCACGCCCAGGATCAGTACTTTTTTCATGTTGTTTCCTCAGGAATTGAATTCAAATCTGTGCATACCATGCCGCGCGGCGAACTCAGCCGCGCTCATCTCTTCGCCCGCCAGCTCGAAGCGCACCACGCGCAAGATGCCGCTACCGCAGCTTGCATACGCCTTGCCGTCGCGCACTTGGAACGCAGGCTTGCCGTCGTTGCCCGCCCCTTGCTCCACCAGGGTTTGCAGGATGCGCATGGGCTGCCCCAGCAATGTGGTGGTCGCGCCCGGATACGGCGGCGCCACGGCGCGGACGAGATTATGAATGTTTTGCGCGCTCTGCGCCCAATCTATCTCGCCATCCTGCGGCTTGCGGCCGCCGAAGTAACCGCCCAGGCTGAGATCCTGTTTGCTGCGCGGCGCCTTGCCTGCCAGCAAGGCCGGCATCACGCCGTGCAGCGCCATCTCGGCCGCCACGGTCACCTTCTGGAACACCTCGTGCGCGGTATCGTCCGGCAGGATAGGCACCGCTTGCTGGGCCACGATATCGCCGTTGTCCGGCTTGGCGGTCATGTAATGCAAGGTGGCGCCGGTCTCGGTCTCGCCGTGGATGATGGCCCAGTTGACCGGTACGCGGCCGCGATACTTGGGCAGCAGCGAACCGTGCATGTTGAGCGCGCCGCGCGCCGGGATGTCGAGCAATGCCTGTTTCAACATCAGGCGATAGTAGAAGGAGAAGATGAAATCCGGCTGCACGGCGCGTATCCGTTCGATCACTTCCGGCGTGTTCGGATCTTCCGGCGTGATCACCGGGATGTCATGCAGTTCAGCCAGTTTCTGCACGCTGTCGAACCAGATGTTCTCGTGTGGGTTGTCCTGGTGCGTCACCACCAGCGCCACGTCCACCCCATGCGCGAGCAGCACATTGAGGCAGCGATGACCGACATTGTGGTACGCAAAAACGACGGCGCGGCTCATTCTTCGCCGTCTGCGAACAAGGAAGGTGCAGACGCCGGTGCTGCTTCCGCCATGGCGCGGGGCTTGCGCGTACGCTTTGGTTTCTCGATGGCCGGCTCATCCTGCTCCAGTACGGCCTCCACCAGATAGCGCGGCCGATGGCGCACCTGCTGATAGATGCGGCCGATGTATTCGCCCAGCAGGCCGATACCGAACAAGGCGATGCCGATCAGGAAGAACATCAGCGCGAACAAGGTGAACAGGCCTTCTGCCTCGGGACCGATGATCAGGCGACGCACCACCAGCAACACGAACAGCAAGCCGGAGCCGGTCGCGATCAGCATGCCCAGCATGGAGAACCATTGCAATGGCACCAGCGAGAAGCCGGTCATCAGATCGAAGTTGAGACGGATCAGGCTGTACATCGAGTATTTGGATTCGCCCGCCGCGCGCTCTTCATGCCCCACCACTACTTCGGCCGGGTTGCGCGCGAAGCTGTAGGCCAGCGCCGGGATGAAGGTGCTGACTTCCTTGCAGCTGTTGATGGCGTCGATGATCTTGCGGTCATAGGCGCGGAACATGCAGCCCTGATCGGTCATCTTGATGCGGGTGATCTTTTCGCGCAGGCCATTCATGGCGCGCGAAGCGACATGACGCCACCAGCTGTCGTTGCGCTGGCGACGGATGGAGCCGACATAGTCGTGGCCCTCGTCCATCTTGGCCAGCAGCAGGCGAGTATCTTCCGGCGGGTTCTGCAGGTCGGCATCCAGCGTCACGATGCGCTGACCGCGGCATTGCTCGAAACCGGCCATGATCGCCATGTGCTGGCCGAAATTGCCGTTGAACAGCACCACGCGGGTCACGTCGGGACGCTTCTGGAACTGCTCGCGCAGGATGGCGGCGGAACGGTCACGGCTGCCGTCGTTGACGAAGATGACTTCATAGGGAATGGACAGTTTGTCCAAGGCCGGGTACAGGCGATCGAACAAGGCCTGTAACCCCTGCTCTTCGTTGTAGACGGGGATGACGACGGAAAGTTGGATCGCGTTCATAGGGGCGGCATTCTACCCCAGCGGGGAGACTTCGCGAAATCCCTGCACAGTTAGTCCGGACTTTGAAGTGATAGTCCTAAGGTGTTGGATATATAGGCCTTGATATAGGCCTTCCGACATATTGAATTCCGCCAGCCGCAGCCGATACTTGCCCTTGTCGCAAAGGAGGTCATTCCGAGTACCCCAAGGAGGCTGACATGTTCAACAACGGTTACAAACAGGAAGTACAGGACTTGCGCGAAAAGTTACGCGGCTACGAACAGGAACTGAACGAGAAAGAGACCCACGTGCATGCGCTGCGCGAGGCGCATGACTCGGTCATGTCCCAGTTCAACAACACCAGCGAACTGATCGTGATGCACAACAAGCTGTATCAACATATGGACACTTACGGCAACTCCACCAAGGAGGTGCAGAACTCGCTGGCCACCATGGCACAGGCGATGAAACAGGAAAACCAGGAGTTCTCCGGCACCATCAACGCGCTGGACAGCAATCTGGAAGCGGTCGAACGCATCTCGGAGAACCTGCAACAGATGTCAGAGCGCACCACGGAAACGGTTCGCAGCGTGGACAGGCTGAACGACCGCGTGAAAGAGATCGGCGGCATCGTGCAACTGATCAAGGAGGTGGCGGACCAGACCAACCTGCTGGCACTGAACGCGGCCATCGAGGCGGCACGGGCGGGCGAACAAGGGCGCGGCTTCGCCGTGGTCGCGGACGAGGTACGCAAACTGGCGGAACGCACGACCCATGCCACCAGCGACATCGGTCAATTGGTCGGCACCATCCAGAAGGAAATGACCAGCGTCAAAGCTATGGTCGAGGTCAGTCCGCAACAGGCGGCGGATTTCCATCAGGATGGCGAGGAAGCGGCCGAAAGCATGCGTGAGCTGATGCAGATCATCCGCCAGATGAAGAGCACCATCAGCAGCACCGCCATCCGCAGCTTCGTGGAAGTGGCCAAGGTCGATCACCTGGTCTACAAATTCGAGATCTACAAGGTGTTCCTCGGTATCTCCAACAAGAAACCCGAAGAGTTCGCCGACCATCACAGCTGCCGTCTGGGCAAATGGTATTACGACGGTGAAGGTGGCCATTGTTTCTCAGGTTTCCACGGCTTCAAGGAAATGGAAGCACCGCACAAGCGCGTACATGAATGCGGGGTGGAGGCGCTCCAGCAATATCACGCTGGCAACTACCAGGCTGGCCTGCTGGCCATCGCGCAGATGGAAGAAGCCAGCCTGGCAGTGTTGGCAGCGCTGGAATCGGTGGCCCAGAGCGGGCGCGAAAATGTGGAAAGCGCTGAATTCCGTAGCTGTGCCGGGGAGACTCCGGCCACCCGCCACTAGACCGCGCTCACCCCAGCAGACTGCGCACCGCCGCGACGACGCGCTCCACATCTGCCTCGCTCATGCGCGGGAACAAGGGCAGCGTGACGATGCGCTGCCCCACCCGCTCCGCCACCGGGAACATACCTTCGTGGAAACCGCGCTGGCGGTACATCTGGAACAGGTGGATGGGCGGGTAATGCACGCCGCAGCCGATGGCGTGCTGCTCTTTCATCTTCGCCATGAAATCGCTGCGCTTCACGCCTTGCGGCAGCACAATCTCGAACATGTGCCAGTTGGTGTTGCTGAAGTCTTTGACCGGCAACTGTGCCCCGGTCTCCTTTTCGAACCCCGTACCGAACACCTCGAAATAATGCTTTGCCAGCGCATGACGGCGCGCGGTGATGGCGTCCAGTTGCGGCAGTTGGTTCAGACCGATGGCGGCGGCGACATCGGTCATGTTGTACTTGCCGCCCAGCACATCCACGTCCATGCCGTCGAAGCCGGTGCGGGTCACGCCTTGCAGGCGATACTTCTCGGCCAGCCGCGCTTCCGCGTCGTTGTTCAGCACCAGGCAACCACCTTCGGTGGTGGTGAGATTCTTGTTGGCCTGGAAGCTGAACGAGACGAAATCGCCGAAGCTGCCGATGCGCTTGCCGTTCCACTGCGAACCCAACGATTGGGCGGCATCTTCCACCACGCGCAGCTTGTGCTTGGTGGCGATGGCATACAGGCGGTCGCGGTCGACCGGCAGGCCGGAAAGGTCGACCGGGATGATGGCGCGCGTCTTCGGTGTGATGGCAGCTTCGACCTTATCCAGATCGATGTTGCGCGTGACCGGATCGATGTCCACGAACACCGGTGTGGCCCCCACTTCAAGGATCACATTGGAGGTCGCCACCCAGGAGATAGGCGTGGTGATGACTTCGTCCCCGGCCCCGATACCGGCGATGCGCAAAGCGATCTCCATGGTGCAGGTGCCGGAGTTGAAGGTGCGCACCGGGCGCCCGCCGAAATACGCCGAGAGCTGCTTCTCGAATTCCTGCACCTTGGGGCCGGACGTTATCCAGCCGGAACGCAGCACGTCGCCCACGGCGGCAATGGCGGCTTCGTCGATGTAGGGTTTGGTGAAGGGTAAAAATTCGCTCATAAGTCTCAGCCTGTCCTCAGTAGAGCCGTCATTCCCGCGCAGGCGGGAATCCAGCGGCATTGTCCAATATGCTTTTGTCCTTGCTGCGCAAGGGATTTATTCCAGATTCACTGGATACCGGCGGGCGCCGGTATGACGCCCCTTGTCACGCTCGCGAAATGATGATGACGCCGACGATGATGACGGCCATGCCCACCAGCTTGGTGGCGTTGAACGGTTCGCCCAGCAGGTAATACGCCGCCAGCGCATTCACCACATAGGCCATGGACAGCATGGGAAAAGCGATGCTGACCGGCACACGCGACAGCGCCATGATCCACACCACCACGCTGATGCCATAGCAGAACAAGGCGGTGACGATGTGCCATTCGGTCATCAGTTTCCAGCCGATGGGCAGGATGTTGGCGCTGCTGAATTCGAAATGACCAATGACATTGGTACCCGCCTTCATCAGGATCTGGGCGGCGGCATTGAGCATCACGCCGATGAAGATCAGGGAGAAGCTGAGCAGACTCATGGTTTCTTCACCACGACGACTTGATGGTCACGATAGATCTCCTGCATCGGCTGTATCTTCTGGCGCATCTCGGCCTCGGCCCACAGCGGGTAGATGGCATAGGCTACTGTGTCTTGCGCCCAGCGTTGCGCCATGGCATCCACACTGGGCACCCATTTTTGCGGTTCCTGGCCGATGCCGAAAGCCATCTCGTCCTTGAAGTCGACCAGCGTCAGCGTGCGTTGCAGATAGAAAGGCAAAGTCTGCTCGTAGCTGTACACGGAATAGAACGGTGCTTCCGGTTTGACTTGCGGTGCAATGGCGTCCGCAATCAGATAGGCGGAGCGTTCACGCGCGATGGTGTTGTAACCCGTGATGCCGATCTGCGCCGCCAGCAGGCTGGCGAATGCGAGCGCTGCCATGGCCGGCAGCTTGGCCTGCCGCCGCAAGCCGTACAGCGCAGCCGTCAATCCCAGCAACCAGATCCCGCCCGCGACCAAGAGCCAGTCGGCATACGCAGAATACATCTCATGCTGCACCGGATTCTCGGACTGCTGATCGACCAGCGGTTTCAGCCCGACCAACAGTGCCACCAGCACCGGCAGCACCGGCACAAGCAGCCAGAACAGACGCCGGACCGACATCTCGGCCAGCTGCTTGCCCATCAACAGTGCCAATGCCGGGAACATGGGCAATAGATAGGACGGCAGTTTGGAACTGGAGAGCGAGAAGAACAGATAGACGAACACCACCCAGACCAGCAGGAAGCGCTCTGCGCTGAAGCGGCGTGCCTGCGCACGCGCCTTCTGCCAGGTGCTGAGCAAGGTGTGGAACATCAGCAGAGTCCAGGGCAGCATGCCGAACAGCAGGATAGGCGCGAAGTAATACCAGGGCTGGTACCGGTCATGCACCTTGGTCAGGAAACGCTCGACATGCTCATGGATGAAGAAGAACTGGAAGAACTCGGGATTGGCGCGCATCACCAGCACGAACCATGGCGCGGTGACCAACAGGAACACCGCCAGTCCGCCCAACCAATGCATGCGCGTCCAGATGACGAGGTCACGATTGAAGATTGAATAGAGGAACAAGGCCGCTCCCGGCAGGATCAATCCCATCAGCCCTTTGCTCAAGACGGCCAGTCCCAGTGCCGCCCAGGCCAGCAGCATCCAGTTGCGACGCACGGGTTGTGCTGCTTGCTGCTGCGCCAGCAACAGCGAGAACAAACCGAGCGAGATGAAGAAACTCACCCCGGTATCCAGCGTGTTGACGTGGGCCATCAGGGCATAGAAGACGCCGCCGCCGAGGACCAGTCCGGCATACCAGCCCGCCTCGCGCCCGAACAGCCGCATGCCGGTATAGATCGTCAGCAGGATACCGAGGAAACCAGTCAACGCCGTCCACAGACGCGAGGTCCAGGGCTGCACGCCGAACGCCTCATAGGCAGCAGCAGTGGCCCAGTATTGCAAAGGCGGCTTCTCGAAATATTTGAAATCGTTGAGATGCGGCGTCACCCAATCACCGCTGACCACCATCTCGCGCGAGATCTCGGCATAGCGCCCCTCGTCGGGTTTGATCAGTTTGCGGTATTGCAGATTGCCGAACCAGATGACGACGACAGCCAGCATCAATATCCAGAGCGTGCGTCTTGAGAATCGAAGGTTCATCTTGTCCTGTGGCGGTACGGTTGCGAGGGCGGATTCTAACCCGATTCCCCCCGCCCTTCGCGGACTTTGCTGACCGCCACTTGGGCGCTGCCATGGGAGAAGGTGACCTCAAGGGCCTCACCGATATGCAATTCCGTTGCGGAACGCACGATGCCGCCATCGAGCTTGCGCACCAGACTGTAGCCGCGTGCCAGCACCTGTTGCGGATCGAGCAGATGCAGGTGCAGCTGCAAGGAACGCAGACGCTCGTCAGCTTGGGTCAATCGATTGTCGATTGCCAGTTGCAAGCGATGCTGCAAGGTCTGGCCGGACACGCGCAGGACCTCGATATCCGGGCGTCGGACTTGCCAGCGCTGCCGTATCGATTGCATCGCCCAGACTTGCCGTTGCGCCATCGAACCTTGCGCCTGACGTAAACGGCGCGCCAAACCGGACAACTGTTCGCGCTGTTGCTGCAAGCGTTGTGCGGGATGCACCAGACGCCGTTGCAGGAAATCCACCTGCTGCATGCGTCGCTCGATCTGGTGCATCTGGAGGGCGTTCAGTTGCCGCGCCTGCTTGACCAGCGCCTGACGCAACTCCTGCCGGTCCGGCACGGCGGCCTGCGCTGCGGCAGTCGGCGTGGCAGCGCGCAAGTCGGCCACGAAATCCGCGATGGTGAAATCCGTTTCATGTCCCACGCCGCTGATGGTCGGGATCGCGCTGGCCGCGATGGCACGCGCCACCACCTCCTCGTTGAACGCCCACAGATCCTCGATGCTGCCGCCACCACGGCAGATCAGCAGCACATCGCATTCCGCGCGTTCGTTGGCAACACGGATCGCCTGCGCGATGCGGCGTGCCGCCCCCTCCCCCTGCACCATGGTCGGATACAGCACCACCGGAATACCGGGCATGCGGTTGTTCAAGGTACGCAACACATCGCGCAACGCGGCGGCCTGCGGTGAGGTGACGACGCCGACGCAGCGCGGGAAGCGCGGCAACGGACGTTTGCGCGCGGCCTCGAACAGCCCTTCCGCCGCCAGTTGCTGCTTGAGTCGTTCGAAGGCTTCATACAAGGCGCCCTGCCCGGCAGGCCGCATGCGCTCCAGTGTCAGCTGGAAATCGCCGCGTGCCTCATACAGCGTGGCCAGCGCATGCACTTCGACCTGCATGCCGTTGGCGGGACGGAAATCGAGATATTGGTGTTTATGGCGGAACATGACACAGCGCACCTGCGCCTGTTCATCCTTGAGCGAGAAGTACCAGTGACCGGAAGCGGCCGCGACGAAATTGGATATCTCGCCGCGCACCCACACCAGCGGCAAACCGCCCTCAATCAGCCGCTTGGCGGCCGAGTTGAGTTCGCGGACACTGATGACGGTGTCGCTGGGGAACATGCCACTCAGCGACCGCGCGCATCGCCCCAGCGCAGCGGCGTGCGGTCGTCGCCGATGTACCAGGTCTGCCCGCTACGGTGTTCGACGCAATATTTGGGCGACACGATGGTCTCTGCGAACACCATGCCGGCGCTGATACGGGTGTATTCCAGCAGAATGCTGCGGATCACCTTGGCCCCGGCACAGATGTATGAACCGCGCGTGATCCAGGTCGGCCCGATGATCTCGGCCCCGGCTTCCACGCATACGCCGGAATCGATATACACCGGACCTTCGATCTTCACCTTGTCCCAGTCGATGCGCGTATTGATGCCGACCCAGACACCGGGACGCACTTCCTTGCCCGGCATCGGCATATGCGCGACCTCGCCGCGCAGCACACGCTGCAACACGCTCCAATAGTCGGCGATATGGCCGATGTCGATCCAGTTGAAATGGCGCTTCTGCGCATAGAACGGCATGCCCTTTTCGGCCAGCATGGGGAACAACTGGCTGCCGATATCGAACTCCTGCCCCGGCGGGATCAAATCGATCACCTCCGGCTCGAAGATGTAGATGCCGGTACTGGCGAAATTCGAGCGCGCCTCCTCCGGCTTGGGCTTTTCCTGGAAGGCGATGATGCGACCGTCCGCATCGGTCTCGACCACCCCGTAGTTGCTGACATCTTCGTTCGGCACTTCCAGTGTGACGACACTGGCCATGGCCTTCTTGGTCTTGTGTTCCCACACAGCGGCACGGATATCAAGATCGATCAGCGCATCGCCGCACAGCACGATGGTGGTGGTATCGAAGAAACCGCCGAAATCCTGGATCTTGCGCATGCCGCCGGCCGACCCCAGCGACTTCGGCGTGATCTCGCCGTATTCGTAGACACCTTCGTAGGAGTAGCCGATATCGATGCCCCAGGTGCTGCCGTTACCGAAATAGTTCTCGATCTTCCAGTGCATGTAGGAGACGTTGACCATGATCTCCTCGATACCGTAACGCGCGAGATGCTCGACCAAGTATTCCATCACCGGTTTGCCGAGGATGGGGATCATCGGTTTGGGCAGGTCCTGCGTCAGCGGCCTGACGCGCGTTCCCTTGCCGGCGGCAAGGATCATGCCTTTGATCTTGTCCAATCTGGTCTCCTTATCAGCGATGCCGGATTCTACAACGCACGCTTCGCACGCTACAAAGCAAATGACCCGCCACGATGGGCGGGTCAACTGGTCTGGGGTGGCTGATGGGACTCGAACCCACGACAACCGGAATCACAATCCGGGGCTCTACCAACTGAGCTACAGCCACCATTGAAACTTTTCTACTACTGGCGTGCCCGACAGGAATCGAACCTGTAACCCCCAGCTTAGAAGGCTGGTGCTCTATCCGGTTGAGCTACGGGCACAATTCTTTCGCGGCATGCTACAAACTTCGAACTTCGCTAACCTGGTCGGGGTGGAGAGATTCGAACTCCCGACATCCTGCTCCCAAAGCAGGCGCGCTACCAGGCTACGCTACACCCCGAAGGCGCGCCATTATACAGAGCGAAGCCGAAAAATCAATTTCGATCGCGTGATTTTTCGTTGATCTGCGGCAACGCGAGCATCCAGTAATACACCATGGACCACAAGGTGAGGATCGCCGCGAGATAGATGAGCACCGCACCCACCACATCACACGGGATACCGAACAACGGCTCCTGATACAGCAGGAACATGATGGCCAGCATCTGGAAGGTGGTCTTCAGTTTACCCAGCATGGAAACGGCCACGCTCTTGCTGCTGCCGAGTTGTGCCATCCATTCGCGTAGTGCCGAGATGGTCAGTTCACGACCGATGATGATGAACGCGATCACCGCATCGACATGCCCCAGCTGCAACAGGATCGCCAAGGCGGCGATCACCATCAGCTTGTCCGCCACCGGGTCGAGGAAGGCGCCGAACGCCGAGCTCTGGTTCAGCACGCGCGCCAGATAACCATCCAGCCAGTCGGTGATGGAAGCCAGCCAGAAGATGAAGGTACCCAAGACATGCTTGTGATGTAGCGACAACGTCTCGTCGGAGATATAGAACACGGCGAGGAACACCGGGATCAGGATGATGCGGAACCAGGTCAGCAGATTGGGGATGTTCAGTGGCATTGCTAATGTAAATGTCGATATATGCGTTCCGCGAGTTCCTGGCTGATGCCCTCCACCCGCGCCAATTCTTCCATGCTGGCCTGTTGCACGCCTTTCAAACCGCCGAAATGGGTCAACAGATTGCGGCGGCGCTTGTCGCCCACCCCTTCGATCTCTTCCAGCGAGGACGTCACGCGCGCCTTGCCACGCCGTGCCCGGTGGCCGGTGATGGCGAAGCGGTGCGCCTCGTCGCGTACTTGCTGGATCAGATGCAGAGCCGGACTATCTGCGGGCAATTGTAGCGACTTTTCTTCACCGGGACGTAACAATTGCTCCAGCCCCGGCTTGCGTTCCACACCTTTTGCCACGCCCACCAGCGCGATATCGGACAAGCCGTATTCGCCCATCACTTCCACGGCCATCGCCAGTTGCCCGGCACCACCATCGATCAGCAGCAGGTCTGGCCGCTTGCCCTCGCCCGTCTGCAGTTTCTGGTAACGCCGCTGCAAAGCCTGCTTCATCGCGGCGTAGTCGTCGCCCGGCGTGATGCCGCTGATGTTGTAGCGCCGGTATTCCTGCGGGCGGATGGCCAGGTCGTCGTACACCACGCACGAGGCGACGGTCGCTTCGCCCATGGTGTGACTGATATCGAAACATTCGATACGCTTCAGTTCGGGCAAGGCCAGCGCCTCGCGCAACGCCTCCAGCCGCATCATCTGCCCGGCTTGCATGCCGGCTTGCTGCTTCAGCGCCAGCAAGGCATTGGCCTGCGCCATCTCCAGCCACTGGCGACGCTCGCCGCTCACCGCATGGCGGATCTGCACCTTGTGCCCGGCCTGTTCCGACAGCAATTGCTCCAGCGTCTCGTCCTGCACCGCGATACCGGTGACGATGAGCGGCGGCACGCTGCGTTCCAGATAATGCTGGGCCAGGAAGGCTTCCAGCACTTCACCGGCATCCTGTCCCTGCACATTGGGTGGGAAGAACGGCTTGTCACCTAAATGGCGACCACCGCGCACCACCGCCAGATTCAGGCACAAGGCGCCCTCCGCTTCCACCACGGCCACGATATCGGCATCGGTATCGCGTCCACTCTCCACGAACTGGCGCTGCTGCACGGTATGCAAGGCCTGCAACTGGTCACGCAAGGCGGCGGCGTGTTCGTATTCGAACTTCTCCGCTGCCGCTTCCATCTCGGCACGCAGCCGCTTCTCCACCTCGTCGTGCTTGCCCTGCAACAGCAAGGCCGCATGGCGCACATCCGCCGCGTAATCCGCCGCGCTGATGATGCCGACACAAGGCGCACTGCAACGATGGATCTGGTGCAACAAGCATGGACGCGTGCGATTGTTGAACACCCCATCCTCGCAGGTGCGCAGCTTGAACACCTTCTGCAACAGATTGATGCTCTCCTTCGCCGCCTGCGCATTGGGATAGGGACCGAAATATTGGTGACGCCGGTCGGTGGTGCCGCGGTAATAGGTCAGGCGCGGCGATGGATCGCCGGTGAGCACGATATAGGGATAGGTCTTGTCGTCGCGGAACAGGATGTTGTAACGCGGCTTCAGCGTCTTGATGAGGTTGTTCTCCAGCAGCAAGGCCTCGGCCTCGGTGCGCGTCACCGTCACCTCGATCCTGGAGATATGCGACACCATCAACTGGATGCGCGGCGACAGGTTGCTCTTCTGGAAATACGAACTGACGCGCTTCTTGAGCTGGCTGGCCTTGCCGACATACAGCACCTGCCCTGCCGCATCCAGCATGCGGTACACGCCGGGTTGCAACGGCAACCCGGCCAGGAAAGATTTGATGTCGAAGCCGTCGGTCATCCCGCGATCAACGCCTGTAGACCTTGGGCGAACTCGGTCGCACCGCCATTGGCCGGATGGCGCACCGTGCCGGCGCTGCGCACGCCCATATCACTCAACAGCCCTTCTGCCTTCTTGCCGACCGCGACGATCTTCGCCTGCGGGAAATTCTCCATCAGCTTGCGCATCGCCGGTTCGCCCAGTTTGATCTCCTGCGGCGTCGGCGTACGGTTGGACCAGAGATTATCGGCGCGATGCGGGTGCAACTGCATCGCGTTCCACAAGATGGTGCGCTCGGCGATACCCAGGCGATACAACGTCTTCCACACGATGGTGGCGGACGGCTCGGAGAACGGCAGACGACGCGTGGACAGACGCTGCGACAATGCCGGGATACGCGGGATAGCCCCCTCGCCCAGCAATCGTTCGCTGGTGAACGCGATACCACTGTAGCGACACCCCTGATAGCCCGGCGCTTCACCGGCCAGGATGAACAATGGATCGCAATCCAGATGCTGCGCCAGACGCAACAGCTTGGCTTGCGGTCCATTGCCTGCGGCATCATGCGGACAATGATCGACCCACGGATTGAACAGCCCGTCACGTCCCGACGGCAAGGTCGCGACCAGCGCGCGCGCCAATTCCAATTTGTTCGTATTCATACGCCTTCCCTGCTACGAATGAAAAGCCCCGCACGGGGCGGGGCTCGTCTCGGCTTGTGGTGCAGCCTTATTCCGCTGCCGGTGCGGCTTCCTCCGGCTTGGGTTGCAGCGCCTTCATGGACAGGCGCATACGGCCCTTGTCGTCCACTTCCAGCACCTTGACCTTCACGATCTGGCCTTCCTTCAGATGATCAGCCACGGCTGCGATACGCTCGTGCGAGATCTGCGAGATGTGTAGCAGACCATCCTTGCCCGGCAACACGTTGACCAGGGCACCGAAGTCCAGCAGCTTGACCACCGGGCCTTCGTAGACCTTGCCCACTTCCACTTCGGCCACGATATCCTCGATACGCTTCTTGGCGGCATCACCGGCTTCGCCGCTCACGCAGGCGATGGTGATGTTGCCGTCGTCGTCGATGTCGATGGTGGTGCCAGTCTCTTCGGTGATGGCGCGGATCACCGCACCGCCCTTGCCGATCACGTCACGGATCTTGTCCGGATTGATTTTCATCTTGATCATGCGCGGCGCGAAGCTGGACACTTCCGGACGCACGGACGGCATCGCCTGCTTCATGATGCCGAGGATGTGCATGCGGCCTTCCTTGGCCTGGCTCAGTGCGACCTGCATGATCTCCTTGGTGATGCCGTTGATCTTGATGTCCATCTGCAGCGCGGTCACACCGTTCTCGGTACCCGCCACCTTGAAGTCCATGTCGCCCAGGTGATCTTCGTCCCCCAGGATGTCGGTCAGCACCGCAAAGCGGTTGCCGTCCTTGATCAGGCCCATGGCGATACCGGCCACATGTGCCTTCATCGGCACGCCGGCGTCCATCAGCGACAGACAACCGCCGCACACGGAAGCCATGGAGCTGGAACCGTTGGATTCCATGATCTCGGACACCACGCGGACCGCGTAACCGAACTCGTCCTCACCCGGCAGCACAGCCACCAGGGCGCGCTTGGCCAGACGGCCGTGGCCGATCTCGCGACGCTTGGGCGAACCCACGCGACCGGTCTCGCCAGTGGAATACGGCGGGAAGTTGTAATGCAGCATGAAGCGGTCGCTGTATTCACCTTGCAGCGCATCGATGATCTGTGCGTCGCGCATGGAACCCAGCGTGGCCACAGCCAGCGCTTGCGTCTCGCCACGGGTGAACAGCACGGAACCGTGGGTACGCGGCAGCACGCCGGTGCGGATGGTGATCGGACGCACGGTGCGGGTGTCGCGGCCGTCGATACGCGGCTCGCCATTCAGGATCTGGCCGCGCACAATCTTGGCTTCCAGCGCGCTGAACAACTCGTTGACCTGGTTCTTGGGGATATCGGCGAACTCCGGCTGCGCAGCCAGGGCTTCCATGGTCTTGCCGTGGATCGCATCCACCTGCTGCACGCGCGCCTGCTTCTGGCGGATCGCATAAGCCGCCTTCAGGTCGGCTTCCGCCAATTCGCTGATGCGGGCGATCAGCGCTTCGTTCTTGGCAGCCGGTGCCCAGTCCCAGTCGTCCTGGCCAACCGATGCAGCCATCTCGTTGATGGCGTTGATGACGGCCTGCATCTGCTCGTGGCCATAGACCACGGCGCCCAGCATCACGTCTTCCGGCAGTTGCTGCGCTTCGGATTCGACCATCAGCACGGCTTGCGAAGTACCGGCCACCACCAGATCCAGTTGCGAAGTCGCCAGCTCATCCTTGGTCGGGTTCAGCAGGTATTGGCCATTGGCATAACCCACGCGGGCTGCACCGATAGGACCATCGAACGGGATACCGGAGATCGCCAGCGCGGCAGACGCGCCGATCATCGACGGGATGTCGGAATCGATCTGCGGATCGGAAGACAGCACGGTCGCCACGATCTGCACTTCGTTGTAGAAACCTTCCGGGAACAGCGGACGCAGCGGACGGTCGATCAGGCGCGAGGTCAGGATCTCCTTCTCGCTGGGACGGCCTTCACGCTTGAAGAAACCGCCGGGGATCTTGCCTGCGGCATAGGTGCGTTCCTGATAATCCACGGTCAGCGGGAAGAAATCCTGCTCGGGCTTGGCTTCCTTGCGGCCGACCACGGTGACCAGCACCGTGGTATCGCCCAGGCTGACCATCACGGCACCACTGGCCTGACGAGCGATCTCGCCGGTCTCCAGTGTCAGTTGCTGATTGCCATAGTTCAGTGTTTTTTTGTAGTGACTCAAGGTAGACCCCTCATGAAGATTTTACGGGCGCGGCGGATCGGCACGCCAAAACGAAGCGGGCCGCCTTCGCGACCCGCTTTACTACAAGACTTACTTGCGCAGTTCGAGGCGCTGGATGAGCGCCTTGTAGCTTTCTTCGTTCGTGCTCTTGAGGTAGTCGAGCAGCTTGCGGCGGCGGCTCACCAGACGCAGCAGACCGCGGCGGGAGTGGTGATCCTTGTTGTGCTCCTTGAAGTGCTCGGTCAGGTAGTTGATGCGAGCGGTCATCAGGGCCACTTGAACTTCGGGGGAGCCGGTATCGCCCTTGGCGCGCTGATAGTCAGCAACGATCTGCGATTTTTGAGCGGCGGTAATAGACATTGACTTCGTTCTCCGGTTTATAAAGGTCGTAATTTGAAAAAGTGCGGCATTCTACACTCGAAAGCCGGTGCCGCTCAAGCTGATTTCGGCACTGCCGCGGCCTGCGCGATGCGGGATAACAGGCGATGGGGCGACAAGCGTCCGCCGATCAATTCCCCCAGACCGAGGAACACGCCATCGGCATACAGACGGCGTTTGCCATCCGGCAACCCATCACGCAGCCCGAGGCGCTGCCCTTGCGCCAGGCGCCCCGCCTGTACGGCATCGACCGTCAGCACCGGAAAATCCTGCACTAGGCTATCGAGCGCAAGCAGCTTGGCATCGCGCTCATTTTCAGTCATGGATTCAATCTGTTGCAGGGTGAAGCTGCCGTCCAGCGTGAATCCCCCGATGCGCGTGCGGCGCAAGGCGATCAGATGTCCGCCGCAGCCCAGCAGCTCACCCAGGTCCTCGGCCAAGGTGCGCACATAGGTACCTTTGCTGCACAACACCTCGAATGCCAGCTCGTCGCCACGCAAGTATTCCAGCTGCAACTCATGGATATGCACGGTGCGCGCTTCGCGCTCAATCACCTCGCCGTTACGGATGTATTCGTACAACGGCTTGCCTTGGTGTTTGAGCGCGCTATGCATGGGTGGCACCTGCTGGATCTCGCCGGTGAGACGCGCCATGGCCGCCAGCACCTGCGCCTCATCCACCGCCACCGGGCGCTGCTCGATCACCTCGCCTTCGGCATCGCCGGTGGTCGTGCGCTGGCCGAGACGCACGACGGCGCGATAACCTTTGTCGGCATCCAGCAAGGCATGGGTGAATTTGGTCGCTTCGCCGAAGCAGATGGGCAACAGACCGCTGGCCAGCGGATCCAGCGTGCCGGTGTGCCCCGCCTTCTCGGCACGGTACAACCAGCGCACCTTCTGCATCGCGGTATTGGAGCTGAGTTCCAGAGGTTTATCGAACAACAGCACGCCATCCAGCGGGCGTTTGATGCGGCGCTCGCGCTCAGTCTTCGCGCTTGTCACTCTCAACCGCTTGATCGATCAATTGGGAAAGATGCGCCCCGCGCTCGATGGATTCGTCATAGACGAAATGCAATTGCGGAGTGATACGCAGCTTCATGACATGGGCCAACTGGCTGCGCAGGAAGCCGGAGGCACGCTCCAGCCCTTGCTGCAACTGCGGACTGCCGCCCGCCAGCGAGGTGTAGAACACCTTGGCGTGAGCGTGGTCGCGCGTGACCTCGGCACCGGTGAGCGTCACCTGACGCACGCGGGGATCCTTCACTTCCAGGCGGATCAATTCCGCGAGTTCGCGCAGGATCTGTTCCGCGATGCGGTCGGTACGGGCAAAGTCCTTGGCCATTTACAGGGCGCGCGCCACTTCGACGATCTCGAACACTTCCAGCTGGTCGCCCACTTCCAGGTCGTTGTAACCCTTCAGCGACAGACCGCACTCGAAGTTGGACTTGACCTCCTTGACGTCGTCCTTGAAGCGCTTGAGCGAATCCAGATCGCCAGTGTGGATGACCACGTTGTTGCGCAGCACGCGCACGCTGGAACCGCGCTTGATCATGCCCTCCAGCACATAGCAGCCGGCCACCGTCCCCACCTTGGAGATATGGTAGACCTGACGCACCTCGACCATACCGATGACGCTCTCCTTCTTCTCGGGCGCCAGCATGCCGGACAGGGCCGCTTTGATCTCGTCCACCATCGAATAGATGATGTTGTAGTAACGGATATCCACGCCGGAAGCCTCGGCCAGCTTGCGCGCTGCCGCATCGGCACGGGAATTGAAGCCGATGATGACCGCCTTGGAAGCCAGCGCCAGGTTGACGTCGGATTCGGTGATACCGCCCACACCGCTGTGGATCAGGCTGACCTTCACCTCGTCGGTGGACAACTTCTGCAAGGAACCGGCGATGGCTTCGATGGAGCCCTGCACATCGGCCTTGACGATCAACGGCAAGGTACGCACTTCGCCTTCGTTCATCTGCTCGAACATGCTCTCCAGCTTGGCCGCCTGCTGCTTGGCCAACTTCACGTCGCGATACTTGCCTTGGCGGAACAACGCGATCTCACGCGCCTTCTTCTCATCCGCCAGCACCAGGAAGTCAGCACCGGCCACCGGCACTTCGGACAGGCCCTGGATCTCCACCGGGATGGAGGGGCCGGCTTCGTTCACTTGCTTGCCGTTCTCATCCAGCATGGCGCGCACACGACCGGAAACCGCACCGACCAGTATCGCATCGCCACGGCGCAGCGTACCGGATTGCACCAGCAAGGTCGCCACTGCGCCCTTGCCCTTATCCAGCCGGGCTTCCACCACCACGCCCTTGGCGCCGGTGTTCTTCGGCGCCTTCAGCTCCAGCACTTCGGCTTGCAGCAGGATGCCTTCCAGCAGCGCATCGATCCCCTGACCGGTCTTGGCCGAGACTTCGACGAACATGCTGTCACCACCCCAGTCTTCCGGCACCACGCCTTCGGCTACCAACTCCTGGCGCACGCGCTCGGCATTCGCTTCCGGCTTGTCGATCTTGGTCACCGCCACCACGATGGGCACGTTGGCCGCCTTGGCGTGGTGGATGGCTTCCTTGGTCTGCGGCATCACGCCGTCATCGGCGGCACAGACCAGGATCACGATGTCGGTGGCCTGCGCACCACGGGCACGCATGGCGGTGAACGCCTCGTGGCCCGGGGTGTCCAGGAAAGTCACCATGCCGCGCGGCGTATCCACATGGTAGGCACCGATGTGCTGCGTGATACCGCCGGCTTCGCCGGAAGCCACGCGGGTGCGGCGGATATAGTCCAGCAGCGAAGTCTTGCCGTGGTCGACGTGACCCATCACGGTCACCACCGGCGCACGCGGCTCCAGCACCGCATCCTCGTGTTCCGCCGTTTCCATCAGGAAGGCGTCCGGATCGTCCGGCTTGGCAGCAACGGCCTTGTGCCCCATCTCCTCGACCACGATCATCGCAGTCTCCTGATCCAGCACCTGGTTGATGGTCACCATGGAGCCCATCTTCATCAGCGCCTTGATGATCTCGGCCGCCTTGATCGCCATCTTCTGTGCCAGTTCGGCGACAGTGATGGTCTCCGGCACCATGACTTCCTGCACGATGGGTTCGGTCGGCAGCGAGAACGCATGCTGCTCGGTCTTGCTGTGCTTGTCGTGACGCGGCGCACGCACACTGCTGCTGCGGCTGCTCAGACCGGCACGGGTATCCATGTTGCGCGAGGGCTGGCGCTTCTTGTGCCCGGCCTCATCCCATGGGCTCTCTTTCTTCTCGACGACCTTCTCGGTCTTGCGCGTCGGGCGGGGCACCTTGTCGCCCGGACGCAGGGCCGGCTTGTGCAAGGTACCTTCCGGTGTCTCGGCTGCAGGTGCAGTCGTCGCCGCCGGGGCAGGAGCTGCCGCCGCGGCTACAGCCGGCTTCTCTTCGCTGACGGGGGCTTCGGCCTCAGGTTCGGCAGCCTTGCGCTTGCTGCGCGCCTGCTTGGCTTCCAGATCGGCAGCCTGACGGGCAGCCAGTTCGGCCGCTTGGCGTGCTTCTTCTTCGCGCGCTTTCTGCTCTGCCTCATCCAGCACGATCTTGGGCTTGGCTTCGCTTTCCACCGTCGCCGCAACAGCCGGCTTCTCCGCTGCCGATTCAGCCAGCGGCGCGATGGTGCGCTTCTTGCGCACTTCCACCTGGATGGTACGTGACTTGCCGGTGGCATCCGCCTTGCGGATCGCCGTCGTTTCGCGACGCGTCACCGTGATCTTGCTCTTGCCGGCGCCATGCGCGCTGCGCAGGTGCTCCAGCAACTTCGCCTTATCCTGCTCGGAGATCGGGTCGGAATCCTTCTGCTTGGCGACACCGGCCGCCTGCAACTGTTCCAGCAGCAGCTCCACTGGCAGTCCCAGTTCACCGGCAAATTGAGCGACGTTGATTTTTCCCATTCCTATCCTTCACAGCCCTCGGGGCTTGTTACTTATTTATTCGAACCATGGCGCACGCGCCGTCATGATCAACTGGTTAGCGCGCTCGGCATCCATGCCTGTCATCTCGACCAGCTCATCGGTATCCAGGTCGGCCAACGCCTCCTGGGTGCCGATGCCCTTGCCGGCCAGTGTGCGCGCCGTCTCGTCATCCATGCCGTCGATCTTCAGCAGGTCTTCGATGTTGTGCTCCACCTGCTCTTCGTTGGCGATGGCGGCGGTGAGCAAGGAATTGCGCGCACGGCTGCGCAGCTCGTTCACGGTCGCCTCGTCGAAAGCCTCGATCTCCAGCATCTCTTCCAGCGGCACGTAAGCCACTTCTTCCAGCGTATTGAAACCTTCCTGCACCAGGATGTCGGCGACCTCCTCGTCCACATCCAGCTTCTGCACGAACAGGTCACGGATCTTGGCGAACTCGGCCTCGTTCTTCTCGGCGGACTGCTCTTCCGTCATCAGGTTGATCTCCCAACCGCTCAGCTCGGAAGCCAGGCGCACGTTCTGGCCGCCACGGCCGATGGCCTGCGCCAGATTCTCTTCCTCGACCACCACATCCATGCTGTGCCTGTCCTCATCCACCACGATGCTGGTGACTTCGGCCGGTGCCAGGGCGTTGATGACGAAAGTGGCCGGATCGTCCGACCACAGGATGATATCCACGCGCTCACCCGCCAGTTCGGTGGTCACCGCCTGCACGCGCGAACCGCGCATGCCGACGCAGGTACCGATCGGGTCCAGGCGCTGGTCGTTGGTACGCACCGCGATCTTGGCGCGCGAACCCGGATCACGCGAGGCGCTGACGATCTCCAGGATGCCTTCCTCGATCTCCGGCACTTCCAGCTCGAACAGCTTCTTCAGGAATTCGGTGGTGACGCGCGACAGGATGATCTGCGGGCCGCGCACGGTGCGATCCACGCGCAGCAGGAAGGCTCGCACGCGGTCGCCGACGCGCAGGTTCTCCTTGGGGATCATCTGGTCGCGCGGCAGCAAGGCTTCGATCTTGCCGAACTCGATGATGGCGTTGCCGCGCTCGATGCGCTTGATGGTGCCGGTCACCAGATGCTCGTTGCGCTCCATGAACTCGGCCAGGATCTGCTCGCGCTCCGCGTCGCGGATCTTCTGGAAGATCACCTGCTTGGCAGCCTGTGCGCCGATACGGCCGAAGTCGATGTTCTCCAGCGGCTCTTCGATGTAGCCTTCCAGCTCGACCTTGGGGTCGCGCTTCTTCGCCTCTTCCAGCTTGATATGCAGTTCCGGGGTTTCGAAGGTCTCGTCGTCGCACACCATCCAGCGACGGAACGACTCGTATTCGCCGGACTGGCGGTCGATGCTCACGCGCACGTCCGCTTCCTCATCCACGAAACGCTTCTTGGTCGCCGAGGCCAGCGCCGATTCCAGCGCGCCGAACACGATCTCCTTGTCCACGTTCTTCTCACGCGCCAGGGCATCCACCAACAACAGAACTTCACGACTCATCGTTATTCTCCGACTGCATCAATATCAAAACACCGGCACCAGACGGGCCTTATCCACATTCGACAGCTCGATCGCGACCGAACCGCCCTCTATCTCCAACTGCAACACGCCATCCCGCAATTCGCCGATGACACCGACCAGTTGCTTGCGCCCCTCGACCGGCAGACGCAGCTTGAATTTGGCCTGCTGCCCCTTGAAGCGCACGAAATCCGCTTCCTTCTTCACCACGCGATCCAGGCCGGGCGAAGACACCTCCAGACGCTCATATTCCACGCCTTCCACGGTGAACAGACGCACCAGCTGGTTGCTCACCCGCTCGCAATCTTCCACCGAGATGCCTTCCGGCTTGTCCATGAACACGCGCATCAGACCGCGCCCGGACAACTCCAGATCGACCAGCTCATAGCCCATGCCGGACAACGTCGTCTCGACCAGCTTCGCCACGTCCATATTCGACCCCACAAATAAAAAACGGGCTCAAGGCCCATCTGAAAACGGCGCGGATTGTACCAAAGGCATGCGCCAATGGAAACAGCTATTTAAAGAATAGGCGCAAGAATCCGCCTGACCTGCCCCGGATGCCATATGACGCCTGACACCCGGCCGAGCCGGGCGGCATCAGGCAAACAATTTGCGGATGCCGGTGGCGTCCGGGGCCAGCACCACGCCCCGCTCGGTGATCAGGCCGGTCACCAGTTCGGCCGGCGTCACATCGAAAGCCGGGTTGCGTATCTGCACGCCCTCCGCCGCCCAATGATAGTCGCGGAAACCCTTCACCTCATCGGCGGCACGCTCCTCGATGGGGATGTCCTTACCCGAAGCGATGTTGAGGTCGATGGTCGACAACGGGCACGCGACATAGAACGGGATGTTATGGCGCTTCGCCAGCACCGCCACCATATAAGTGCCGATCTTGTTCGCCACATCGCCATTGGCCGCCACACGGTCGGTGCCTACCACCACCGCATCAATCTCGCCGTGCGCCATCAGGTGGCCGGCCATGTTGTCGGTGATCAGCGTCACCGGGATGCCCTCCTGCACCATCTCCCACGCCGTCAACCGCGCCCCTTGCAGGAACGGCCGCGTCTCGTCGGCGATCACCGAGATCTTCTTGCCCGCCTCCACCGCCGAACGGAACACCCCCAGCGCCGTGCCCCACCCTGCCGTCGCCAGCGCGCCCGCATTGCAATGCGTCAGCACCCGCGCCCCGTCTTTCAGCAAGGTCGCGCCATGCGCGCCCATCGCCTTGTTGATACGGATATCCTCGGCCAGGATCTCATGCGCCTCGACCAGCAAGCGCTGCGCGATGGCTTGCGGCGATTGCGTCGCCACGCTCTCCCAAACCTTGCGCATGCGCTGCAAGGCCCAGAACAGGTTCACCGCCGTCGGCCGACTGGCCGCCAGCACCTTGAACCCTTCTTCCATGCCCGCATTGAAATCCCCGGCTTCGTCATTCCCGCGAAGGCGGGAATCCAGTTTTTTCAAATCACTGGATTCCGGGTCAAGCCCGGAATGACGACCTTCAACGGCCCGGCTCAAGCGCAACGCTTCCAACGCCACGCCATACGCCGCCGCCACGCCGATGGCCGGCGCACCGCGCACCACCATCTTGCGGATGCCCTCCGCCACCGACGCGGCGGTGTAATAGCTCAGATACTCGAACGCAGCCGGCAGGACACGCTGGTCGATCATCTCCAGCCGGTTGTTGAACCAGCGCAGGGTTTCGACTTTCATTTCTCTTTCCCAATTTTTGATATGAGCTTATTTGAAAGCTCTTGCCATTCATCAAAGTTATTTTTCTCTGGGAATCCAAGTTCTGGATATTCAATAGGCCTATTGAATTGAAAAACAAGCGTGGTTGTTGGCGTTTCAACAAAGGTGATTAGTTGACGCATACCGAGCTGAGCAATACCAGATGCCGATTCAAGTAATTCAAATATGCCTTTCCAGAGATTTCCGATTGTAGTGGGATCAGGAATGCCTCCCTTATGTACTAAATCATTTCTTGATTGGCGCGCTAAAGATAGTGAGACATAGCACTCCTCAGATATAAACTTGGTTTGCCACAACAATTCATGTTTCACTGATATTGACCAAGTACGATTGTCATCCTTAAGTGATTTAAGCCTGGTTTTCATACTCTTCGGATGAAGAGTTGCATCACTTAGAAAGTGTTTTTCCCACACATGCCAAGTGAGCTGCTCTACGACGATCCAAAGATTACTCAAAGCATCATTCCAATTCCGATACAACAAGGCTGAATACCCTCTCAGCAGGAATATGGGCGAAAAATTACTTATCGCCTCCAGCACCTTAATTCCATGAAGATATGCATTATTCAGTTCAGACACTCGGACAATTCGTGGATGCATCAATGTAGAAAAAAGCTCTTGTACCGATGCATCCTTGTGCCTGAGTCGCCCATGAAACGTAGGGTTGTTAACGAAAATGTCTTTTTCTCTATACAGGCTTCCGCAAACCAACCCTCGTGCATCTATAGCCTCAACATGTATTCCTCCAAGCAGGGATGCACAAAGAATTCGGTTAATGCTTTCAATGGCAATTTCTGTCGAAGGATAATCGGCATTTCTTGGGATGGCGATTGCTCCATCATAAGTAATCAAGGCAGGAATATTTTCGGCTTTGCGAAGAGGTAATGCTGTAACAACAGCAGACAATTTTTCATTGTCATAAAACTTCAGCGAAGCCTGCTCAAATGAGATATTGCCAATATCCTCAGAATCGGGCAAGACAATAGTATATGGAGGAAACAAAAATGAAACCCACGCAGGGTTATATGCAGGAACACTAGATACTGGGGGCTTATAGCCTTTTGGAGCTTCACTTTCTTTAATCCAAGCGCCATTAAACCAAACATGAGTCTCATCTGGTTTGCTTATTACCTTCTCGGACAATGTAGTGGGAATATTGCGATTGTTTAACTTAAAAGGATCCACTCCATCGTCGAATGCCCATATCTGTCCAGTCTCGGTGTCTTGATAATGCTTCATAAGCTGGCGATTTAACTTGTCAGACCAAGCACACTTAATCCCCCTCGAACTCGCACAACGCAAACACCTTGTGCCCGCGCTTCTCCAGCCGCTTGCGACCGCCGATGTCCGGCAGGTCGATCATGAAGCTGCATTCGATGACGTGGCCGCCCATCTTCTCGATCAGGATGCAGGCCGCTTCGGCCGTACCGCCGGTGGCGATGAGGTCGTCCACCAGCAGTACCTTCTCACCTTTCGAGATGGCATCGGTGTGGATCTCGATGCGGTCGGTGCCGTATTCCAGTTCGTAGTCGTGGCCGATGACTTCGGCGGGCAGTTTGCCTTTCTTGCGGATGGGCACGAAGCCGATGCCGAGCGCGTAGGCCAGCGGCGCGCCGAGGATGAAGCCGCGCGATTCTATGCCGGCGATCTTGTCGATCTTTACGTCCTTATAGCGGCGCACCAGTTCGTCGATGGTGGCGCGCAGGCCGACAGGGTCTTTAAGTACCGTCGTGATGTCGCGGAACATGATGCCCTGCTTGGGGTAATGCGGGACGGTGCGGACGCGGGATTTGATGGGCATGGTGGTTTCCTTAGATGAGATTCTGTTGCAATTGTGATGCCGTCATTCCGGCGCAGGCCGGAATCCAGTCGATTGAAGAGTTCCCGCGTCTGCCGGGCGACTCATCTTTGCCCGCTGCGCGGAAGTTGTGAAATTGCTGGATTCCGGCCTGCGCCGGAATGACGAGGTTCTTTGATCGCATCATTCAATTACGTTTCTTGTATTCGACGAACTTCGCTTGCACATCATGCATCTGTTGTGCGGTGAGGATGTTCGGCGCGCCCACCGACAAGGTGCGCCAGTAGACCTCGCACAGGAACTCCACTTCCTGTGCCACGGACAGCGCTTCATCCAGGTCTTTGCCCAAAGCGATCATGCCGTGGTTGCCGAGCAGGCAGGCCTTACGACCATGTAGTGCTTCCAGCGCGAGGTCGGACAGGTTCTGTTCGCCGAAGATGGTGTATGGCGTGCAGCGGATGCTGTCGCCGCCCGCGATGGCGATGTGGTAGTGCACGGCAGGCACGTCCTTACCCAGACAAGCCATGGTGGTGGCATAGGTGGAGTGCATGTGCAGCACGGCACCGATCTCGGGACGGGCGGCGAGGATGTCGCAATGGAAGCGCCATTCGCTTGAAGGTTTGCGGCCTTGCAGGACCTTGCCTTGCGTATCCAGCAACACCAGGTCGGCTTCTGTCATCTCGGCGACCGGGAGGGCCGACGGGGTGATGAGGATGTTGCCCGCGCAGCGCACCGAGCCGTTGCCCGCCGTGCCGCGATTGAGGCCGAGTTCGACCATGCGGCGGGAAATCGTTAGCAGGGCTACGCGTAATTGTTGTTCGCTCATTCTTTCCTCCCCCTCTCCCCCAGCCCCTCTCCCGCATGCGGGAGAGGGTGGCCGACAGGCCAGGAGAGGGAATTGGGTTATTTAAGTACCCGCCCCGCGACGGCTTGCAGTTTCTGCACCATGGCCGCATCGCGTGCCTGCGGTGCGGTGATCAGCGCATGCTGCAAGGCACTACGGCAACCGCACTCACAGGCCTTGTCGTCACCGGCCACGTGCGGCACGGCATGTTTCACCAGCGTGCGCGCCTTGTCGGCATTGGCCAGCAGCACCTGCACGATCTGGTCCACCGTCACGTCGTCGTGGTTGGGATGCCAGCAATCGTAATCGGTGACCATGGCCACCGTGGCATAGCAAAGCTCGGCCTCGCGTGCCAGTTTGGCTTCCGGCATGTTGGTCATGCCGATCACGTCGCAGCCCCACTGCCGGTACAGCTCGGACTCCGCCAAGGTGGAGAACTGCGGCCCTTCCATCACCAAGTAGGTACCGCCGCGCATCACGCTGATGCCGGCTTCTATGGCGGCTGTCTGGATATGGTCGCCCAGACGGGTACACACCGGGTGCGCCATGGAGACATGCGCCACCAGGCCGTTTCCGAAGAAGGATTTCGCGCGCGCGAAGGTGCGGTCGATGAACTGGTCGACGATGACGAAGGTGCCGGGAGAAAGATGTTCGCGCAACGAACCGACGGCGCTGACCGAGATGACGTCGGTACAACCGGCGCGCTTCAAAGCATCGATGTTGGCGCGGAAGTTGATCTCCGAGGGCGGGATCTTGTGCCCGCGCCCATGGCGCGGCAGGAAGGCCAGTTGCACGCCGCCGAGCTCGCCCAACAGCAACTCATCCGAAGGGTCGCCGAACGGGGAAGTCACTTTCTCCCAACGTTTGTTTTGCAGCCCTTCGATGTCATAGACCCCGCTGCCACCGATGATGCCGATGCTCGCCTGCGCCATGTTTCCCCCTGATGAAGTGATGGGCATGGATTGAAACAGGAAAGCGCGGTGGGCTCAACCGGCATATGTGATTTTCCTCACAGACAGCCCTGCGCCCCTTATCTAAGATGCCGCGCATTCTGAACGGAAGGAGTCCTCATGAAATCCCGTCTCGCCATCTTCGCCATCCTGCTGTGGGTCATCAGTGCCATTGCACTGGGCTGGTTCTTCGTGCGCGGCAACACGGTCAGCGTCCCGGGCGAACGCACCGCCATCGTGCTGCAACCGGCCGAACGAGAACTGGTTCTGCTGGAGATGCGCGGTCTGCTCACTTCCGTGCAAGGCATCGTGGATGGCGTGAACCGCAACGACATGGCGCAGGTGGCAAAAGCCGCACGCGCATCCGGCATGGGCTCGGCCGCCGACGTGAATCCGGCGCTGATGGCCAAGTTGCCGCTGTCGTTCAAACAACTGGGCATGAGTGTGCACCATGCCATGGATGACATCGCGGCGGCCGCCGCCGGCAAGCCCGCTAATGAGGTGCTCGGCATGCTGGGCAATACCCTTTCCAGCTGTGTGGCTTGCCACTCGGCATGGCAATTGAAGTCGGAGTAACATCCGCTAACCGCAACCCTGAAGAAAGGAGTCGAAGATGAAATGCAATGAAGGTGGTATCGATCGTGGACTGCGTGTGATCGTCGGACTGGCCCTGATCGGCCTGACGCTGACCGAGACCATAGGCGCCTGGGGCTGGATCGGTGTGGTGCCGCTGTTGACCGGCGCCATCGGCTTCTGCCCGGCCTATGCGATCTTCGGCATGAACACCTGCTCCACCGAAAAGAAGTAAGAACATATTTTTCCCCAGTACCGCCCGGCTCCGTGTCGGGCGTTTTTTTGAAGGAGAACCCATGAAAAGATCCCTGTTGTTGAGCGCCCTGTTGCTGTCCGCCCCGGCCATGGCCGACAAGCTGGAGCAATACCGCGAAGAGAGCCGCGCCGTGGTCGGCCCGTTCATGCAGCAACTGATGGCCGAGAACAAGAAGGCCGTGACCGAAGGCGGCCCCGATGCCGCGATCAAGGTGTGCAAGGAGATCGCGCCCAAGCTGGCCGGCGACATCTCGCGCCAGCAAGGCTTCAAGCTGACCCGCGTCTCGCTCAAGGTGCGCAACCCGATGCTGGGCACCCCGGACGAGTGGGAGCAGAAAGCGCTGAAGAAACTGGAAAAACAACTGGCCAAAGGTGCCAAGCCAGAGACATTGGAATATGCCGAAGTAGTAAAAGAGCCGAATGGCAAATACCTGCGCTACATGAAGGGCATCGTGCTGCAACCCGGTTGCGTCACCTGCCATGGCAGCCAGGAAGAGATCCCGGCCGGCGTACAGGCCCGTTTGGCCGAGGACTATCCGCATGACCAGGCCACCGGCTACAAGCCCGGCCAGTTGCGCGGCGGCGTGAGTCTGAAACGCCCGCTGTAAATCGTGGTAGATTCGGCGTGCCATGACTGAAAAGACAGAACACGCCGAATTGCAGATCGCCGGGATGCGTTGCGCATCCTGCTCTGCCCGTCTGGAAAAATCCCTCAACGAATTGCCCGATGTCACCGCCGTGGTGAACATCGCCACCGAAAAAGCCAGCCTCACCTACGACCCCGCCCACACCAGCCTGGACACCATCCTGGCGACGGTGCGCCATACCGGTTTCGACGCCCACCCGGCGCGCGATTTCGCTGCCGAGAAGGCCGCGCGTCTCGCCCTGCTGCGCCGCGAACGCAACCATTTCCTGCTCTCGCTGCTGCTCACCCTGCCGCTGATCGTCGAGATGGCGCTGATGTTCGCCGGCGTGCATCTGATGTTCCCGCTGTGGCTGCAATGGCTGCTCGCCACGCCGGTACAGTTCTGGGCCGGCGCACGTTTCTACCATGGCGCCTGGGCCGCCTTGCGCAGCGGCGGCAGCAACATGGATGTGCTGGTCGCACTCGGCACCAGCGCGGCCTACTTCATGAGCGTTGCAGTGTGGTTGCTCGGCCTCGACCAACCCGTATATTTCGAAGCCAGCGCCACCCTGATCACCTTGGTACTGATGGGCAAGCTGCTGGAAGCGCGCGCCAAAGGCAAAGCCTCGGCCGCGCTGGAAGCCTTGGTCAACCTGCAACCCAAACTCGCCCATGCCGAACGCAACGGCCAGTTGCTCGACGTCTCGGCCGGTTCGCTGCGTCCCGAGGACATCTATATCGTGCACCCCGGCGAGAGCGTGCCGGTGGACGGCATCGTGCAGGAAGGCGACTCGGCCATCGACGAAGCCATGCTCACCGGCGAGAGCCTGCCGCAGAGCAAACAGCCCGGCGACAAGGTGTATGCCGCCACCCTCAACCAGCAAGGCGTGTTGCGCTGCCGCGCGCTGGCGGTCGGTTCGCAGACCCAGCTCGCCGCCATCATCCGCCTGGTGGAACAGGCGCAAGGCAGCAAGGCCGCCATCCAGCGTCTGGCCGACCGCATCTCCGGCATCTTCGTGCCCGCCGTACTGGGCATCGCCCTGCTCACCTTCATCGGCTGGTGGCTGTATCAGGGCGATTTCAGCACCGCACTCATCAATGCGGTATCGGTGCTGGTGATCGCCTGTCCCTGCGCCTTGGGATTGGCCACGCCGACCGCGGTGGTGGTCGCCACCGGTCGTGCCGCGCATGCCGGCATCCTGGCCAAGGACGCCGCCGCGCTCGAACGTGCGCACAAACTGGACATCCTGGTGCTGGACAAGACCGGCACACTGACCGAAGGCACACCTGCCGTGACCGACGTCATCCCCGCTGGCGGGCTCAGTGCGGCGGAACTGCTGCATACCGCCGTCGCGCTGGCCCAGCATTCCACCCATCCGCTGGCGCGTGCCGTGCTGGCCCATGCCAACGACAACGCCTCTTATGAAGTCACCGACTTGCGCGAATACAGCGGCCAGGGCGTGAGTGCGCGTTTCGACGGCGTGGACTGCCTGCTCGGTTCGGCCGCCTTCGCGCGCAGTCAGGGCGTGGCACTGGATGATGCGGCCCTGACCGCGATACAAGCGGCTGGCCGCAGCGTGATCGTGGTCGCGCGCGATGGCATGTTACTGGGCAGCATCGCGCTGGCCGACCGTTTGCGCGAGAGCAGTCGCGACGCCGTGGCACGTCTGCGCGGCATGGGCTTGCGCGTGGTGATGCTGAGCGGCGACAACGAGGCGACCGCGCGCGCCATCGCACAACAAGCGGGATTGGATGAATACCTGGCCGAAGTGTTGCCGCAGGACAAGGCGCAGCACATCGCGCGCTTCAAGACCGGCGGCACGGTGGTGGGCATGGTGGGCGACGGCATCAACGACGCCCCGGCACTGGCCGCCGCCGACGTGAGCTTCGCCATGAAGAGTGGCAGCGACATCGCGCTGGAAGCCGCCGACATCACGCTGATGCGCAACGACCTGATGTCGGTGGCCGATGCCATCGACCTGTCGCGCGCCACCTTGCGCAAGATCAAGCAGAACCTGTTCTTCGCCTTCGCCTACAACGTGCTGGGCATCCCGCTGGCGATGCTGGGCATGCTCAATCCGGTGGTCGCCGGTGCGGCGATGGCCATGAGTTCGGTGTCGGTGGTCAGCAATGCCTTGTTGCTGAAACGCTGGCAGCCGAAGTACTCGCGCTGAAACACGGATAAAAAAAAGCGGTGGCATCCGCCACCGCTCTCCCCTCCCTGCGATGAATCATTCTGCCGTCGGTGTCTGCGGCAAGCTGAGTTCGGTAGACATCTGGAAACTGGCCAGATCGACGCGCTGTTGCGTCGGTTGCGCAGGTTGCACAACCACCGGCTTGGTGGCGATCTGTCCCGAGGCATAGGCCGTCGGCTGCGCAGCACCCAGCCACAGCGTAGCCGCCAGCAACAGGCTGGCTGCCAGCGCGCCTTGTGACATGCGTGCCACCCAGCGGCTGCGGCGCAGGCGCCCCAACAGGTTCTCCGTCTCCAGTTCGGCGTTCAGCATCTGCATCTCTTCGCGCAGTTCGCTGTTCTTGCGCACGTCGTTTTCGGCATAGGCTTCGTTCATCAGCTTCAGTTCAGCCTGCAATCTGGCCTTCTCTTCTGCCACCGCCTTGGCCTGACGCTCGGCTTCGGCGCGTTGCAAGCTCATCTCGCGCAACAGCTGTTCACTCTCGATGCGTGCCGCCACCGCTTCGCTCTCACGCTGCAACGCAGCGACCTGCTCGGTCTGCGCGGCCGTCTCCAGAGCCAGGCGCTCGGCCAGTTCCGTCTCGGCAGCCACGCGTGCCTGTTCGATCTGGGCCAGTGCCTCTTGTTCGCGTACGTTCTCTTCTGCGACGCGCAACGCTTCGGCTGCGGCAGCCTGACGCTGACGCGCGGCCACCACGGCACGGGCATCCGCTTGCAAGGCTGCTTCTTCGACCTTGAGCGCTTCGTTCAATGCCTGGGTTTTCATGCGCGCCATGTTGGCGGCACGTGCGGCGATCGCTTCTTTTTCACCGGCGGCCTGCAACATCGCCTGCTCCGCAACCAGTCGCTCAGCCACCGCCTGCTCGGCACGACGCTCTTGTTCCAGACGGGCGATATTGGTTTCGAGCAATTGCTGGTCTTCGGCCTGTCGTGCTGCGATGGTATCGAGCAGCTGTTGCTCGGATACCGCATATTCACGCGCCACACGCTCTGCTTCCAGTTCCGCTTCGGCACGCTGTTCAGCGATCTGGGCGGCCAGTTGATCGGCTTCGATGCGCTGCCGCATCGCCGCCTGCTCTTCCTGCTCTGCGGTCAGACGCAGCTCTTCAGCCTCACAAGCGGCGATGGCCAGTTGCACCCGCTCGGCGGCGACGGACACTTGCTGATTGATGCTGTCCAGCTTCTCTTGCAGCAGTTGCAGTTCCTGCTTCTCGTACGCTGCCTGTTGCTGCGCGGCCAGATAGAGTTCCTGTTCCGCTGCGGCCTTCTCGGCGGCCAGTTCCTGAGCACGCTCCGCCATCTCCTGATGCTTGCGGGCATTGGCGATGGCTTGCTGCTCGGTGGCCAGTTGCAGCTCCAGCGCACGTGCCACGTACATGTCGGCTTCGGCGCGCTGCTGAGCCTCGCGTACCAGCTGGCGTTCCGTTTCGGCGCGCGATTCGGCGGCGCGGCGTGCCTGCTCTTCCGCGACCAGCAGATCACGCGCATCAGCCTCGGCCTGGCGCAGCAAGCGATTGGCTTCTTCACGCTCTTTGGCGGCCTTGCGTTCGGTCTCCACGCGCTCGTTCAGCAGACGCAGGGCTTCCTGCTCCGCAACCAGTTTCTCTTCCGCTGCGATGCGCGCCTGCTGCTCTTTCTCCAGCGATTGGCGGGCGATCTCGGCGATGCGGCACTCGGCGGCATTGCGTGCCGCGATCTCTGCTTCGTTCTGCCGCTCGACACGGGTACGCAGTTCGATGCTCTCGGTCAACGCACGTTCTTCCTCTGCACGCGCAGCGGCAGCACGTTCCACTTCCAGTTCTGCCGCGACACGCGCCTGCGCTTCGCTCAGGGCCAGTGCTTCGCTGCGTTCACGTGCGATGAGCGCTTCCTGTACCGAACGTTCCGCGGCGAGCTTGGCGTTCACCAGCGCCACGACCTCGCGCTCCTTCTTCAATTTCTCGGCCGCCAGACGGGTCAGTTCGGCTTCCGCGCTTTCCTGTTCCTGCGCCTTCAGCGCGACCTCATGCTCGATCTCGGCACGGCGACGCTGTTCTTCATGCAGGCGCTGTTCCGCCGCGATGCGTTTCGCCAGTTCGGCCTGGGTTTCCTGTTCCGATTGCTTGCGGATGCGCACGGACTCGGCCAGTTGCGCTTCGGCAGCGACCTTTTCCTGCGCCGCCAAAGTCAAGGCACGCTCCTGCTCCAGCCGGTTGCGCACCTCGTCCACCAGTTGCGCTTCGGCGCGGTTGCGCAATTCGATCTGTTCGGCGATCTCGCTCTCGCGTTGCGCCTTGCTTTGCGCGATGGCACGGGCATGCGCCTCGGCGCGCGAGCGTGCCTGGGCGGCGAGCTGGGCATCGATCTCGGCTTCGATGCGGTTGCGCGATTCGAGGATGGCCTCGGATTCTGCGGGATGCTCCCCCTCACGCGAGGAGACCAGACGGATCTTGTTGGGTGCGGACATGTTTCACCTCGTTTTCGAACTGACAGCCGTTTTTCGGCACGAGGCTAAATTAACAGCCGGCGGGATCCGGCATGCGGGGAATAAAGGGGGGATTCCGGCCTATTTCGTCTTGCCGTCGTGCAGCAAGGCTTCGAACTGGTCGGCCGGCACCGGGCGGGAGAACAGGAACCCTTGGGCGAAATCGCAGCCGGCGGCCTGCAACATGTCGCGCTGCAACGGGGTCTCCACCCCTTCGGCGATCACCTTCAGCCCCAGCTTGTGCGCCATCACGATGATCGCCTCGCACAATGCCAGGTCGTCCGGATTGTGTTCCAGGTTGCTGACGAAGGAGCGGTCGATCTTGAGATGGTCGATATCGAACTTCTTGAGATAGGACAGCGAGGAATAGCCGGTGCCGAAATCGTCGATGGCGACCTGCATGCCGGCTTCACGCAAGGCGGTAATGCGCGTCTGCACCGTATCGCCGGCATCCAGCAACAGGCCTTCGGTGATCTCGATGGTGATGCCCTGGCCGGCCAGACCGAGCTCGTCCAGCAGTTTCAGCCATTGCTGGGCACGCGGTTCGTCGTTGCGGAACTGTGCCGGGGATTTGTTCACACTGATCTGGAAGCTGGCGTCGTATTGCAATTTGAGCAGCTTGCATTGATTGGCTGCCTGACGGAACACCCAGTCGCCGATGGCGCCTATCATGCCGCTCTCCTCTGCCAGCGGGATGAAGTCCACCGGATTGACCAGTCCACGCGTCGGATGTTGCCAGCGCAGCAAGGCCTCGGCCTTGTGGATCTTGCCGGTGGCCAGCTCGACGATGGGCTGGTAATACACACGCAGTTCCTGGCGTGCCAGCGCACCGCGCAGATCGTTGGTCAGACGCAGGCGTTTCTGCGCTTGTTGCTGCATCTCGCCGGTGAAGTAGCTGTAGCAGTTGCGTCCCAGCCCCTTGGACACATACATCGCCTGATCGGCATGTTTGAGCAAGGTCTCGATGTCTGCGGCATCGTCCGGATAGAGCGCGATACCGATACTGGCGGAGACGTAGACCTGCTCCGTGCCCAGCATGAACGGTTCGGTCAGACGGTCGATGATGCTCTGCGCCACGCGCTCGATGCCGGCATGGTCGGTCAGGTCACCCAGGATGACCACGAACTCGTCGCCGCCCATGCGCGCAACGGTATCGGTATCGCGGATACAGCCCCGGATACGCCGCGCCGCATCCACCAGCAGGTCATCGCCCGCATTGTGCCCCAAGGTGTCGTTGACCTCCTTGAAGCGGTCCAGGTCGATCAGCAACAGGGATAGCGCACCGCCATGCCGCAGCACCTGGCGCATCATCTGTTGCAGGCGGTCACGGAACAAACGGCGGTTGGGCAACTGGGTGAGCTCATCGTAATGCGCCTGGCGCTGGATGGTCTCCTCGTTGCGGAACATGGCATTGATGGTGGTCGCCAGGGTGATGCCGACGAAACCCAAGGTCATGATGTAGAGCCAGAAATTGCCCAACTGCGTCTGTTGCAGGTCGGCGGCGAACACGCCGTAACCATGCAACGCACCGAACAGACCGTGTCCCGCCGCGAGCAACACGATCAGTGTTGCGCCGCGTCGGCCGAAGCGCAGCGCGCCCCAAGAGACGAACAGGAACATCAGGTAACTGCGTGGCACTTCGGCGCCATGCAACCAGTCGCCGAACAGGATTTGCGAGGCCAAGACCGAGGTGGTCAGGAACAGCACGGTCTCCAGGCGCCGCCGTGGACTCTCGAACCAGCGCCGCGGCCAGCCACGCCACACCAGCAGCAACGGCGCCCCCAGCGTGATCCCCAGCAGGTTGCCCATCCACCATTGCAGCAGACCATGCGGGGAATTGGCAGGCGGCACGATGCCGAAGGCGGTCAGCGTCATCACCCCGAGGGCTGCCGCCAGTGCCGCACTGAGTGCCCCGGCCAACATCAGTTTGAAGAAGTCCGGCGGAGTATCCAGACGTTTGCTGAAACGCCCCATCCGCTGCAACACCCAAGCCACCAGCAGGGGTTCGATGACGTTGCTGGCAGCGATGAACAGCGAGGGCCAGAATGCGCGCCCAACCACCAGATAGGCCAGCATGGCGCCACCGAAGATCGCTGGCCAATAGCGCGTACCCAGCAGCAAGACGATGGCTACACCCAGGCCGCTGGGAATCCACACGACAGAGATATCTCCGTCAGTGGTGAAGTAAGTCAGGATCAGCCAGGTGAGCGCCGCATAGGCGAGCGCAAGCCCGCCCATCCGGAGCAGATCGGATCTGCTGTAACGCACAAGGGACTTCAAGGCCGGCGGGGGCTGCTCACTCCCACTCGATGGTGGCAGGCGGCTTGCCCGAGATGTCGTAGACCACGCGGTTGATGCCGCGCACTTCGTTGATGATGCGATTGGACACCTTGCCCAGCAGTTCATACGGTAGATGCGCCCAATGCGCGGTCATGAAGTCCTGCGTCTGCACCGCACGCAAGGACACCACCCATTCGTAGGTGCGGCCATCGCCCATCACGCCGACCGACTTGACCGGCAGGAACACGGTGAAGGCTTGGCTGGTGAGGTCATACCAGCTCTTGCCGCTGGCATCCTTGGTACTGCGCAGTTCTTCGATGAAGATGGCATCGGCGCGACGCAGCAGGTCGGCATATTCACGCTTCACTTCGCCGAGGATGCGTACCCCCAGGCCGGGGCCGGGGAAAGGATGGCGGTAGATCATGTCGGCCGGGAGACCGAGCGCGATCCCCAGCTCACGCACTTCGTCCTTGAACAGTTCGCGCAGCGGCTCCAGCAGCTTCAGGTGCATGGATTCCGGCAGACCGCCCACGTTGTGGTGCGACTTGATGGTATGCGCCTTCTTGGTCTTGGAGCCGGCGGATTCGATCACGTCCGGATAGATGGTGCCCTGTGCCAGCCACTTGGCACTCTTCAGCTTGGCCGACTCGCGCTGGAACACTTCCACAAATTCGCGGCCGATGATCTTGCGCTTCTGCTCAGGATCGGAAACGCCGGCGAGGTGTTTCATGAACTCTGCGCTGGCATCGACATGGATCACCTTCATGTGCAGGTTCTGCGCAAAGGTCTCCATCACCTGCTTGCCTTCGTCCAGACGCAACAGGCCGTTGTCCACAAACACGCAGGTCAGCTGGTCGCCGATGGCGCGGTGGATCAGTGCTGCCGCCACCGAGGAATCCACGCCGCCGGACAGACCGAGGATGACCTCCTCGTCGCCCACCTGCGCCTTGATCTTGGCCACCGCTTCGGCGATGTAATCCGGCATGTTCCAGTCCTGGCCACAGCCGCAGATGTCGTGCACGAAGCGGCCGAGGATGGCTTTGCCCTGATAGGTATGGGTGACCTCGGGATGGAACTGCACGGCATAGAAACCGCGCGCCTCATCCGCCATGGCGGCGAACGGCGTCGCCTCGTTGGAGGCGATGGTGGTGAAGCCGGGCGGCAAGGCGGTGACCTTGTCGCCATGGCTCATCCACACATCGAGCAGGCCGTGGCCTTGTGCATTGCTCTTGTCCTGGATACCGTCGAACAGGCGGGAATGCCCGTGCGCACGGATCTCCGCGTAGCCGAACTCGCGCACCTTGCCACTCTCGACCTTGCCGCCCAGTTGGGCCGCCATGGTCTGCATACCGTAGCAGATACCCAGCACCGGCACGCCCAGTTCGAACACCACCTGGGGCGCTTTCGGCGTCTCTTCTTCGTAGACGGAATTGGGACCGCCGGACAGGATGATGCCGGTCGGCTGGAACGCGCGGATATCCGCTTCGCTCATGTCCCACGGATGCAGTTCGCAATAGACATGCGTCTCGCGCACGCGGCGGGCGATCAATTGGGTGTACTGGGAACCGAAATCAAGGATGAGTATCTTTTTGTGGGACATGGTGTTGAAAGGCCCGCTTGCGCGGGCCCTGAATGACATTAATCGATGTGGTAGTTGGGCGCTTCTTTGGTGATCTGCACGTCATGCACATGCGACTCACGGATGCCGGCGGAAGTGATCTCGACGAACTCTGCCTTGGCATGCATGGTGGGGATGTCCTTGCAACCCAGGTAACCCATGCTGGCACGCAGACCTCCGAGCAGCTGGTGGATCACCGCCAGCACGCTGCCCTTGTACGGTACGCGCCCTTCGACACCTTCCGGCACCAGCTTGTCGTTGTTGCCTTCGTTGTCCTGGAAGTAACGGTCCTTGGAACCGAGTTGCATCGCGCCCAGGCTGCCCATGCCGCGATAGGACTTGTAGGAACGGCCCTGGAACAGTTCGATCTCGCCCGGCGCCTCTTCCGTGCCGGCGAACAGGCCGCCCAGCATCACGCAGTTGGCGCCCGCCGCGATGGCCTTGGCGATGTCACCGGAGAAACGGATGCCGCCATCGGCGATCATCGGCACACCGGTGCCGACCAGTGCTTCCGACACATTATGGATGGCCGCGATCTGCGGCACGCCGACGCCCGCCACCATGCGCGTGGTGCAGATGGAACCGGGGCCGATGCCGACCTTGACTGCATCGGCGCCATGGTCCAGCAGCGCTTTGGCGGCAGCGGCCGTGGCGATGTTGCCGCCGATCACATCGACCTGCGGAAAATGTTTCTTCACCCACTTCACGCGGTCCAGCACGCCACGCGAATGGCCGTGCGCGGTGTCCACCACGATCACGTCCACGCCGGCTTCGACCAGCAGCGCCACGCGCTCCTCGGTACCCTCGCCCACACCGACAGCGGCCCCCACGCGCAGACGTCCCTGGCTGTCCTTGCAGGCCAGCGGATGCTCGGTGGATTTCAGGATGTCCTTGACGGTCATCAGACCGCACAGTTCGAAGGCGTCGTTCACCACCAGCACGCGCTCGATGCGATGTTTGTGCATCAGGCTGCGCGCCTCGTCATGGCTCGCGTTCTCGTTGACCGTGATCAGACGCTCCTTGGGCGTCATGATGTTGCTGACCGGCTGGTCGAGGTTGCTCTCGAAACGCAGGTCGCGGTTGGTGACGATACCGACCAGTTGTTTGCCTTGCAGGACCGGCAAGCCGGATATCTTGTGCTGGCGCGTCAGGGTCAGTACATCGCGCACGGTCATCTCCGGCGTGATGCTGATGGGATCTTTCACCACACCGCTCTCGAAGCGCTTGACGCGTGCCACATGTGCGGCCTGTTCCTTGGCGCCCATGTTCTTGTGCACGATGCCGATGCCGCCTTCCTGCGCCAATGCGATGGCCAGGCGTGCTTCGGTCACGGTATCCATGGCTGCCGAGAGCAGCGGGATGTTCAACTGGATGTTACGGGTGAGTTGGGTGCGCAGGCTGACATCACGCGGCAGGACGTCGGATTGCGCAGGAACGAGCAGGACATCGTCGAATGTTAGGGCTTTCTGGGTGATACGCATGGAACCTTCCTCCGCAAAACGCGCATTATATC